>DASUIA010000001.1:0-19364 GCA_036273255.1 Bradyrhizobium sp.
TCGAGTCTCAAGAAGGTGCAGCACCCGACCGGGGGCGTGGTCGGTGAGGTGCGCGCGCACGACGGTGACCTCGTCAAGGCCGGGGACGTGCTGGTCCGACTCGACGATACCGTCACCAAGGCGAACCTGGCCATCGTCACCAAGACGCTCGACGGATTGTGGGCGCGGGCTGCGCGGCTCGAAGCCGAGCAACAGGGATTGAGCAAGATCGTGTTTCCGCGCGCGTTGCTCGACCGCGCCGATGACCCCGACGTCAAGAACATCATGGCAAATGAGAGCAAACTGTTCGAGGTCCGCACCACCGGAAGGAGCGGGCAGAAGGCGCAGCTACGCGAGCGCATCGTGCAGTTGAACGAGGAAATCGCCGGCCTCGAGGCGCAGGAAACGGCGAAAGACCAGGAGATCGCGCTGGTTCAGAAGGAGCTGGTCGGGGTCCGCTCGCTGTACGACCAGCACCTCGTGCAATTGACGCGGCTGACGACGCTGGAACGCGACGCGGCCCGGCTGGCCGGCGAGCGCGCGCAATTCATCGCTTCCCGGGCCCAGGCCAAGGGCAAGATCACCGAAACCGAACTGCAGGTGATCCAGGTCGACAAGGATATGGTCAGCGACGTCTCCAAGGATCTGCGCGAGACCAACGACAAGATCGGCGAATTCGTCGAGCGCAAGGTCACGGCCGAGGACCAGTTGCGGCGCATCGATATCCGCGCTCCGCAGGACGGCATGGTCGAGCAATCAACGGTTCACACCGTCGGCGGCGTGATTTCGGCCGGCGACGCCATCATGATCATCGTTCCGCAGGGCGACGACCTCCAGGTCGAGGCCAAGGTCAATCCGCAGGATATCGACAAATTGCAGATCGGCGAGAAGACGCTGCTGCGGCTGTCGGCATTCAACCAGCGCACGACGCCGGAATTGAACGGCTTCGTCACCCGCGTTTCGCCCGACGTCAACACCGATCAACGCACCGGCCAGTCCTATTACACCATCCGCGTCTCGATGCCGCCGGAAGAACTGGCGCGATTGGGCGAGGTCAGGCTGATACCCGGCATGCCGGTGGAAGCCTTCGTGCAGACCGGCGACCGCACCATGCTGTCCTATCTGGTCAAGCCGCTGAAGGATCAGCTCGCGCGCGCCTTCCGCGAGCGATGAGCCGCCCGCGGCGCCGCCGGTCGCCCGAACCCGGCTATCTCGGTGCCATGCGGATGGCGCCGTCGAGCCGGATGGTCTCGCCGTTGAGCATCGGGTTCTCGACAATATGCACCGCGAGGTTGCCGTATTCGGAGGCATCGCCGAGACGCGCCGGATGCGGCACCTGCCCGCCGAGACTCTTGCGTGCCTCCTCGTTCAGCCCCATCAGCAGCGGCGTCAGGAACAGGCCGGGCGCGATGGTGTTGACGCGGATCTTCTGGCTGGCGAGGTCACGCGCTGCCGGCAGCGTCAGGCCGACGACGCCGCCCTTGGAGGCGGAATAGGCGATCTGGCCGATCTGGCCCTCATAGGCCGCGACGCTCGCGGTGTTGATGATGACGCCGCGTTCTTCGCCGATCGGCTCCGCCGTGACCAGACGCTCGGCGAACAGCCGCAGCACGTTGAAGGTGCCGATCAGATTGACGTTGATGACGCGCACGAACTTGGCGAGCGGATAGACGCCGTCCCTGCCGACGATGCGCTGCGATCCGCCGATGCCGGCGCAGTTCATCAGCACGCGCGCGACGCCGTGGGATTTTTCCGCCCTGGCGATCCCGGCCTTGACTTGCTCCTCGTCGGTGACATCGGCGTGAACCGCGACGCCCTTGACTTCGGCGGCGACTTTCTCGGCGTTTTCCTTGCTCTGGTCGAGCACGGCGATTTTCGCGCCCCTGGCAGCCATGGCGCGCGCGGTGGCGGCGCCGAGGCCGGAACCTCCGCCGGTAATGAGAACGGCAACGTCTTTCAACTGCATGGGATGAACCTTTCCTGAAAACTCTGTGATGGACGTATCGGCGAATGGCGAATGGCGAATGGCGAATAGCGAATGGAGCGACGAGACGGCAGCCCTCATTCGTTCGCCATTCGCTACTCGCTATTCGCTACTCGCCATTCACTCAAGCGTTATTTGATTGATTGACTAAAACACCTGGCATCCCTTAAATCCGGCCCGTCCTTCAAGCACCGAGCCGAAAAAGCCAGGGAGAACAGAGATGGCCGAGGCCTATATCGTCGCCGCCGCACGCACCGCCGGAGGCCGCAAGGGAGGCCGCCTCGCGGGATGGCATCCGGTCGATCTCGCCGCCTCCGTGCTGGACTCGCTGGTCGAACGTTCCGGCGCGGCCCCCGACCAGATCGAAGACGTCATCATGGGCTGTGTGATGCAGGCCGGCGAGCAGTCCAACAACATCGCGCGCAACGCGATCATGGCCTCGAAATTGCCGGAAAGCGTGCCCGGCACGTCGGTCGACCGGCAATGCGGTTCGTCACAGCAGGCGCTGCATTTCGCCGCGCAGGCGGTGATGTCGGGGACCATGGACGTGGTGATCGCGGCGGGTGTCGAGGCCATGACCAGGGTGCCGATGGGACTGGCGTCGTCACTGCCGGCCAAGAACGGCTTTGGCCATTACAAGAGTCCCAATATCGAGCAGCGCTACCCCAATATCGTCTTCAGTCAGTTCACCGGCGCGGAAATGATGGCGGAGAAGTACGGCCTCTCCAAGGAAGAGCTCGATCAGTACGCCTATCGGAGCCATCAGCGCGCGATTGCGGCGACCCAGGCCGGTAACTTCAAGGACGAAATCATTCCGCTCGAGATCACCCGCGCCGATGGTTCGACCGATACCCACCACATCGACGAGGGCATTCGCTTCGACGCCAGCCTCGAGGGCATCCGCAACGTCAAGCTGATCGCCGAAAACGGCAAGCTCACCGCCGCCAGCGCCAGCCAGATCTGCGACGGCGCCTCCGGGGTGCTGGTGGTCAACGAAAAGGGCCTCAAGTCACTGGGCGTCAAGCCGATGGCGCGAATCCATCACATGACCATGATGGGCGGCGATCCCGTGATCATGCTGGAAGCGCCGCTCCCGGCGACCGAGCGTGCGCTGAAGAAGGCCGGCATGTCGATCGACGATATCGACCTGTTCGAGGTCAACGAGGCCTTCGCCTCGGTCCCGACCGCATGGCTGAAGACCACCGGCGCCGACCCGGCGAAGCTCAACGTCAATGGCGGCGCCATTGCGCTCGGTCATCCCCTTGGCGGCTCCGGTACCAAACTGATGACCACGCTGGTCCATGCGCTGAAGCAGCGCCAAAAACGCTACGGTCTGCAGACCATGTGCGAGGGCGGTGGCATGGCCAATGTGACGATCGTGGAGCGGCTGTAGCAAGAGGCGAATGGCGAGTGGCGAGTGGCGAATGGATCGCGGACCCGCCTTCCATTCGCTATTCGCCATTCGCCATTCGCTCCTCGAGGTATCCCATGACTCATCCGTCGGTGCACGCCCGGACCCAGCCGCACAAGGTCGCCTACCAGATGGCGGGCAGCGGCAAGGCGATCACCTATCGTGAGCTCGACCAATTGTCGAACCAGGGTGCGCATCTGTTTCGTGCGCTGGGACTCGAGGCCGGCGACCACATTGCGTTCCTGATGGAGAACCGGCTGGCCTTCATGGAAATCTGCTGGGCGGCGCAGCGCAGCGGGCTCTATTACACCGCGATCAGCCGCTATCTCACCCAGCAGGAGATCGCCTACATCGTCAGGGACTGCGGCGCCCGCATCGTCATCACCTCGCCGAAATGCGCCGAACAAATGAGGGGACTGCTTACCGAGGCGCGCGGCGCGCCGCTGTTCTTCATGATCGACGAGCCGTTGCCGGGCTTTCGCTCCTGGGACCAGGAAGCCGCCGCGCAGCCGACCACGCCGATCGCGGACGAGGTCGCCGGTTACGACATGCTGTATTCGTCGGGCACCACCGGCCGGCCCAAGGGGATCAAGCGGCCGGCAGAAAACAATCCGATCGAGTTGCCGAACCCGTTCCTGCGGATTCTGTGTGCCGACATGTGCGGGATGTCGTCCGACAGCATCTACCTGTCGCCGGCGCCGCTGTATCACGCCGCGCCGCTGCGCTTCAACATGATGGCGATCACGCTCGGCGGCACTTCGATCATCATGGAATCATTCGACGCCGAACAATTCCTGGCGCTGGTCGAGAAGCACCGGATCACCCAGTCGCAACTGGTCCCGACCATGTTCGTGCGCATGCTGAAGCTGCCGGACGAGGTGCGGCGGCGCCATGACGTCTCGTCGCTGCAGGGCGCGATCCACGCCGCCGCGCCCTGTCCGATCGACGTCAAGGCGAAAATGATCGAATGGTGGGGCCCGATCCTGATCGAATATTACGCCGGCTCCGAAGGCAATGGCGTCACGGTGTCGACCTCGCAGCAATGGCTGACGCATCGCGGCACCGTCGGCCGCGCCGTGGTCGGCAAGGTCAGGATCGTCGATGAGAACGACCAGGAAGCGCCGATCGGACAGATCGGCACGGTCTATTTCGCCGACGCGCCGGTGTTCTCCTATCACAACGATCCCGACAAGACCCAGCGCGCCTACAATGCGCGGGGCTGGTCGACGCTCGGCGACGTCGGCTATCTCGACGAGGAGGGCTTTCTCTATCTCACCGACCGCAAGTCCTACATGATCATTTCCGGCGGCGTGAACATCTACCCGCAGGAAACCGAGGACGTGCTGATCAGCCATCCCGATGTGGCCGATGTCGCGGTGTTCGGCGTACCCAACGAGGAAATGGGCGAGGAGGTCAAGGCGGTGGTGCAGCCGCACGACATGGCGCGCGCCGGCAAGAAACTGGAAGCCGAGTTGATCGGGTTCTGTCGCCGGCATCTGTCGCCGATCAAATGTCCGCGCAGCATCGATTTCGAGGCCGAGTTGCCGCGGACGCCGACCGGCAAGCTGGTCAAGCGGCATCTGCGCGACCGCTTTTGGCCGAAGCCGGCGAGGGCGTAGCCCGTGACCCACACCGCCCGTCATTCCGGGCCGCGCGGTAGCGCGAGCGTAGAATCCGCGTGCGGCCGAGATCCCTCAGCCGTCATTGCGAGGAGCCACGCGACGAAGCAATCTACGCCTCCGCTTGTTGTGATATGGATTGCTTCGCTTCGCTCGCAATGACGGTTTGGGCCGGAAATGCCGTCATTCCCCGCTCGCGCTCACACGCATCCCTGCCATGACGAAAGTACTGCACCATGACAGACCTCCCCGACATTCCGCTTCCTGCCGGCATCCGCTCACGCTTTGTCGATGGCATCAACGGGCTGCGCATGCACGTGCTGGAAGCGGGCTTCGAAAGCGGCGGCCGGCCATGCCTGCTTTTGCAGCACGGCTTTCCCGAACTCGCCTATAGCTGGCGCAAGGTGATGCCGGCGCTGGCGGACGCCGGCTATCATGTGATCGCGCCGGACCAGCGCGGCTACGGCCGGACGACCGGCTGGGACGCGAACTATGACGGCGACCTGCATTCGTTCCGGCTGCTCAATCTGGCGCGCGACGCGATCGGGCTGGTGTCGGCGTTCGGCTATCGCTCGGTCGATGCCGTGGTCGGCCATGATTTCGGCAGTCCGGTCGCCGCCTGGTGCGCGCTGGTGCGGCCGGACGTGTTTCGATCGGTCGTGCTGATGAGCGCGCCGTTCGCAGGGCCGCCGCCGCTGCCGTTCGACACGGCGGACAAGCCGCCGTCGCCGCGGCGCGACGATCCCGTCCATCGCGAGCTTGCGGCGCTGCCGCGTCCGCGCAAGCACTACCAGTGGTATTACTCGACGCGCGAGGCGAATGCGGACATGCACCGGGCGCCGCAGGGCGTGCATGATTTCCTGCGCGCCTACTATCATCACAAGAGCGCCGACTGCAAAGACAACGAGCCCTATCCGCTGCAGTCGTGGTCCGCGAGCGAGCTGGCAAAACTTCCGACCTATTACGTGATGGACCTGGCGAAGAACATGGCCGAGACGGTCGCGGCGGAAATGCCCTCCGGCGCGGCCATCGCTGCCAATCAATGGCTGCCCGACCGCGAGCTTGCTTTCTACAGCAGCGAATATGCCCGGACCGGATTCCAGGGTGGCCTGCAATGGTATCGCTGCGGCACTTCCGCTGCCTTCAGCGCGGAGCTCGAAACCTATGCGGGCCGCAGCATTGACGTGCCGTCCTGCTTCATCTCGGGCCGACAGGACTGGGGCACCCATCAACGCCCCGGCGTGTTCGAGGCGATGCAGACGACCGCCTGCACCCAGATGGTCGGCTGTCATCTGGTCGACGGTGCCGGCCATTGGGTGCAGCAGGAGCAGCCGGGCGAGGTCAGTCGCCTGCTGCTGCAATTCCTGCGGCAGGCGAAGGACCGGCAGGGCCGCGGCGCACCGGTCTGAGGGCACCGCTCGAAAGGAACCATTGCTCTCAGGCCGCGTTGCAGCCTATCGGGCAATGCGCCCGCGAATGATTGGAGGAGAGCAATATGGGAAAAAAGATCGCCGGCCTGTTGGGAGCGATGGCGACGCTCGGCGCGTTCGGGGCGGCGCAGGCTGCGCCAACTCCGAGTCCGGCACCGACCGACGTTTTGAGAGCAAATTCCTTCGCTGAGCTGCTTCAGCCTATCCCGAACGCGGCCGAGGTACTGCAGGCGGTGGATGAAAGCGGACCGGCGGCGTCAGCGGATGAAAATATCCAGTTGGCGCAATACCACCATCACCACCACCATCATCACCACCACTGGCGCCGTGGGCCGCGCATTGTGGTGATGCCGCATCGATGGCGCCATCATCACCATCATCACCATCACCACCACCATCATCACGGCTTCTACCGCTATTGAGTCGTGCGGATCGTGTCACTGGAAACAGGACCTCCGGGTCAAACCGGAGCCCTGTTTTTTGTGGTGCTCAGTCCTGCCGGGCTTTCTCCTTCGCGGCGCGATGAAGGTGGCGGTAGGTGCCGTCAAACACGGTGTCGGTCGACGAGGTCCATTCGGTTCCGGCCGATAGCGTCGGCCGGCTGGCATAGATGCGGCGCGCCTGCAGCTCGCGCTCGGCCGATTCCTCCTCGCCCATCTTCTCGAGCTCGAAGGAAGCTTCCTCGGGAATCACAATGATCTGCGCAAACGGCTCGTTGGGCCGGAAAATATGGGTGCCGCCCTCGACCGGCGCCTTGAACACCGCAAAGAACATCATCGGCCACCAATTCCGCAGCAAGGCCGGCACCGCGATCGGCACGGTGCCGGTGCGGTCGGTGTAAAACCGCGGGTGCGGTTCGGTCCGGATCGCCATGCCTCTCTCGACCTTGAGATCGAGCAGGATCTGGTAGGTGTAAAACTGGTCTCCGAAATTTCGAAACGGCGGCCACTGCAATCCGCCGTCGGGCGCCGGCCCCCAGTCACCCTCCAGGATCAATTTGCCGTCCCTGGTGCTGACATGCAGCTCATTGGCATAGGGGTAGAACAGCTCGATTCCATATTGCGCGCCCTCCGAGAATGGAACGCAGTGCCAGACCTGTTCCCGCGAGCCATCGGTGCGCGGTTCGCGCCTGCCGGCCCAACCCGGAATCTCCAGCCTGGTTCGCCGCGGCGCCAGCCGCGGATCGTTCAAGCGGTATTTGACCTTGTCCATCGGCGGCCCCCTTCAATCCATCTGGAACTCGAACGGGCATCGGAGGCAAACGGTTCCACCCGCGAAGATCGTCGTGCCCGGGCTTTGTCCCGGGCACCCACGTCTTTGCGGAAACGAAACGAGAAAGACGTGGATGGCCGGGACAACAAGCCCGGCCATGACGAAGGAACCCGGCTCGCCAGGAGACCGGTCATTGACCGCTTCAGACAGGGTCATTATACGAGTTTAGAATTATTCTAAACTACGGGGCGATCCGGATGAAGAGCTTTGCCGATCTGACCGAGCGCGAAGTGCTGGCGGTTGCGATCTCCGCGGAAGAGGAAGACAGCCGCATCTACATGACCTTCGCCGAGGACCTGGCGGAGCGCTATCCCGATTCGGCGAAGATCTTCGAGGAGATGGCCGAGGAGGAAACAGGCCATCGCCACCGGCTGCTCGAGCTCTACGAGCAGCGTTTCGGCAAGAACCTGCCGCCGATTCGCAGGGACAATGTCCGGGGGTTCTTGCGCCGCCGCCCGATCTGGCTGACCAAGAATCTGTCGCTCGACACCATCCGCAAGGAGGTCGGGACGATGGAATTCGAGGCCGAGCGGTTCTACGTCAAGGCGGCCGAGCAAACCCAGGATGTCGGGGTTCGCCGGCTGCTCGGTGATCTCGCCGAGGCGGAGAAAGACCACGAGAAGGTCGCCGCCAGGTTGACCGACCGCATCCTCAGCCCGGGCGTGCGCGCCGACGAGGACAAGACCCGGCGGCGCGTCTTCGTGTTGCAATATGTGCAGCCGGGCCTCGCCGGCTTGATGGACGGGTCGGTGTCGACGCTCGCACCGCTGTTCGCGGCAGCGTTCGCCACGCATCAGAACTGGCAGACCTTCCTGGTCGGATTGGCCGCCTCGATCGGCGCCGGCATCAGCATGGGCTTTGCGGAGGCGCTTTCCGACGACGGATCGCTGACCGGACGCGGCTCGCCGTGGCTGCGCGGCGCGGCCAGCGGCGTCATGACGGCGCTCGGCGGTCTCGGCCACTCCATGCCCTATCTGGTTCCGGATTCATGGGCCAATGCCTTCTGGATCGCGACGGCGATCGCCGGCGTCGTGGTGTTCTTCGAACTCTGGGCGATCGCCTATATTCGCGCGCGCTACATGGATACGCCGTTTCTGCAGGCGGTGTTCCAGATCGTGCTCGGCGGCGCCATCGTGCTCGCCGTGGGCGTCCTGATTGGCGCGGCATAGCTTTGGCCGCGGATTGACGCCGCCGGCGATAGGCGCCGATTAGAGGATTTCTAGCCGCAAACCGAGCACAACCCCTGCCGGAAATCACCTTGCTTCTGGCATAAGGCCCGTCATGACCGATCGTCTGCAATACGGGACCACCGCCAAGGTGTTCCACTGGCTCATCGTGGCGCTGCTGCTCGTGCAATATCCGATCGGCTGGTTCATGCCCGACCTTCACCGCGACACGAAGCCCGGCGCGCCCATGACCTTCCACATTTCGTTTGGAATAGTCATTCTCCTGCTCATTGTCATGCGTTTCGCATGGCGCCTGATGCATCCGGTGGCGCCCGGAAGCGCGCTCCCGCGCTGGCAGCGGCTCGGTTCGGAAGCGGTGCACTGGCTGCTCTATGCGCTGGTGCTGGCCACGACCCTCACCGGCTGGTTGTTCGCCTCGTTTCGCGGCTGGTCGGTGTCATTGTTTTTCGCGATGCCGCTGCCGATGCTGGCTGGAGACAATGCGGCAGCCGGCAAGGCGATCGACGGGTTGCATCAGGCGATGGAATGGAGCCTGCTTGCGGTGATCGGCATTCATGTCGCGGCCGCGCTGGCTCACGTCTTTGTCTACCGCGACCGCATCATGCAGCGGATGCTGCCAGGACAGCCCTGATCTGATCCGAACGGCCGGCTCTTGCAGGCGGCAGCGGAACGCCGCATCATCCCGCACAAAAGCCGAAAGCAGGAGAAACGCCTTGGCAAAATCGCAATGGAGCTTCGCGACCGCGACCGAACTATCGGCGGCCCTCAAGGCCGGGAAGGTCTCGGCGGTGGAGCTGGCGCAGGACGTCATCGGACGTATCGAGCGCCACGACGCCAGGATCAATGCGGTCTGCGTGCGTGATTTCACGCGCGGTCTGGAAGCCGCCCGCGCCGCCGACGCCGCCCGCGCGCGGGGCGAGACCGGGGCGCTGCTCGGCCTTCCCATGACGGTGAAGGAATCCTACAACGTCGGCGGGCTGCCCACCACCTGGGGCTTTCCGGCGCAGAAGAATTTCGTCGCGCCCGAAGACGCGCTATCGATCTCGCGGGTGAAGGCGGCAGGCGGCGTCATCCTCGGCAAGACCAACGTGCCGCTCGCGCTCGGCGACTGGCAGAGCTACAACGACATCTACGGCACGACCAACAATCCGTTCGATCTCACCCGCACACCGGGCGGTTCTTCCGGCGGATCGTCGGCGGCGCTGGCGGCAGGTTACGGGCCGCTCTCGCTCGGTTCCGATATCGGCGGCTCGCTGCGGGCGCCGGCGTTTCATTGCGGCGTCTATGCCCACAAGCCGACCTTCGCCCTGGTGCCGTCGCGCGGCCATACGTCGCCGCCGTTGCCGCCGTTGCCGTTCGACCGCGATCTCGCGGTGATCGGTCCGATGGCGCGGTCGGCCGCCGATCTTTCGCTCCTGCTCGACGTGATCGCAGCACCGGACCCGCTCGAGGCCGGCAAGGGCTACCAGCTCGCGCTGCCGCCGCCGCGCCACGGCGAGCTGAGCAAGTTCCGCGTGCTGCTGATCGACACCGATCCGGTGCTGCCGACCGACACGGCCGTGCGCGCGGCGATCGAGAAGCTCGCGGCCCATCTCGGCAAGGCCGGCGTCGCGGTCGAGCGATCGAGCCCGCTATTGCCCGATTTCGCCGCTTCGACCCAGCTCTATATGCGGATGCTGTTGTCGTTCCTCGCGGGCTCGTTCCAGCCGGAGATCTATGCGGGCGCCAGGGAAGCGGCGGCGAAGCTCGCCGCCGACGACAGCAGCCTGGCGGCCGAGCGGCTGCGCGGCATCGCGCTCAGTCACCGCGACTGGCTTCTGGCCGCCGGCGGTCGAACGCGGCTGCGCGCGCAATGGCGCGAGCTGTTCGAGAGCTTCGATGCCGTGATCTGTCCGATCATGCCGACGCCGGCCTTTCCGCATGATCATTCGCCCGATCAGGAGCAGCGTCACATCCAGATCGACGGCAAGAAATATCCATATCTCGATCAACTGGCATGGCCCGGAATCGCCACCTTGCCGGGCCTCCCGTCGACGGCGATCCCGACTGGCCTGTCGCGGGAGGGGCTGCCGGTCGGCGTCCAGATCGTCGGCCCCTGGCTGGAAGACCGCACGCCGTTGAAACTCGCCGAACTGATCGAGCGCGAATTCGGCGGCTTCGTTCCGCCGCCGTTGTTTGATGATTGACGGGAAGACCAACGGAGCACCACCATGAGCAGGGACACCGACGAACTGACGGTTCTCAATCGCGACTATGTCGCCTCGGTGCAGAATTCGGACGTCAGGCGCTTTGACGAGATTCTGGCGCAGGACTTCTATTGCTCCAACCCCGACAAGTCGCTGGTCGACCGCGCCGGATTTCTGAAGCAGACCGCGGTGCCGGTCACGATCCGGAACCTGGTCGCCGACGAGGTCAGGATTCGCGTGCTCGGCGACTTCGCCATCATCCACGGACGCACCAGCTACACGACGGCGGATGGCCAGCAGGCGTTCGGGCGCTACACCGATTGCTGGGCCAGGCGGAACGGCCGCTGGCTCGCGGTCTCGGCGCATGTTTCGCGGTAGGGGCATCTTGTTAGCTTGTCATTGCCGGGCTTGACCCGGCAATCCATCTCTCGAGCAAAAAGGTTCCTTGCGAAGTTAGATGGATGCGCGGGTCAAGCCCGCGCATGACGTCGAAATACGTTCAGGAATCGAACATGATCACGCTGCGCACGGTCTTGCCGGCCTTCATGCTGGCGAAGCCTTCGTTGATCTCCGACAGCTTCAATTTGGCCGAGATCCAGTCCTCGAGATGCAGCCTGCCGCGCATGTAGAACTCGACCAGCCGCGGCATGTCGACACGGAAATGGTTCGAGCCCATCGACGAACCCTGGATCTTGCGCTCGCGCAGAAAGTCGAAACCATGCAGTTCGATCTTCTGGCCGAACGGAATCATGCCGACGATGGTGGCGGTGCCGCCAGGCGCCAGCATGGCAAACGCCTGCTCGGCGGTTTCCTTGCGGCCCAGCACCTCGAATGAGTGGTGCACGCCGCCATTGGTGAGATCGCGCACCTGCTTCACCACATCGCCGTTTCGGGGATCGACGATGTCGGTGGCGCCGAGTTTGGTCGCCAGTTGCAGCTTGGCCGGATTGGTGTCGACCGCGATGATGCGGCCGGCGCCGGCGATCTGCGCGCCGTTGATCGCGGCCATGCCGACGCCGCCGCAGCCGATCACGACCACGGTCTCGCCGGGCGCCACTTTCGCGGTGTTCACCACCGCGCCATAGCCGGTGATGACGCCGCAGCCGATCAGCGCCGCCAGTTCCAGCGGCATGTCCTTGCGGATTTTGACGATGGCGTTTTCATGCACCAGCATCTGCTCGGCGAAGGAAGAAAGATTGAGAAACTGGTTGAGTTTCTCCGGTCGCGCCCAGGACAGCCGGTCGGATTGGCCCGGCAGCATCTTCACCGTGGTGTCGGTGCACAGCACCGGCCGGCCGGTCGTGCAATTATCGCAGGTCCCGCAGAACACCGACAGGCAGGTCACGACGTGGTCGCCCGGCTTTACATAGGCCACGTCGGCGCCGACCTGCTCGACGACCCCCGCAGATTCGTGGCCGAGCACCGCCGGCAGCGGATGCGGATACAGCCCTTCCATGAAATGCAGATCGGAGTGGCAGAGGCCGGCCACACGGGTGCGGATCAGGACCTCGCGCGGCCCGGGCTTCGGCAGGCTGACATCCTCGATCACCAGCGGCTTGTTGACTTCGTGCAGGACGGCAGCCTTCATTGGATACTCCCCGTTTTATTTGCTGCTTGAGCAGGCTTGCCTCAGCCTACGCTGCCAGAACCAGTTCGCCAACCTCGGCCATGCCGACCGCCCGTTCGCCCAGCAGATGGTCCGTGATGGCGCGTTCGGCGGCATTTTCCGCGAGCCGGAACGGATCGCTCGCCATGACCCTGTGATCGATCACCAGCCGCGACAGCAGCAGCCGGCGCGCGTCGCCACGCATGTCGTGAATGCGGCCGCCTTCCCAGGCAAGCGTTACGGCGCTGGCGACGTGATAGAGCAGGCTGGTCGCGCGCCGCGACTCGGCCTCGTTGCCGCCTTGCGCGGCAACCTCGCGCGCAAAGCCGACGGCGCGGTCGGTGAGATCGCGCAAACGATCGCGCCAGGCCTGCGGCACCGCGGCGCTGTCGTCGAGCCGGGCATGCAAATCGGCGGCAAGCGCGGCATCGGCACCATGGCGGCCGACCGCGCGTTTCAGCGCATCGAGCGCGACGATGTTGCCGGTGCCTTCCCAGATCGAGCCGAGATGGGCGTCGCGCAACAGCCGCGCGGTGGCGAATTCCTCGACATAGCCGATGCCGCCGCGCATCTCCAGGGCGTCGCCGCAGACCTTGCGGGCATCGCGGGTGGCGCGGAATTTCAGGGTCGGCGTCAGGATCCGCAACAACGCCGCGGCGTCCTGGCTGCCGGCCTCGGCGCGGTCGAGCGCGTCGGCGGTGAGGAAACTCATCGATAGCGCCTGCTCGGTCGCCAGCATGATCTTCATCAATTGCCGGCGCGCCAGCGGCAGGTCGATGATGCGCTCGCCGAACACGACGCGATTTTGCGCCACCGCCATCGCGTCGTGGTGGGCGCGGCGCATCAGCGCGGTGGATTTGACGCCGTTCGACAGCCGCGACGAGTTGACCATTTCGGCCATCTGCACGAAGCCGCGATCGAGCCGGCCGACCGCATGGGCGATCGCGCCCTCCAGCTTGATCTCGCCCGATGCCATCGAGCGGGTGCCGAGCTTGTCCTTGAGCCGAACGATCCGGTAATGATTCTGCGAGCCGTCATCGAGCCGCCGCGGCATCAGAAACAGGCCGACGCCGCGGATGCCGGCTTCGGCGCCCTGCGGCCGCGCCAGCAGCATCACGACTTCGGCATCGGCATTGGAGCAGAACCATTTCTCTCCCGACAGAAGCCAGTGATTGCCTTCCCGCACCGCCGTCGTGGTGAGCTTGCCGACGTCGGAGCCGCCTTCCTTTTCGGTCATGAACTGGCCGCCCTGGGTGAGCTTGCTCATGTCGGTCTGGGTCAGGCCGTCGAGATATTTCGCCTTCAGCGCCTCGTCGCCAAAGCGCGACAGCAGCTTGGCGCAGCCGTCGGTGACGTTGATCGGGCAACCCAGGCCGAACTCGGCCTGATTGAACAGGAAGGTGAAGGCGTGCTTGGCCGCCACCGGATAGGTCTGCGGCCAGCCCAGAATGCCCTTGCGAACCGACATCGCGTGAATGCCGAATTCGCCGAACGCAGCCCGCTCGAGTTCGCGATAGGCCGGATGGTACTCGATCCACTGGACGTCGCGGCCGAAGCGATCGCGCTGGTGCAACTCCGGCACGTGGCGGTCGGCCAGGCGCGCGCATTCGTCGAGATGGTCGCCGGCGAGCGCGCCCAGCCGGTCGAGATGCGGCTCGATATGGCGAAACAGCGCATCAGGCAGATGGATGCGCAGCAGGTCGGTCAGCGCCGGATCGGCGCGGTAGAAATTCATGCCGGAGGTGTCGGGCGCCAGCAATCCCGGCCGGTTTGGCAGCAGGGTCATGTCGGCGCGGTGGCTAGACGGGTCCATGGGCAAGCCTTGTTCGTTCGGCGCCGGACGATGAATCGAAGAATGCCGCCGCCCGCCATTGCATGATAGAGATCATTCTCCAGATAGAGCAGGCGGTCGAGCCGTCACGCGATCGTCGGAGGATCCAAATGGCTGGCGTCTACCGCATCTTCGGCGCCGAGATGTCGCCCTACTCGGTCAAGATACGCTCCTATTTTCGCTACAAGGCCGTCCCACATCAATGGATTTTGCGCAACGCGGCGAGCCAGGCGGAATATGAAAAATACGCCAAAATGCCGATCATTCCCCTGGTGGTTACGCCCGATGGCGCCGGCCTTCAAGACTCCACCCCGATCATCGATGCCATCGAGAAGCTTCACCCGGAGCCGTCGATCCATCCCGACGATCCGGTCGCGCGGTTCATCTCGGCGCTGATCGAGGAATTCGGCGACGAGTGGGGCAACAAATGGATGTTTCATTACCGCTGGACCCGCGAGGTCGATCAGGTCTGCTCGGCAGGGCGCATTGCGCGCATGCGCGGCCCGAACACCGGCGAACCGGAGCATGCCGCGCTCGCTGCCCAGGTGCGCGCCCGCATGTCAGATCGGCTGTGGTTCGTGGGCTCGAACGCGGCGACGGCGCCGCTGATCGAGACCGGCTTTCTCGGCATGCTCGGATGGCTCGACAATCATCTCGCGACCCGCCGCTATCTGTTCGGTAGCCGGCCGGCATTCGGCGATTTCGGCCTGTGGGGCCAGTTCTACGAACTGTGGACCGATCCGACCGCGGGAGCCCTGATCGAGGGTCGCGCCCCCCACGTGCTCGACTGGGTGCACCGCATGCTGTGGCCAAGAGCGGAAGGCCCGTTTGAACCCTGGTCGGGGCTGGCGCCAACGTTGATGCCGATCCTGACCGAACAGGTCGGCGGGCAGTTCATGCCCTGGACCCTGGCCAACGCGAAGGCGCTGGCCGAAGCGCGCGACGAGTTCAGCGTCGCACTCGGCGACCGGGTCTGGATCCAGAAGCCGCAGAAATATCACGCGCGCGCGCTCGCCATGCTGCGCGCCAGATACGCCGATGCGCCCGACAAGATCGCGCTCGATCCGGTTCTGCAGGCCGCCGGGTGCCTCGCCGGGTTGTGCGGCTGAACATATTTGAGTCCAGCAAGGGAACAGCTTCATGGAAACGCCCAGCTACAAGACCGCCCTGATCGTCGGCGCCGGTGAAGGTCTCAGTGCCTCGCTCGCGCGATTGTTTGCCCGTGAAGGCATTCGCGTCGCGCTGGCGGCGCGCCGGGTCGAGAAGCTCGGCGCACTTTGCACCGAAACCGGGGCACGCGCCTTTCCCTGCAACGCCACCGAGCCCGACGAGGTCGAGCGCCTGTTCGGCCTCGTGGAGCGCGAGATCGCCTCGCCCGACCTCGTCGTCTACAACGCCAGCGCACGGGCGCGCGGTGTGTTCGTCGATCTGGTGCCATCGGAAGTGGCGCAGGCGCTGGCCGTCAGCGCGTTCGGCGGCTTTCTGGTGGCCCAGCAGGCCGCCAAGCGGATGCTGCCGAACCAGCACGGCGCCATCCTGTTCACCGGCGCCTCCGCCAGCATCAAGGGCTATTCGCAATCGGCGCCGTTCGCGATGGGCAAGTTCGCGCTGCGCGGCCTCGCGCAGAGCATGGCGCGCGAATTGTCGCCGCAGGGAATTCACGTCGCGCATTTCGTCATCGACGGCGGCATTCGCAGCTCGGCCCGCACCGAAGCCCCCGACCGGCCGGATTCGATGCTCGATCCCGACGCCATCGCGCAGGCTTACTGGAACGTGCTGCAACAGCCGCGCAGCGCCTGGAGCTGGGAACTGGAATTGCGGCCGTGGGTCGAGAAGTTCTAGCCATCGCGTCATTCCGGGGGCGCGCGGAGCGCGAGCCCGGAATCCACAACCGCCGATGCCCGTTGAGGTCGACACAGCGGCCCCAGCTTCGCGCAACATCAACGTTCGTGCGCGGAGCGAAGCGCCGAAATTCCGCTCAAGGCGAGCTCAGCGGCGGCGATGCGCCAGCTCGCGCAGGGAATCTGCTGCGGGGCCGTGTCGATGTGCTTTTCGAACCGCACCAGCTTCCAGTCCTCCGGATTGGCGGCAAAACCGAAGCCGGACTTGCGGGCGAGTCCGATCATGGCGTCGTTGGAGCGCAGGGTATCGCCGAACACATGCGTGGCGCCGAGCGCGGCGGCCCGGCATTCCAGATTGCGGAGCAGGGCAGTGCCGATGCCGTGGCCCTGCCAGCGGTCGTCGATCGACAGGCCGAATTCGAGACTGTCCGTGTCGGCGTGGAATGCGTAGCGGGCCTCGCCGACAATGGTGGCAAAGCCGTCGATCTGCATGGTCGCCACGACGCTGAAGCCGTCGCTCTCGCCGATGTGGATGAAGCGATCGAGGACCTGGTGCGGCAATTCCCTCATCGCGCCGAGGAAGCGATTGTAGCGCGAGCGGGTCGACAGCGAGCGAAAGTAGGTTTGCAGTTCTTCTGCGTCGCCCGGCTCGAGGAAGCGCACCGTCACCGGGGCTCCGCTGCGCGAGCGCACCACGTCCGAATACTGCTTCAGGTCGTCGAATCGAATGGCCCTCATGGCACGCTCCTTCGGACTTCGAAAGGCTGGCTGGCGTCCCTCATCCGAGGCGACGCCAGCCTGGCTGCGTCATCACGCCCGCCAAAACGGCTTTTCGACTTCGTGCGCGATGTCGCTCCAGGAAATGCCGACGTCGTGCATGTCGCGCTCGGTCCATTGCGCCAGTTCGCGGCGCTGCCGCTGCCGCTCGCGCCAGACGTGAAAGGTCTCGCTGAGCTGGGCCAAAATTCCGGAACCATGATGATTTATCATCTGCTGATGCGAATAGATGGACATTTCAGTCTCCTAAAGTTAAGCTATTGCAGCCAATATCTGCGCTATATCGTCCATCCACAAACGACACTTTGTGCCGCCAAAGATGATAAAAACTCATGTATAGATGTTTTGGCCCATGACCCGGCTGCCTTCGCTGAACGGATTGCGCGCGTTCGAAGCCGCTGCCCGGCATATGAGCTTCACCAACGCAGCGGCCGAACTGAACGTCACGCAAACCGCGATCAGCCATCAGATCCGTCGGCTGGAGGAAGAGCTCGGCGTTCGCCTGTTCATCCGGCAGAACCGCGCGCTGGCGCTGACACCGCAGGCCACGGAATATCTTCCCGGCGTCCGTGCCGCGTTCAACGATCTGCGGTTTGCGACCGACCGGCTGCTTCGCAAGGACAACGAGAATGTCCTGACTGTCTCGACGCTGGCGTCACTCGCGGCAAAATGGCTGTTGCCAAGGCTTCCCGCGTTTCAGGAGGCGCATCCCGGTATCGACGTCCGCATCACCACCTCGACGGCGCTGGTTGATTTCAAGACCGGCGATGTCGATGCCGCGATCCGCTACGGCCGCGGACATTGGCCGGGCCTGCGCGCCGACTGGCTGATGGCCGACGAGTTGTTTCCGGTTTGCAGCCCGGCGCTGATCACGGGAAGCAAACCGCTGCGCTGTCCGGAGGATCTGGCCGAGCAGACCCTGCTCCACACCAGCGCCGGCTATAATGACGACTGGCGGCTATGGCTCACCGCCGCGGGATTGCCGGCGAATATCTCCAAGCGTCCCGGGCTGACCTTCGACCTGATTCTGGTGACGGTGCAGGCCGCGATCGACGGCCTCGGCGTGGCGATGGGCCGGACCTCCTATGTCGAGGCCGACATCGCCAAGGGCCGGCTCGTGGTTCCATTCAAGATCGCCCTGCCGGCCGATGCCGGCTTCTACCTGGTCTCGCCGGAGGCGAGAGCCGATTCGCCGAAGCTCTCGGCGTACCGGAAATGGCTGGTCGCCTCGTTGCAAAACAAATCCTGACAAGCTTCCAGCGCGCAACACGCGCAGCATTCGCCGTCATTCCGGGTTCGCGCTGCGCGCCCCCGGGAATGACGAAAGAGAGGCCTGCGCCAAGCGGCGCATCCCGGAATGACGTGAGAGAAGGTTTGCCCCACAATCACGTTTTCGGGTTGGTCGTCGCGCGCGGCCGTGGCAGATTGCGAGGGCGACGGTTGGCGGAAACCATTCCGCACCGGCCACCCACAGGGGAGCGAACATTGCAGGACGCCAAGAGCATAACGCCCGCTTTGCTGGGTGAGACCGAAGGGTTCTGGCCCAAAGGCTGGTGGTCGCTCGTCGATTACAGGATCGGTATCGTCCCGCTGCCGGTTTTCGTGGTCTTGCTGGCGGTCATTGGCGGATTCGCCCTCACCGGGAAAGTGCCATCCGATATTCTGATGGCGATCGTCATCCTCTCGATGGGCGGCTTTGCCTGCGCCGAGCTGGGCAAGCGAATCCCGATCATCCGCAACATCGGTGCGGCCGCGATCTTCGCCACCTTCATCCCGTCATACCTTGCCTTCCATCACTTGTTGCCGGATTCGATTCTGGCCTCGGTAAAGGACTTCACCAAGGATTCGAATTTCCTGTATCTGTTCATTTCCTGCATCATCGTCGGCAGCATCCTGGGAATGGACCGGGGTGTCCTGATCAAGGGCTTCCTCAAGATATTCGTTCCACTGGCCGCGGGCTCGGTCGCCGGCGGCGTGGTCGGAACGCTGGTCGGCGTCCTGCTGGGTCTCGGAACTTACCACGCGTTCTTCTTTGTCGTGGTCCCGATCATGGCCGGCGGCGTCGGCGAGGGCGCGATCCCGCTGTCGATCGGCTATTCGCAAATCCTGCACCAGCCGCAGGGCGATCTGTTCGCACAGGTATTGCCGCCGGTGATGCTCGGCAGCCTGACCGCCATTCTGCTGTCGGGTACGCTGAATTTTGTCGGCAAGAAATATCCGCACCTCACGGGCGAAGGGCGC
>DASUIA010000002.1:0-6864 GCA_036273255.1 Bradyrhizobium sp.
CGTGGGCGGCGCCGGGACCGCGGCAGGCGCGGCCTTTGCCTGGCCCTTGGACGGGCTGTTCAAAACATCCGTTTGCGGAAACAGTCGCGCGATTTTCGCCGACGGCCTCGGATCGGGCAGCGGCATGGTGCGGCCCCGCGCCGTCGGGTCGAGGCTCCTGGGCACCAGCATGAAGAATTGCGCCTTGTTCTTCAGCCGGCCGGCGACCTGCGCCGCGTCGGCGCCGGCGCCAAAATAGATGTCGGCGCGGGCCGGGCCGACGATGGCCGAGCCGGTGTCCTGCGCCACCATCAGCCGGTCGAATGGTGTCTTCGATAGCTCCGATTCGATCGGCAGTTCGCCGGCGATAAAGAACGGCGTGCCGTAGACATGCAGCGATTTGTCGACCGCGATGGAGCGGCCCGGCGTCAGCGGCACGCCTTGCGCCCCGACCGCTTCGTCCTTGTCGGAAAGCTGCACCTCGCGAAAGAACACATAGGACCGGTTCTGCCGCCGCAACTCCTTGGCACCGTCGGGATTCTGGTCCATCCATTCCCTGATCCGCTCCATCGACATCTGTTCCCGCGGAATGATGCCGCGATCGATCAGAATGCGGCCGACCGGCGTATAGGGATAGCCATTATGCGCATCATAATTGATGCGGATGGTCGAGCCATCCTCGAGATGAACCCGTGCCGAGCCCTGGATCTGCGTGAACAGCAAATCGGTCTGGCTCTTGAGCCAGCAGATTTCGAGACCGCGGCCGGCGATGGCGCCGTCCTCGATCTCGGCGCGATCGTAATAGGGCACGAGCTTGCGCCGTCCGATCTTGCGAAACACCTCGCCCTTGTTGGGCAATCCGCTGTCGCTTTGCTTCTTGCCACGCACGAACAGGTTGGAAGGACGGCGATAAACCGGCACCGTGTAGACGTCGGTCTGCGTTCGCGAGCCGTCGATCACGGGCTCGTAATAGCCGGTGACGAAACCCTCGTCCTCACCGAGCCGCGAGATCTGCAAGGGCAGAAAATGGCGCTCGAAGAATGCCGCCGCCCTGCCGTTGTCGCTGATGTCGTCGGCTCTCGCCGCCGCGCAGGGATCGCGCAGCGACCAGCCCAGCGCCCGCGAATCGGCCGGCGGGTCGCGCTGCGCGACAATCGGTTTGCAGCTCGTACGGAAAGTCCTGAAGGCCGCCAGATGGTCGTCTGTGCTCCAGCCGGGAATATCGGCCCATGCCGCCGGAGCATATTGGCTGCCGCTGATCTGCAGCGGCCATTCGGGATGCAGCCGCGGGATGTGCCGGCGCGCGACATGCGCGGCGAGTAAGGTCGGCGACAACGCCGCGACGACCGCGCAGCATGCGACGACGGATCGCGCGAGGCCGGCTACATTAGTGAGCGCTTCCCGTACCAACCAACTTCCAGTTCGGATCGCGTGAGGTAATGTCGCGAGCAAAGGTCCAGACGTCGGTAATGTCGGCAACCTTGTCGGGATTGCCGTCGACAATGGTGCCCGCCTTGTCGCGGGTGACGGAGATCATCTGGGACACGAAGCGGACGGTGAGCTGCGCCGTTCGGTCCCGCACCTCCGCGCCCACCAGTTCGGCCTTGTCGATCGAGACGAACCGCGTTTCCGTCTTCTGTTCGTGCTTCTCGCGATCCTTGATCGCGGTCTCGAAGCTCTCATAGACCTCGGCCGACAGCAGATCCTTCAGCGAACGCCGATCGCCATTGGCGAACGCCATCACGATCATCTCATAGGCGCTGCGTGCGCCGCTGAGGAAATGCCGCGGATCGAATGCGGAATCCTGGGCGACGATGCTGTCGAGCCCCTGGGCCAGCGGCGTTCCGGGTTCGGCCAAACCCTTCCAGCGGTCGCTTGGCGGCACCACATCGGCGGTGGGCGCCAGCGGTGCCTGGTCGATCACCGTTCCCGGCATCGGGACAACTTTCTTATCCGGCGCGCCCTGTATCACGTTGCGCGCGGCGCGATCATAGGGCGGCCGCTCGCTTCCGGTGCGCTGTCCGAGGACATTGCGCAGGCGCAGGAAGATGAAGACCGCCAGCGCCAGGAAGATGATGGTGTAAATGTCCACTTCGTATTCGCTTTCTAATCGGCGCCGATACCGGGTCCGGCGCTGGACGTCCCTTGCCAGGGCCGGCAGAGATTGCCTCATGGACGGGTCTGCAGCATGTAGGCACTAAACCTTGCCCGGCCAATGGCGCATTTGGGCCTGAAAAGCCTCGCCCGGGGAAACCGGAAGGGCCAATGCGCATCGCCGGTCTGCCTCCACCGAATTGTAGCGCGTTTTGGCCGCGAGGGGAAATCCGCCGATGCCCCCGGAAACAGCGCTTATTCAACAATTTAGGATGTCACCCGGACCGGATCGGAACACTTCTTCGATTCCGCGCAATTGTCGTCCTTGTGGACAGTGGCGAGGCTATGATAGCCACTCGGCCCGACCCCGGCATTTCGTCCTCGAGGCGAATTCGGCCTGAAACCGGTCCGCGCGCGCCAGAGAATGTTCCAGGAGAGATTTCCATGACCGACGGCAACGGCACGCCCCCCGATGCAGCCCCTCCCCAGTTGAACGTGCTGGCGCAGTATACCAAGGACCTGTCGTTCGAAAATCCGAACGCGCCGGCGTCGCTGGCCCCGCAGCCGCAGCAGCCTTCGATCAATATCCAGATCAACGTTAACGCCAACAATACCGCGGAAAATGAATTCGAGGTTGCGCTCCTGATCGAGGGCAAGGCGGAAAACAGCGGCCGGCTCATGTTCAGCTTCGACCTGGCCTATGCGGGTGTGTTCCGGATCCTGAACGTGCCGAAGGAAAACCTCCACCCGCTGATCATGATCGAATGCCCGCGGCTGCTATTTCCGTTCGCGCGCGAGATCATCGCCACCGTGGTTCGCGACGGCGGCTTCCCGCCGCTGATGCTCGATCCGGTCGATTTCGTCGGCCTGTACCGCCAGAATATGGAACGGCAGGCAGCCGCAGCCCAGGCAGCGCAGGTCAAACCGAGCTAGACTTGGTGGATGGTCATGCCCGAGATTGTCCCGGCATGACGAAAGGCCAATCATTTGGGCTCTCATACCAACGGTCCCGGATGACGACTCTCTATCTTCGTCATGGCCGGACCTGTTCCGGCCATCCACGTCTTTGATGCTGTTCGGCTTTCAAGACGTGGATGCCCGCGACAAGCGCGGGCACGACGAGTCAATTACGCAGGGCCGTTGGTATCATTGCGCG
Source organism: Bradyrhizobium sp. (assembly GCA_036273255.1). GTDB lineage: Bacteria > Pseudomonadota > Alphaproteobacteria > Rhizobiales > Xanthobacteraceae > Bradyrhizobium. The sequence continues at coordinate 3,230 of DASUIA010000002.1, forward strand.
CCGAGGAACTCGTTCCAAATCGGCTTGTCGCCCAGGGTGGCGATGAAGGCGCGGTGCGCGAGGCGATCTTCGCCGCTGACCCGTGGCGCCAGCGGGGCCGGCCGCTGCCGCCGCGGCATTTCGCCATAGCCGCCGCCGCGGATTTCGCCAATCTCGGTTGCCAGGATGAGCTGCGACTGCCGGGCCCCGATCAGATCGATATAGACCTCTGCCAGCAGTTCGGCGTCGAGTAGCGCCCCGTGCTTGGTGCGGCGGGAATTGTCGATCGCGTAGCGCGAGCAGAGATCGTCGAGACGGTTCGACACGCCCGGATGCTTGCGCCGCGCCAGCAGCAACGTGTCGACCAGCCGCTCGCGCGCAATCAGCGGTTGCCTGATACGGTCGAGTTCCGCGTTGATGAAGCTGATATCGAACGAGGCGTTGTGGATCACCAGCGGCGCCTCGCCGATGAATTCCAGGAACTCCTCGACCACATCGACAAACAATGGTTTGTCGGCGAGGAACTCGCTGGAAAGGCCGTGCACCGCGAATGCTTCGGCCGGCATGTCACGCTCTGGATTGAGGTGACGGTGAAACGTCTGGCCGGTCGGCATCCGGTTGAAAATCTCGACACAGCCGATTTCAACCAGCCGATCGCCCCGCAACGGGTCGAGGCCGGTGGTTTCGGTATCAAGAACGATTTCGCGCATCGATTGCTGCCGGATTGGACGAATCAGGATCGCCGTCGCGGCATCTTAGCAGCCTCCTCGAGGATGTCGCGGATTCGCGACCGTACGGGATCGAGGCCGTGCGATGTATCCACCACGAAATCGGCGCGCCGGCGCTTTTCGGCATCGGGCATCTGCCTTGCAAGGATGGCGTCGAGCTTCTCGCCGGTCATATTGTCGCGGGCAAGAATGCGCTGGCGCTGGATTTCCGGCGTCGTGGTCACCACCACCACGGCATCGACGCGGCTCTCGCCGCCGGTCTCGAACAGCAGCGGCACGTCGACCACCGCGACCGGCGCGCCGGATCGCTCGGCGTCCTCGAGGAATTTCTGGTGATAGGTCCGCAGCATCGGGTGGACGATCTGCTCTAGCCTTCTGATCGCAGCCGGGTCATGCACCACGAGCGCCGACAATCTTGCGCGATCGACGCTGCCATTGGCGGTGCTGCCCGGAAACGCCGCCTCGATGGCGGGCACCGCTTCCCCTTCATAGACCAGATGGACCGTCGCATCGGCGTCGTAAACCGGAGCACCGGCTTCCGCGAACAGTTTTGCGGTGGTCGATTTTCCCATCCCGATCGAGCCGGTCAGCCCCAGAACTATCATAGCACCATTTCCGTCCAGCGATCGGCCGTGCCAATCGACAGCTTGTCCCTATATCCCCAGCAACCGCTGGCTGCGCAGAAAGGCAAGCAATGGCAGCAGCGGCAACCCGAGAATCGTGAAATGATCGCCCTCGATATGCTCGAACAAATGCACGCCCAATCCTTCCAGTTGATAGGCTCCGACGCTGCCGGTGACCGTCTCCCCAGCCGTATCGAGATAAGCGTCGATCCGGGCCGTGCTCAACGGCCGCATCGTCATCCGCGCCAATGCCGTCGCTTCGAACATTATCTTGCCGTCGCGCGCGACAGCCACGGCGGAGTGTAGTTCGTGCTGGCCGCCGGCGAGCGCGGACAACTGCGCCCTCGCCTCCGCGCGGCTGTCCGGCTTGGCGAAGAGTTCCCGGCCCAGGGCCAGGGTCTGGTCGGCCCCGACGACGAGCCGGCCGGGCCGTTGCCGGGAGACCGCAACGGCTTTTTCGCGTGCCAGCAGCGCGGCGATATCGCCAGGCCCGGCGAGGCCCGAACTGCGCTGGATCTCCCGCTCATCGATTTCGGCCGGAACGGCTTCGAAGGAAATCCCGGCATTGGTCAGCAAATCCTGCCGCGCGCGGCTTTGCGAAGCAAGAATCAATGGAGACTGGCCACGCCAGAGTGTCATTCGGAAAGCCGCTGCCGCTGCCGGTCGGCGTTGAGTTTCATGATCGCGGCGGCGGTCTCCTCGATCGATCGTCGCGTGACGTCGAGTTGCGCCCAATTGAACTTGGCACTCATTCGCCTTGCATGCGCAACTTCATCGGCTACCGCCTGGCGATCGATATAGTCGTCATTGCCGGGACCGGCGCCGAGGCTCAGCAATCGATTCTGCCGGACCTGGATCAACCGTTCCGGCGTGGCGTGCAGGCTGACGACCAGCGGCTTTTTCAGGACTTCGAGCTGATGCGGAATCGCAATTCCCGGCACCAGCGGCACGTTGGCGGTGCGGACGCCACGGTTGGCGAGATAGATCGAGGTCGGCGTCTTGGAAGTGCGGGAGACACCGACCAGAACGACATCGGCTTCCTCCAATCCCTCGACATGCTGGCCGTCGTCGTGGAGCATGGTGTAGTTCAGCGCGTCGATCCGCTTGAAATATTCCGCATTGAGCGTGTGCTGCGCGCCGACGCGCCCGGTGGTCGCCGCGCCGAGATAGGCGTGAAACAACTGCATCACCGGACCGATGATCGAAAGGCTGGGAATGTTGATTTCCTTGCACTTCGCCTCGAGCCGCGCCACCAGATCCTTTTCCAGCAAGGTGAACAGCACGATGCCGGGTGCTTCCTCGATTTCATCGAGCACCCGATCTAGCTGCTTCTGGCTGCGCACCAGGGGATAGACGTGCTCGACCGGGGTCACGTTGGCATATTGCGCCGCCACCGCCCGCGCCACCGTGATCAAGGTCTCGCCGGTCGAATCGGAGACCAGGTGAAGGTGAAAATAGTTGCTGGTCGTGGGCACCCTGACCCCTGTGTATCCTGTGAATCGCTGTGGAGCTTAACCGACAAAATCGGACGCGGGTGGACGGTTCAGGGATAACCCGCCGTTTTCTTCACAGGCCTGGCTCGCGGGACAGCTTCTTCGACGGGTCGGATGATAGTGGGCTCATGTGGACTTGTCTCTTCATAAGCGGCCCGCAGCGTAGCACAAGGGCTTGATGCCAGTGGGGTTATTGAAATGGCCCGATGGGCCGCCGGAAATGTTGATGAATGTGAACAAGGGCTGGCAAAGGCGGGACGGCGTTGTGTGGGCCCAATCCACCGCCACTTAGACTCAAACCTAAGATTCTAAAATTATTGTTTTAGAAAAGGGCGGCTTGCGGATATGTCTCGGTTTGAACGAGGCCGGTGTTCCCGGCAACGCCGATATCTGCGCAATGTTCCAGCACTGCAGACGAGCGGCGCGCGCTGACCAAGGATGGGGCATTCACGATGTACGTTTGGATCAAGGCATTGCATGTCATCGCAGTGATCTCCTGGATGGCGGGCATGCTCTATCTGCCGCGGCTGTTCGTGTATCATTGTGAGGCCGAGATCGGTTCGAAGCAGTCCGAGACGTTCAAGCTGATGGAACGGCGATTGCTGAAGGCCATCATCAACCCGGCGATGATGGTGACCTGGATCGCGGGTCTCTACCTCGCCTGGGCCGGTCACTGGTTTGCCGCGGCCTGGTTTCACGCAAAGCTGCTGCTGGTGTTGGTGTTGTCCGGCGCCCATGGTTTTTTTGTCCGCTTCGTCAAAGATTTCGCCGCCGACCGAAATCCGCACAGCCAGAAATTCTACCGTATTATC
>DASUIA010000003.1:0-10316 GCA_036273255.1 Bradyrhizobium sp.
GACCGCGGCGGCGAGCGCCGACACTTCGGTGAAGGTGATCATCTGCGCCCAGACGTCGGCACGCTTGCCCGGCGTGAACTGCGGGCCGGACAGCGGCGTGTAAGCGAACCAGCCGACGTCAGGGCCGATGTTGAGCGCGAACGCCACCCACAGCATCACGCCGCCGAACAGATACATGTAATAGCTGAAGGCATTGAGGCGCGGGAACGCGGTCGAGCGAGTCCCGACCATCAGCGGGATCATGTATACCGCGACGCCTTCCATCACCGGCACGGCGAACAGGAACATCATTGTCGAGCCGTGCATGGTGAAGATCTGGTTGTACCGCTCGCCGCTGATCAGCGCGCTGTCGGGCCGCGCGAGCTGGAGGCGCATCAGCAGCGCCATGATGCCGCCGAGCACGAGGAAGACAAGCGCCGTGATTATGTACCGGCGGCCGATCTCCTTATGGTCGACGGTCGCGAGCCAGCCGATGATTCCGGGGGGGCGGCGCCAGGTGAAGTCGAGGCGCGCCGCGAGCTTCTCGCCTTTGAGCCTGGGTCCGTCGCGAGCGATCTTCTTGCGTTCCTGGGCGAGCCGGCGGTCTTCCTCCTCGACTCGAACGCGCTCACGCTCGCGCGCCGGAATTCGGTCGAAAGCGTCGGCGCGGATATCGGTCATTTGAGACTCTCAAGATAAGCGACGACCGCGTGCAGCTGGTCGGGCTCGAGACCGATCGTCGGCATCTTGACGCCGGGCTTGATCGATTGCGGATCCTCGACCCAGCCGTAGAGATTGCCCTCGTTCATCGGCATGGTCCCGGCGGCAAGGCTCTTGCGGCTGGCGAGGTGCGTGAGGTCGGGCGCGACCTGACCGCTCGCGGTAGTGCCGCCAATATTATGGCAGGCGCTGCACGGGCCGGTGGTCACATATTTATAGCCGGCGAGCGCGAGCGGCGTCGTCGGTGCGGGCGCCGGCTGGAGCTGATGGCCCCACCACTTCACGAAATCGGCATAGGGTTCGACCACCACGACGAGGGCCATGTGCGCGTGCTGCACGCCGCAGAATTCGGCGCACTGGCCGCGGAAGATGCCGGTCTTGCTGGGCACGACAGTGATGTCGTTCTCGCGACCCGGGATCAGGTCCTGCTTGCCGCCAAGGCTCGGGACCCAGAAGCTGTGGATCACGTCGCTCGAATCAAGCAGGATCCGCGTAGGGATGCCCACCGGCAGGTGAAGCTCGTTGGCTGTGTGCAAAGTCTTCGAGGCGTCGGCGGAATTATAGACGATGTCCCACCACCATTGATTGCCGGTGACGGTGACCGACAATTTCTCGTTCGTCGCAGCCTTCGCCATCGAGCGGTCGGTGACGAAGCTCGCGACCGCGAGCGCGAACAGGCCGACTCCGATCAGCGCGGCCCAGCCGATCAAGGTCGAGCGCATTAACGGATGCGATTGGTGATGGCGCCCGGTCTCGACGACATTGGCCTCAATGCGGCGCGCTCTGGCGATGCCGGCGATGAGAAATGCAATCACCAGCGCGTACATCACGCCGCACACGGCGAGGAAAATCCAGAACAAGGTCAGGAATTGCCGGTCCTCGACAGCCGCTCCGCCGAAGTCGCTCTGGTAATGCTGGTACTGACATGCGCCGAGCAGCAGCGGAAGAATGGCTGCCTTGACGGACCAGCGGAGGCTCATTGTTGCGCCGTGTCCGAATTGTACATTTCACCGTGCGGAGTCAGCGTTTGCGGCGTTCCGGCGCTCATCCCTTCGGCGCGGCTCGACACCGCATCCTTGCTCGGCAGGCCGGACAACGAGCGCACATAAGCGGCAAGGTCGTAGATCTGGTCCTGCGTCAGCTTGCCGCGCCACGCCGGCATGCCGTTCGGGCGTCCTTCGGCGATGGTCGTGGCGATCTGGTCGATGCGCCCGCCGTAGCGCCACTCGTCGTCCATCAGCGGCGGTCCCATGCCGCCGCCTCCGTGGCTGTGGCAGCCGACGCAGTTCATCTGCATGTACAGCTGCTGGCCTTGGGCAATCGCATTGGCATTGTTGTCGTAAAGGCTTGCTCGCACATCGAGCGGTGGTGGGCTGCTGCTTCCGGGGAAGATCGTCGGCGGGCTTTCGCCGGCGGGAACGGTTTCGCCGAGCGGCTTGGCGCGGCTGTGATGCTCCTCGCGGTCGCACGCGGCGAGCGTCAGCGCCGCGGCGCCGATGAGAGCCAGGCTAACGCGGAAGCGTGAAAACATAGAGTATGCCTCCAGCCGTTGTCTTGAGAGGCAGGTCCTTCACCGCATTGGCAAAGCCGAGCGCTCCGGTCGGATCGTGGGGGTCCATGTTGGCCGAGACGATCGCTCCGGCCCAGCCGCCGACGCCGCAGATCACCGCGATATATTGGCGGCCGTCGGGCCCCTTGTAGCTGATCGGCTGGCCGATGATCCCGCTTCCCGCCTTGAACTGCCACAGCAATTTTCCGGTGCGCGCGTCGACGGCTTTGAACCAGCCATCCATCGTGCCGTAGAACACCAGCCCGCCCGCGGTGGCCAGCGCGGGGCTCCACAGCGGCAGGTCCTCCTTGATTTCCCACACCGCGCGGCGGCGGATCGGGTCCCAGGCAGTGAACACCCCGCGGTTGCCGCCCGGGCCCGCGTACATCTTCACATCCGCGCCGACATAGGGCGTTCCGGAGATGTAATTGGCCTCGTTGTGACCCTCGTCCTGGCACAGGTTGATGTGGGGGATATAGACGAGGCCGGTGATCGGGCTGAACGCGGCGGGGTTCCAGTCCTTGGCGCCCGGCGAGGCCGGGCAGATGTCGCGAGTCACGCGGCCCTGCTTCGGTGTCTTGTCCTCGGCGGGGATCAGGCGGCCGGTCTTGAGGTCGACGCCCTTGGAGGAGTTGATGTAGCCGTAGGGCGTCGCGCTCAGCACTTCGCCGGTGCGCCGGTCGAGCACATAGAAATAGCCGTTGCGGCCGGGATGGAAGAGCACCGGCCGCCGGCCGTTCCCCCATGGGATGTCGGCGAGAATGATCTCGTTGACGTCATCGTGGTCGAACAGGTCGTGCGGGCTGCTCTGGTAGAACCATACCGCCTGACCAGTATCGACGTCACGGGCGAAGATGCCGCTCGACCATTTGTTGTCGCCGGGCCGCTGGTTGGGGTTCCAGGGCCCCGGATTCGACGTGCCGTAGAAGACCAGCTTGGTTTCCGGATCGTAGCTGACCCAGCCCCAGGCGCTTGCGCCGCCGATCTTCCACGCGTCGGGCGGCCAGCTGCTGACTCCGAGGTCCCTGCCGCGATCCATCGCATAATAAGGATGGAAGCGTGGGCCGATCAGAACGTCGCTGTCGGGACCCGTGTGATAAGCCTTCCACACAATCTTGCCGCTGCCTTCGTCGAGCGCCGCCATCCACCCGCGTACGCCCATCTCGCCGCCCGAATCGCCGACCAGCACTTTGCCGTTCGCGACCAAGGGCGCCATCGTGATCGTCTCGCCCCGCTGGATATCGCCGAGCTGCGTGCGCCACGCCATTTGCCCGGTGTTCGCGTCGACCGCGAAGGTCTGGCCGTCGAGCGTGTTGAAGAAGATCTTGCCCGCGTCATAGACCGCGCCGCGGTTGACGACGTCGCAGCAGGCCACGCCCTGCGAGGCGGCGGCGGGCTTCGGCTTGAATACCCATTTGGTCGGAGCGCCCGGCTTGGTGAGGTCGAGCGCGTAGAGATAATTCGGGAACGGCGTGATCACGTACATCGTGCCGTTCACGACCAGCGGCGGCGCTTCGAACCCCTTTGTCGTGCCCGTCGAGAAAGTGAAGGCGAGCGATAGCTTGCCGATGTTCGCGGGCGTGATCTGATTGAGCGCCGAGAAGCGCGTCTGCGCGTAATTCTTCCCCGGCATCGTCCAGTTGCCGTCGTCTGCCGGCGCTGCGGCCGCAGCGGGAAGCGCATGGGCGCCGCCGACGAGCGGTGCTTCATTCTGCGGACCGACGGAACGTGCGGTGGGGGTCTTGTTGCATGCGGCGAGGACTGCCGCAGCGGCGATGAGGCCGGCAATTGTAACTGCGGTGCCTACTCGCCGCATTACGCCCCCTTGTTCAATCGCAGGATTTCAGGACGATCTGCGAAGATCCTGCCGCGCTGCATAATCCATGGGTTCGGCGGCGGGTTCCGCCTGCCCACAAAATTGACAGCGCAGGTTAATCTAGCGGCTCCCTGGAACAGCCGTCCCTAACATCAATCAGCATTGTGAACCGGGCCGAGCCCACGGCGTTTCCCAGCCGTCCAAAAAGCATCGGGAGAATCGACATGGCAACGAACAGGAGCGGAGGATCGAAGCGCGGCTTCGCGGCGATGGATCCAGCGAAACAGCGCGAGATTGCGAGCAAAGGCGGCAAGGCCAGCCACGGCGGCGGCCGAAAGAGCAGCTCGGGCCGGTAACTCTCACTCGAAATGCCGATCAGCGCCGGTCGCCGCGGCCGGCGCTTTTCTTATGGCTGAGCGGTGGCGCAACGGCGCGGCGCTCTTGGCGTTGACGAGCCGTGGCCTACCGCACGGACATCAACAGCCGGGACCGTGGCGGCGCGATCGCGGCGGTGATTGCGATCCACGTCGGCCTGCTGTTCATGCTCCTTCACCTCGCGGGAAAAATGGACCTGCCGGGTGCGCAGACAGTCATGCGCGTGTTCGACCTGACCCAACCGCCGCCACCACCGCCGCCACCACCACCGCCTCCGCCTCCGCCGCAACAAAGGCCGCAGCCGAAGCCGAAGGAGAAGGAGGGCGGGTCGGCGCCGCCGAACATCCGCAGCCAAGCGACGCCGGTGCAAGCGCCCAGGCCGAAGGTTGTCGTGCCTCCAGTTCTGCAAATCGCCGCCAGTCCGACACCGCGGCAGGGCACTGCGCCGACGCAGGGCGCTTCGAACATTGCGGGGACCGGCACCGGCGCGGGCGGCGCCGGAAACGGCAGCGGCAATGGCAATGGCGGCAACGGATCCGGAGGCGGCGGCGACAATGGAGTCGCCGAGCCTCCACACCTGACTACGCCGGTGCTCACCGGGCGCGATTTCCCGGGCGACATGCTTGAACAGTGGCCGCCCGGCGCGACGATATTCATGCGCCTGCGTGTCGACGCGCGCGGCTATGTCGCGGAATGCACGATCGATCACGGCACTGGCGTCGGTTCGATCGACTCGCAGGTCTGCAACGTCGCTCATGACCGGCTTCGCTTCCGCCCCGCGCTGAATCGCAGTGGGCAGGCGGTTGCAGGATGGTTCGGATACGCGCAACGAGCGCCGCGATAGCTGCCAAGGGAATCAGATGATCGAAGTCGAATGGTGGGAGTATGACTCCGTCGATGAGCTCGCCGATGCGGTTGCGGGCGATGTCGGGTTCATCGTCGAAAGCGCCGTCGACGCGCGCGACGCGTCGTTGATCGCGGTACCGGGAGACGAAACCGGCCGCGCGCTGTTTCGCAAGCTCGCCCAGCACAAGCTGCCGTGGAAGAAAGTGACAGTGATCCCGACCGACGACCGGCTGGTCGCCGTCGACAGCGATCTTTCCAACGTGCGCGAGATCGCGCGGGCGTTCCTGCCGTTGGGTGCGCGAGTGGTTCCGCTGACGAGCGAAGCCGCGGATGACTACCGGCTGGCGGGCAATGCCGCCAACGCGCGACTTCAGGACTTGCCCTGGCCGCCCGACCTCGTCTGGCTCGGCATGGGCGCGGACGGGCATACGGCGTCGATCTTCGCCGGAACGGACCTTCAGGCGGCGCTGGATGCGCCGAAAGCGCGGCGGGCGATCGGAGTGCTGCCCGATCCCCCGCCCGCGGACGCGGAGGTCGCGCGCGTGACTCTGACTCGCGCCGCGATCCTGTCGGCGCGAACGATGCTCATCACCATTACCGGGCAGCAGAAGCGCGAGCTGCTCGAGGGAGCGATCGCCGACGGGCACAGCTCGAAGCTTCCGATCGGACGGGTGCTCGCCGAAGCGGAGCAGCCGATCGACATTCATTGGTGCCCGTAAGGGTCAGATCTCCTCGAGCCGTCGTCCCGCCGTCTCCTTGAGGAACAGCAGCGAGACGATCACGGAAATGCCGGTGAAGATCACCGAGTACCAAAGCCCGGCGTAGATATTGCCGGTGATGGCGACGATGGCGAAGCTGGTGACCGGAAGGAAGCCGCCGACCCAGCCGGTCCCTACGTGGTAGGGAAAGGACATTGCGGTGTAGCGAATGCGCGTCGGGAACATCTCGACCAGCGCCGCCGCTTGAGGACCGTAGAGCGCGGTCGCGGCCACGACGAAGGCGAGCAGGACGATGATCAGCAAGGCGATGTTCGCCTGCGCGGGGTCTGCGCTCTTCGGATAGCCAGCTGAGAGCAGCTCCGCGCCAATCGCATCGCCGGTTTTTGCCTTGAGCGCCTTGAAGTCGGCGCCGCTCAAGCTTTCCCCGCCCTGAATCGGGACCGCTTCGGTGCCGATGATTACGCGCGTGGCGCCATTGGGCGAAGCACGCGTGGTGAAGGAAATGCCCTTTGTCACCAGCGTGCTCTTGGCGATGTCGCAGGCGCTGGTGAACTTGGCCGTTCCGACAGGGTCGAACTGAACCGAGCAGGTCCGGGGATCGGCGACGACGATGACCGGCGTATCCCGCTGCGCTTCGACCAGGGCCGGGTTGGCCGCTCGGGCGATCCAATGGGAGGCAGGGAAATAGAGCAGCAGCGCGAGCAGCATTCCGCCGACCATCACGAACTTGCGCCCGACGCGATCGCTCAGCCAGCCGAAGAACACGTACAAGGGCGCGCTGACCACCGTCATCACGATCAGCAGCAGGTCCTTGGTCGCGGCCGGAACGCCGAGCGACTTTTCGAGGAATACCTGAAGGTAGAAAAAGGTGAAATACCAGACCGCGCCCTGCGCGCACATTATGCCGAAGAAGGCGATCAGGACTTTCTTCACGCTGCGCCACCGGGCGAAGGATTCGCGAATCGGCGTGCGCGTAATTTCGCCTTCCTCCCGAAGCCTGGAAAAGTGCGGGCTCTCGGCGAGCTTGGCGCGCAGCCACACCGAAACGGCCAGCAGCACGGCGGAGACGAGGAACGGCACTCGCCAACCCCAGACGGCGAAAGCGTCCTCGCCGATCGCGTTGCGCGTGGCGACGATCACCAGCAGCGCCGCAAGCAGCCCGAACGAGGCCGAGGATTGGATCCACCCGGTGGATGCGCCGCGTTTGTCGTTTGGGGCATGTTCGGCGACGTAGATCGCCGCCCCGCCATATTCGCCGCCGAGCGCAATCCCCTGGAGAATGCGCAGGATGATGAGCAGGGTCGGTCCAAGCGTGCCCGCTTGAGCATAAGTCGGAAGGAAGCCGATCAGGAACGTCGAGGCGCCCATCAGGCTGACGGTGATCAGGAACGCACCCTTGCGGCCGAGCCGGTCGCCGACAACTCCGAAGATGAGCGCGCCCAATGGCCGGAAGGCGAAGCCCGCGGCGAACAATGCAAGCGCGGCGATCAGCGCAGGCGTCGGATCGAGCCCGGCGAAGAAGACCCTGGAGATCACCGGTGCCAGGCTTCCGAAGATGAAGAAATCATACCATTCGAACGCGGTGCCGGCCGATGAGGCGATAACGACACGCGCCATCGACCAGGGCCTGTGTTCGTGCCGCTCCGCGATTGTCGCCATGCCGCCCCTCCGCTGGTCAGCCTAGCAGCGCTCGCGGTTCAGTCCAGCTTGTGGATCGTCTCGTCGAAACGGGCGACGGTAATTCCGAAGCGCTTCACCCGGATCAGGTCGTGAACCTCGGTTGCGCTGACAGGAGTAAGCAGCTGGTCGAAATTCAGATGATTTTGTGCCGTGTAGCGGATGCGGATGCCATCTTTTGCCACGTCGACCCGCACCGGGCCGGCGGCGTCGGTCAGCGTTCCCTCGAAGCGGCCGGGCGCGGTCTGGCGCAAGCGCCAGTAACGTGTCCGCGGCGGCTTGCCGGGTTCGCGGATGACTTGCTGGAGGACAAGCGAGCCGTCATTCTCGGAACGCCCGAGATTGTCGGTCTGAATGCGCTCTGGCGAACGGAAGATCACCTTGAGCGTGCCTTGGCCATCGCTTCTGCCGCGAAAGAATTCGACGGGATTGAACGCCGCCTGCGCCGGAACTGCAGCAAACAGCGTGAAAGCCGCCGCCGAAACCTTCACTGCCGCCCGGCCAGCAGCGCGTCCACGATCGTCGGATCGGCAAGGGTGGAAATGTCGCCCAAGCCTTCATTCGCGCCTTCGGCGATCTTGCGCAGGATTCGGCGCATGATCTTGCCCGAGCGGGTCTTGGGCAGCGCGGGCGTGAAGTGGATTTTGTCGGGCGCCGCGAGCGCTCCGATTTCTTTACGCACGGTCTGGTTGAGCTCCTTGCGCAGCGCGTCGTCGCCTTCCTCGCCCGCAATCAGGGTGACGAACGCATAGATCGCCTGGCCCTTGATGTCGTGCGGGTAGGCGACGACGGCCGCTTCGGCGACCTTCGGATGGGCGACTAGCGCGCTTTCGACTTCGGCGGTGCCGATGCGATGCCCGGAGACGTTGATTACGTCGTCCACTCGTCCGGTGATCCAATAATAGCCGTCCTCGTCGCGGCGGCAGCCGTCGCCGGTGAAGTAGAGGCCTGGATAGGCTTTGAAATAGGTCTCGAAAAAGCGCTCGTCGTCTTTCCACACCGTGCGCATCTGTCCCGGCCAGGACGAGGCGAGACAGAGATTCCCCCTCGCCGCGCCTTCGAGCACATTGTGGTTTGGGTCGACGAGAAGCGGGTGCACGCCCGGTAGTGGCTTGGTCGCTGAACCCGGTTTCATTTCCGTGGCGCCGGGGAACGGCGAGATCAGGATTCCGCCGGTCTCCGTCTGCCACCAGGTATCGACGACAGGACAGCGGCAATCGCCGACCACGCGCCAGTACCATTCCCAAGCTTCGGGATTGATCGGCTCGCCGACCGTTCCGAGCAACCGGATCGATTTGCGGCTGTAGCGCTTCACCGGTTCGTCGCCCTCGCGCATCAGCGCGCGGATCGCCGTCGGCGCGGTGTAGAAGATCGTCACTCCGAGCCGGTCGACCGTCTCCCAAAACCGGCCGAAGTCGGGATAATTGGGAACGCCGTCGAACATCACGCTCGTCGCGCCCATCGCGAGGGGGCCGTAGACGACATAAGTGTGGCCGGTGATCCAGCCGATGTCGGCGGTGCACCAGAAGATGTCGTCGGGCCGGTAATCGAAAATCCAGTCGAAGGTGGTCGCCGCCCATACGGCGTAGCCGCCGGTCGTGTGGACGACGCCCTTGGGCTTTCCCGTCGATCCCGAAGTGTAGAGGATGAATAGCGGGTCCTCCGCCTTCATGATTTCGGGATTGCATTCGGTCGAAAGCTGGTCGCGATGATCGGCATAGCGGATGTCGCGGCCTTGCTTCATCGGCACGTCCGCGCCGGTGCGGGTGACCACGATCACCGTCTCGACATCGCGCTCATGGAGCGCGGCGTCGACGTTGAGCTTCAACGGAATTCGCTTGCCGCCGCGAACGCCTTCGTCGGCGGTAATCACCGCCTTGGCGTCGCAGTCGACGATCCGGCCGTGGAGGCTCTCGGGCGAAAAGCCGCCGAACACGACGGAATGGATCGCGCCGATCCGGGCGCAGGCGAGCATCGCCGCCGCCGCCTCGGGGATCATCGGCATGTAGATCATCACCCTGTCGCCGCGTGCGATCCCGCGCTGCTTCAGCAGATTGGCGAAGCGGCAGGTCTCTTCGTACAGCTCGCGATACGTCCAGCGATGGCCGTGGCCGGGCTCGTCGGCCTCGAAGATGAGCGCGGTGCGATCGCCATGCTGGGCGAGGTGCCGGTCGAGGCAGTTGGCCGAGAGGTTGAGCTCGCCGTCCTCGTACCAGCGGATGTGGAAGTCCTGCTCCTGGAACGACCAGTCGCCGGATTTGGTCGGAAATCTGTTCCAGGTCAGGCGTCGCGCCTGGTCGAGCCAAAAGCGGTCCGGATCGGCATCGGCGAGGTCGTGAAGCTCGGCAAGCTCAGTCGGGCCAATGCGCGCGTGGGAATCCGATGGAACGGGATGCACGGCTTCGGCCACTCGAACTTTACTCCCTGGCTGCTCTTTCGAGAACGCGCCGCGCCTGAAGTAGGTGCGGCCGGTCGACCATTTTCCCGCCGACCGACAGCACCCCCGCACTCGGGTGCGCCTCGAACGCGGCAACGATTTCCTCGGCGTGGCGCACTTCTTCCTCCGACGGCGTGAACGCCGCGTTGATCACCGGCACCTGTGCAGGATGGATGGCGAGCTTTCCAGTGAAGCCCT
>DASUIA010000004.1:0-4642 GCA_036273255.1 Bradyrhizobium sp.
CGGGATCGAAGCCCGACGGCACGGCGTTTCCGGCGGGTGAAGACCGCACCTGCAAGAACTGGACGAGTAGCACGCAGGGTTCGGCGATGCTGGGCCATGCCGACCGCAAGGGATTGCGCGACGATGACGCGTCGAAATCCTGGAACAGCTCGCATCCCTCGCGGGGGCCGGACGGCGGCTGCTCCCAGGCCGACCTCAGGAGCACCGGCGGCGATGGACTGCTATACTGCTTTGCGGAGAATTGATGCCATGTAGCGGCATCCTGAGGACACCCATGCGCTATGAACTCTTCTACTGGCCGGGCATTCAGGGGCGCGGCGAATATGTCCGGCTCGCACTGGAGGATGCCGGCGCCGACTATGCCGATGTCGCGCGCGGCGCAAACGGCATGGCCGCGATGACGAGGATGCTCGAAGCGCGCACCGGCACGCCACCGTTCGCCCCGCCATTCCTCAAGGCCGGCCAGCTCGTGATCGGGCAGACCGCCAACATCCTGCTCTATCTGGGATCGCGCCTTGGACTCGCGCCCAAGTCGGAGGCGGGACGGCTGTCGCTGCATCAGCTTCAGCTCACGATAGCGGATCTGGTGCTGGAAATTCACGACACCCATCATCCACTGGGTCCGTCGCTGTACTACGAGGATCAGCGCGGGCCCGCGAAAAAGCGCTCGGACGAGTTCTGGAACGAGCGGGTGCCGAAATATCTGAGCTATTTCGAGCGGCTGCTGCAGGGCCATGGCGGTTCCTATCTGACCGGCCGCAGAGCGACTTACGCCGATTTGTCGATGTTCCAGATCGTGGAAGGACTGCGCTACGCATTTCCGAAGCGCCTGAAGGCCTTCGAGGAGACGATTCCGGGCCTGCTCGGGCTGCGCGACCGCGTCGCCGCAAGGCCGAACATCAAGGCCTATCTCGCCAGCGAGCGGCGCATCGCCTTCAACGAGGACGGCATCTTCCGCCATTACAGGGAGCTGGACATCTAGCGATGTCCGCTGCGCGGCACGGCGGAACGACGGCATGCTACCTGTTCCGTCCGTCGATCGGCGTCATCGTCAGTTTGGCGAGTTCGACGCCGTCGATGCAGCTCACATTGAGCGCCACCACGCCGGTGCCGTCGGGCTTGCTGCCGCGGGCGAACACGTCGACGCCGCAGTCGACGCAGAGCTGATGCCGGATCGCATGCTTGTTGAACAGGTACTCTTTCAGATTGTCCTCGCCGGCGCGCAACTGAAAGCTGCCTGGCGCGAGAAAGGCGAAATGCAGGCCCTTCTTGGTGCAGATCGAACAGTTGCACGCCGTCACCATGGCGAGATCGGTGGTGCATTCGAACCGGACCATGCCGCAGTGGCAGCCGCCGGTGTAGGTCTTGCTGTCGGGCATGGTCAGCTCCGCGAGGCTTTCCCGTTCCGGGGTCAGCATGATCGCGCCATTTCCGGCAAACTTGCGGCGCCGCCTGCCCGCCGAAGCGGGCAGCATCGGGTTTTCAATCTTCAGACCAGTTGATCGATCCGCGTTCCCTGACCGGGCGGCAGCGGCGCAGGGGCGGCCGGCTGGGCGGCGCCGGCGTCGTCGGCATCGTTGTCATTGCCGGGGTCGGGCGGGTTGGCCCGGGGCGTATTGTGAGCCGGTTGCACGGCGGCCGGCGCTGCGATACTCGAAACACTCATCGACAGAATCCCTGAACTCGCTAGGTCCGACTGTGGCAAGGGGAGACCAAGGGCCGGTGAATCCAAACGTTAAAAAGCGCGCGATCGGTACCGATCCGGGCGGATGGTGAACGGGGAGCTTCACGGGGGGCACCTATTCGTCGACCCCGCGCGAAATCGTGATCGAAGCTTCGGTTTTCGTCCTGGAGCAGCGCATGTCGAGGCGGCGGTACCGGGTCGAGACATCGTCGCCGCGGAACAGGCCCATCCGCTTGATGCAGCGCGTCGCGCCCTTCAGCATGTCGTCTTTCGGCAGCGTGAAGATGATGGCGGCGGCGCTCGCGACCAGATTGAGAAAGGCCGGCGATGGTTTGCGGCTGCCGGCTCTCGCGAACAACTGATTGCTGACGTTGCGGCCGGAACAGCCGAGCGTGATCTGCCTGGCCTGCGGGTGCGACAGATAGATCAGATTGGCCGCGGTCTTGCCTACCGTGAGGCCATCGATCTGGGTCTTGAGCTGGACGGCGAGATCATCGCAGCGGTCGGCCCGGGCCGGCGATGCGCTCGATAGGGTCAGCAAAATGGCGGCCACGAGACCGGGCCCGGCGAGCCTGATCGATCGGTGAAAACACAATTCGAATGTCATCCTGAAACGCCCCCTTGCGCCATTGAAGCGCCCGCGAGGGCATAGCGCAAGGGTAGGGGCTGTCGCTTTCGTCATGGCCGGGCTCGTCCCGGCCATCCACGCCTTCATCGTAGCACCAAGGGAAGACGTGGATGCCCGCGACAGGCGCGGGCATGACGGATGGATTGCTGAGTTCACCCGAACCTTCCCTTCGTCGCAAAAGTGCTTAGAACGGGGTCAACCGCCGGCGCCTCGCGGGCGGTCTCCAACCTGCGAGCGAAACCATGAACGTCCCCACAGCCTTTCCCGACCCCAAGCCCGTGCCGCCGTACCGGCACACCCCGCTGTTTCCGCTCGGGCCCGACACCACGCCCTACAGGAAGGTCACGGCCGACGGCGTGCGCATCGAGAAGGTGCTGGGCCGGGACATGCTGGTGGTGTCGCGCGAGGCGCTGCGGGCGCTGTCGGAAGCCGCGTTCGGCGACATCAACCATTATTTGCGGCCCGGTCATCTCAGGCAGTTGCGCAGCATCCTCGACGACAAGGAGGCAAGCGACAATGACAAATTCGTCGCCTTCGATTTCCTGAAGAACGCCAACATCGCTGCCGGCGGGGTCTTGCCGATGTGCCAGGACACCGGCACCGCGATCATCATGGGCAAGAAGGGTTGCAACGTCCTGACCGACGGCGACGACGAGGCCGCCCTGAGCGAGGGCGCCCGCGACGCCTATCTGCGCCGCAATCTGCGCTATTCGCAGGTGGCGCCGCTGTCGATGTTCGAGGAGAAGAACACCGCCAACAACATGCCGGCGCAGTGCGAGATCTATGCCGAAGGCGATGACGCCTACAAGTTCATGTTCATGGCCAAGGGCGGCGGCAGCGCCAACAAGAGCTTCCTGTTCCAGGCCACGCCCGCGATGCTGACCAGAGATCGCCTGCTGGCGTTCCTGAAGGAGAAGGTGCTCACGCTCGGTACGGCGGCCTGCCCGCCCTATCATCTGGCGATCGCGATCGGCGGCACCTCGGCCGAGCTCTGCATGAAGACGGTGAAGCTCGCCTCCGCCCGCTATCTCGACGCGCTGCCGAGCCATGGCTCGGCCGATGGCAACGCCTTCCGCGATCTCGAGATGGAGCAGGAAATCCTGAAGATGACGCAGTCGCTCGGCGTCGGCGCCCAGTTCGGCGGCAAATATTTCTGCCACGATGTGCGGGTGATCCGCTTGCCGCGGCACGGCGCCTCGCTGCCCATTGGCCTCGGTGTCTCGTGCTCGGCGGACCGCCAGGTGCTCGGCAAGATCACCGGGGATGGCGTCTATCTCGAAGAGCTCGAGCACAACCCCGCGCAATATCTGCCGGCGGTCGAACAGTCGCTCGGCGGCGAGGTGGTCAGGATCGATCTCAACCGGCCGATGGCCGATATTCTCGCGACATTGTCGCAGCATCCAATCAAGACCCGGCTGTCGCTGACCGGCACGATGATCGTGGCGCGGGATTCGGCACACGGCAAGTTGCGCGAGCGGCTGGAGAAGGGCGAGCCGTTGCCGGACTATTTCAAGAACCATCCCGTCTACTATGCCGGCCCGGCCAAGACGCCGGATGGCTATGCCTCGGGTGCGTTCGGCCCGACCACCGCGGGCCGGATGGATTCGTTCGTCGATCAGTTCCAGGCCGCGGGCGGCTCGCTGGTAATGGTCGCCAAGGGCAACCGTGCGGTGGCGGTGCGCGAAGCCTGCAGGACGCATGGCGGGTTCTATCTCGGCTCGATCGGCGGTGCCGCGGCCAACCTTGCCGAACACTGCATCAAGAAGGTCGAGGTGGTGGAATATCCCGAACTCGGCATGGAGGCGATCTGGCGCATCGAGGTCGAGGATTTCCCGGCCTTCATCATCATCGACGACAAGGGCAACGACTTCTTCAAGGAACTGAATCTGGGGTGAGGGGTTTTCCGTCATTCCGGCGCGAGCCTCTCTCCGTCGTCATTCCGTGATGCGCCGCTTGCCCCTCCCTCGTCATTCCGGGATGCGCCAGTTGGCGCGCGCTTCTCCGTCGTCATTCCGGGATGCGCCTCTTGGCGCAGACCCGGAATCCATTGGGCCGCAATGATCGCGGTGGGATGGATTCCGGGCTCGCGCCGCTTCGCTTCGCGCCCCGGAATGACGACGGTGAGATGTGAGTGTGTATTCCCGCGACACCAATGCGCCCGAGTTCTTGCCATAACGTGCCCCTCCTAAAAACCAAGGGCGCAGGGAATGCCGGGCGCGCGCTGCACCCGCGGTCTCATACGCAAAGGGAGAAGGGCGCGCATGAGCATACAGGCTCAGCGGAGGCACCCGGACATCCCCTGCGCAATGGTTTACGGCTTATTCCGCGCT
>DASUIA010000005.1:0-10084 GCA_036273255.1 Bradyrhizobium sp.
AATCGCTGCTCAAGAACTGATTGGTCTCTCTTTGACCTTTAACCCACGGTTGAGGCGCCTCGGCTAACTCCCTGCAAAAGCCTTGGGAAAAGCCCCCGCGGCGGTTGCCCTTCGGGCACCGTCTCGCCATTGTCGCACGCCATGAGCCGCGACCGGCTGATCGTCCACACACCGACATTGCCTTCTATGGTACTGTCACGGCAGGGAGATTCGCGCCCGGCCAACAGAGAATTGTGTTCATGAAGCTCACGCGCCTGCGCCTCCACGGATTCAAGTCGTTCGTTGAACCCACCGACTTCATGATCGAGCCCGGACTGACCGGCGTCGTCGGCCCGAACGGCTGCGGCAAATCCAATCTGGTCGAGGCGTTGCGCTGGGCGATGGGCGAGACCTCGCACAAATCGCTGCGCGCCGCCGACATGGACGCGGTGATCTTCGCGGGTTCCGGCAACCGCCCGTCGCGCAATCACGCCGAAGTGGTGATGACGATCGACAATTCCGACCGCTCGGCACCGGCCGCGGTCAACGACCGCGAGACCCTGGAAATCTCGCGCCGGATCGAACGCGAGGCCGGCTCTGTCTACCGCATCAACGGCCGCGACGTCCGCGCCCGCGACGTGCAGATCCTGTTCGCAGACGCCGCCACCGGCGCGCGGTCGCCGGCGCTGGTTCACCAGGGCAAGATCGGCGAGATCATCCAGGCCAAGCCGGAACAGCGCCGCCGGGTGCTGGAGGATGCCGCCGGTGTTGCCGGCCTTCATGCCCGCCGCCATGAGGCCGAGTTGCGGCTCAAGGCCGCGGAAACCAACCTCACCCGCGTCGAGGACGTGATCGGGCAATTGGCCGCACAGATCGACGGCCTGAAGAAGCAGGCGCGGCAGGCGATCCGCTACCGCGAAGTCGCGGCCAAGGTGCGCAAGGCCGAGGCCACGCTGTTTCATCTGCGCTGGCTGGAGGCCAACGCCGACGTCGCCGAAGCCGGCCGCGTCCATGACCTCAGCGTCCGCGAGATGGCCGAGCGCACCCGCGAGCAGGCGGAAGCCGCCCGCATCCAGGCGGTGCGCGCCTCCGAACTGCCGGCGTTGCGCGAGGCTGAGGTCCGTGCCGCCGCCGGGCTGCAACGCCTGACCAACGCGCGCGAGACGCTCGACCGCGAGGAGGAACGCGCGAGGGAGCGCGTGGCCGAACTCGATCGCCGGCTGACGCAGTTCGCGGCCGACATCGCCCGTGAGCAGCAGCAGACCTCGGATGCGGAAGTGGCGCTGCAACGGCTCGACAGCGAGAACACCGAACTCAAGGACGAGATCAGGTCGCGCGTCGACAAGCGCAGCGGTGTCGACAGCCGCATGTCGGAGGCCGAGGCGACACTGGCGGCCGCCGAACGCCTGTTCGCCGAGCTGACCACGGTGCTCGCCGACCTCACCGCCAGGCGCCGGCAATTCGAGAGCAATTTGCGCAGCCATCAGGATCGGCTGGCGCGGATCGATCAGGAAATCGCCAGCGTTCACCGCGAAGAGCAGAGGCTCGCCGAAGAAACCAGCGGGCTTGGCGACCTCGCCGCGTTCGCCGATGCCCTGCAAGCCGCGCAGCACGGCCTGGCGCAGTCCGAGATCGCAGCCCAGGCCAGCGAAGCCGGCCACGTCGCGGCGCGCGCGAGGCTGGAAGCCGCCCGCCCGCCGCTCAACGAGGCCGACAAGCGCGTGCAGCGGCTCGAGACCGAGGCCCGCACGATCGCGAAACTCGTCAATGGCGATACCAAGAATCTGTGGCCGCCGATCATCGACGGCGTCACCGTAGCCAAGGGCTATGAAAAGGCGCTTGGCGCCGCGCTCGGCGACGACCTGGATGCGCCGGTCGATCCGTCGGCGCCGCTGCGCTGGACCAACGCCGGCGTGAGCGAAGGCGACCCTGCATTGCCCGAAGGGGTGGAAGCCCTCGCGCGCCATGTCGAGGCACCGTCGGAACTGGCGCGCCGCCTCGCCCAGATCGGCGTTGTCGTCAGGGAGCGCGGCGCGGAACTGGTGCCACAGCTCAAAACCGGGCAGCGGCTGGTGTCGCGCGAAGGCGACGTCTGGCGCTGGGATGGATTTGTCGCTGCTGCCCATGCGCCGACCGGCGCGGCGCGGCGCCTCGCCGAACGGGCCCGGCTGGTCGACATCGAAACCGAGCTGGAGCAGGCTCGGATCGATGCCGCCAGCAAGCGGCAGGTGCTGGAAGCGGCCGAGGCCGAACTGAGGACCGCGTCCGTGGCCGAGACCGCCGCACGCGACGCCTGGCGCGCCGCGCAGCGCGACGCCGACGCCGCGCGCCAGCGCCACGCCGATACCGAGCGCGAAATCAATCGCCACGCCGCGCGGAAGTCGGCGCTGACCGAAGCCCACAGCCGGCTCGATGCCGATCGCGCCGAGGCCGGGGCCGCGCATGAGAGCGCCGGCGCGGCGCTGTCGGAGCTGCCCCCGAGCCTCGATGCCGAAACCAGGCTCGCCGCCGTGCGCAGCGACATTGACGGCCACCGCAGGCTTGCTGCCCAGGTGCGGGCCGAAGCGCAGGCGCTGGCGCGCGAGGCGGAGCTTGCGGACCGCCGCCTGCAGGCGATCGTCGCCGAGCAGAGCCAATGGCAGACGCGGCGCGAGAGCGCGGCTCAGCAGATCGCCACCATCGAAGCCCGGGTCAGCGAAGTCCGGGCCGAGCGCGCCGAACTCGACAATGCGCCGGCCGTGTTCGCCGAGAAGCGCCGCGCCCTGATCGGCGAAATCTCGTCCGCGGAAGACGCCCGCCGGGTTGCCGCCGACGCGCTGGCCGCCGCCGAGAATGCGATGGCCGAAACCGACCGCGCCGCCAAGGCTTCGCTCGAAGCGCTGTCGAGCGCGCGCGAAGCAACCGCACGCGCCGAGGAACGCATGGAGGGCGCCAGGCGCCGGCTTGCGGATGTCGAGCGTGAAATCCACGACATGCTGGAGATCGAACCGCACGGCGTGGCCGGGCTTGCCGAGATCACGCCGCAGACGGTGTTGCCGCCGCTTTCCGAGATCGAGGAGAACCTCGAGAAGCTGCGCCGCGACCGCGAGCGGCTCGGCGCCGTCAATCTGCGCGCCGAAGAAGAGCTGCGCGAGGTCGAAGCCCAGCACACCGCCCTCACCACCGAACGCGACGATCTGGTGGAGGCGATCAAGCGGCTGCGCCAGGGCATCCAGAGCCTCAACCGCGAGGCGCGCGAGCGGCTGCTGACCTCGTTCGAGATCGTCAACGGCCATTTCAAGCGGCTGTTCGTGGAACTGTTCGGCGGTGGCGAAGCTGCCCTTCATCTGATCGAGAGCGACGATCCGCTGGAGGCCGGGCTCGAAATCATCGCCAAGCCACCCGGCAAGAAGCCGCAGACCCTGTCGCTGCTGTCCGGCGGCGAGCAGGCGCTGACCGCGCTGGCGCTGATCTTCGCGGTGTTCCTCACCAACCCGTCGCCGATCTGCGTGCTCGACGAAGTCGACGCACCCCTCGACGATCACAATGTCGAGCGGTTCTGCACCCTGCTGCATGAAATGACCGCGGAGACCGAGACGCGCTTCATCATCATCACCCACAACCCGATCACGATGGCGCGGATGAACCGGCTGTTCGGCGTCACCATGGCCGAACGCGGCGTATCGCAACTGGTCTCGGTCGATCTCGAAAGCGCGGTCAAGATTCTCGACGTGGCGTAGCGCTGGCCGGACCCCGTGGTTCGAGACGCGCGGCGTTGCCGCGCTCCTCACCATGAGGGTCCAGGACGACCTCGTCCAGAGGAGCCGCGCTTGGCGCGGCGTCTCGAAGGATGGCTGCATACGAAGCCGTCGCCGTTCGAGGCTCGCAACAGCCTTTAGCAAGGCGAAGCCGCATCATGATCCCGCCCGACTTGCCCACCGAACTGAAAGCCGCCCTCGACGCCAGGCTGCACGGGCTGTCGCGCACCGCCGCCGCCGGGCGTGCCGCCACGATTTCGCGGACCTACCGCGGCGGCGGCGGTTCGGCCGCGATCAGGTCCGAGAGCGACGCGCTCGCCTATGCGCTGGCGCGGATGCCGGCGACCTATGCCGCGGTGACGGCAAGCCTGAATGCGCTGTGCGGGAGCCGGCCCGGTTTTGCGCCGGCGAGCCTGCTCGATGTCGGCGCCGGGCCGGGGACCGCGAGCTGGGCCGCGGCTGAAGCCTTTGCCTCGCTGCAGGTATTTGCGCTGATCGACAGCAATGCCGCCTTGCGTGCGCTGGCGCTGGAGCTCTGCGCGACCAGTTCGCGCCTGCGCGGGTTGACGTACCGGCACGGCGGCGCCCGCACCGTGCTGGCCGAGACCGGGCCCGCCGATCTGGTGGTGGCCAGCTACATGATCGGCGAGACCGGCGTGACGGAACGACATGCGCTTGCCGAACTGATGTGGACCAGGACCAGGGACACGCTGCTGATCGTCGAGCCCGGCACCCCCGCCGGCTACGCCACCATCATCGCGCTGCGCCAACAATTGATCGCGTCCGGCGCGCATGTTGCCGCGCCCTGCCCGCATGAACGCACCTGTCCA
Organism: Bradyrhizobium sp.; assembly: GCA_036273255.1. Classification (GTDB taxonomy): domain Bacteria; phylum Pseudomonadota; class Alphaproteobacteria; order Rhizobiales; family Xanthobacteraceae; genus Bradyrhizobium. Next base: position 4,547 of record DASUIA010000005.1, read on the forward strand.
TTGGCCGTCCCCGACTGGTGCCATTTCACCCAGCGCCTGCCGCGCTCGCGCGTGCACCGGCAGCTCAAGGCCGCCGAACTCGCTTATGAGGACGAGAAATTTGCCTATGTCGCGCTGAGCCGCGCGGCGGTCGAACCGCGTCGCGCCCGCGTGCTGGCGCAGCCGAATATCGGCAAGGCGGAAGTGACCGCCAAGCTCTGCACCCCGGCCGGGCTGGCCGTGACAAGGGTGCCGCGGCGAGCCAAGGCCGACTATGCCCGCGCCAGGCGCTGGCGATGGGGCGATGCCGTGACGGAGGAAGGTTGACTGCGAAGCGATGCGTCTCGAAGGATGAAGCCATTGAGGTGGAAATTGCGCTAGGTTACCGACATTTCCGTCGTCTCATCAGGAGTCTTTGCCATGTCGACCGGCTGGATCATCATCGGGGTCATCGTCATTCTCGTGCTGTTTGCATTCGCGGCCTATAACCGTCTCGTCGCGCTCGGCCAGCGGGTCGGTCAGGCCTACGCCGACATCGACGTGCAGCTCAAGCAGCGTCACGATCTGATCCCGAACCTGCTGGAGACGGTGAAGGGCTATGCCGCCCATGAGCGGGGCACGCTCGACGACGTGGTCAAGGCCCGCAATGCCGCCATGTCCGCGCAGGGGCCGGGCCAGGTTGCCGCCGCCGAGAACCAGTTGAGCGGCGCGCTGGGCCGGCTGATCGCCTTGTCCGAGGCCTATCCCGACCTCAAGGCCAACGCCAACTTCCAGCAACTGGCCAACGAACTGTCCGATCTCGAGAACAAGATCGCCGCCAGCCGCCGCTTCTTCAACAACGCCGTTCAGGAATACAACACCGGCATCCAGCAGATGCCCGCCGCCCTGTTCGCCGGGATGTTCGGTTTCACCCGCAAGGATTTCTTCGACCTCGGCGCCAGCCGCGCCGAAGTCGAGCAGGTACCGACGGTGAAGTTCTGAAGACGGCACGGTCTGGTCGGACAGCCATCATGGCCGCATACGGTCTTTACACGCACATCGCATCGAACAGGTTGCGTTCGATGCTGCTGCTGGCCGGACTTTTCGTGCTGGTTTATGTCATGGTCTATGCCGGCGCGCTGATCATCGAGGTGATCAACGACAGCAGCCGGGCGGCCGACTATTATTTGACGATGGCGCTGAACGACGTCATCCGCACCCTTCCCTATTCGACCGGGGCAGCCGCGCTGTGGATCGTGATCGCCTACTTCTTCCATCAATCGATCGTCGATGCCGTCACCGGCGGCGAGGATGTGACCCGCCAGCAGCAGCCGCGGCTGTACAATCTGCTGGAAAATCTTTGTATCTCGCGCGGCATCCCGATGCCGAAGCTGAAGATCGTGGATAGCGAGGCGCTGAACGCCTACGCCACCGGGCTCAATCGGCGGCAATATGCGGTCACCGTCACCACCGGCCTGCTGAACGCACTCAGCGACCGGGAAATCGAGGCGGTGCTCGGCCATGAACTGACCCACATCCGCAACGGCGACGTGCAGATGATGGTGATCGCCGTGATCATTGCCGGCGTGGTCGGGTTCTTTGCCGAGCTGTTCTTCCGCAGTTTCTTCAACTTCGACTATGGCTGGGGTTACGGCGGCCGCGGTTCGTGGTCGCGCTCTTCCTCGTCATCCTCTGACAACAGCGACCGCAAGGGTTCGGGCGGCGCCGCGATCGTCATCATCATTGTCGCGGTCGCGCTGATCGGGCTGGCGTGGCTGCTGTCGCAACTGGTCCGCTTGGCGCTGTCGCGATCGCGCGAACTGCTTGCCGATGCCGGTTCGGTCGAACTCACCAAGAACCCGGATGCCATGATCTCCGCCTTGCGCAAGATCGAGAACCGCGGCGAACTGCCCGGTGCGACCTCGGCGGTGATGGAATTATGTGTCGACAACCCGCGCGAAGGGTTTTCCGATCTGTTTGCCACCCACCCCTCGGTGGACCAGCGCGTGCAGGCGCTGGTCCAGTATGCCGGCGGTCATGATCCCGGCCCGCTGGCGTTGCCATCGGATCCGTCGGCCGGTCTGCCGCAGCGACCCGCCGACCAGCAACTCCCGCCGGCGTCGCGGCCCGGGCCGTGGGGGGACGCGAGCGACCCCGCCGATGCCCCACCCGGCTCGGAGCCGTCGCAGGGACCCTGGGGCAGCCGTGTCGGCCCGTGGGGCCGGCACTAGAGCCAGTTCGGTTCTGATTGAATCAGAACCGGGCTCTAGCTTTTTGTTTTGACGCGTTTTCTTCACGCGAACCGGTACCCACTTCGCTCGAAAACGCTATAGCCATCAAAGCGGCGTGGTCCAAAACCGCCGCAGCGTTAACGACTTCGGCAGGGATTGTCCGGATCGGCTCTCTAAAGATTTGAATTCTCCCTTGTTTCTGCCATGTTCGCGCCCAAAGCAGGGACACGGTACATGACGGTCGCCGCGGCGACCCGGGGCGCGTAAGGGAAGTCCATGGCGAAGCCAGTAGTGATCGTGGTAGGCGCTGATAAGGGCGGGGTCGGCAAGACCACGGTGTCGCGAACCGTGCTCGACTATTTCAATGCCAACAACGTGCCCACCCGGGCCTTCGACACCGAGGCGCCCCGCGGCACCCTGAAGCGCTTCCATCCCGAGATCACCGAAATCGTCGACATGACGTCGACCTCGGATCAGATGAAGATCTTCGATACCCTCAACGCCGTGGTGCCCTCAGTCACCGTGATCGATGTCCGCGCCGGCCTGTTGTCGCCGTCGCTGGCCTCGCTGCGCGACATCGGCTTTCTCGACGCCGCGAAGTCCGGGCAAATCACCTTCGCCGTGTTTCACATCCTCGGTCCGTCGATCGCCTCGCTCGACGAGATCGCGGAGACCGCAAATTTCATGCAGGGCGCGAAGTATTTCCTGGTGAAGAATTTCATCAACAATACGAGCTTCTTCGAGTGGGATCAGGCGACCTACAATTCCTATTTCCACCGTATCAAGGACGCCACCGAGATCACCATCCCCAAGCTGAATGAAATGGCCTATGAACAGGTCGAGGTCGCCTCGGTTCCGTTCCTGAAATTTGTCGCCAACAAGGGCATCAACGAGGACGCCGCGAATTATTCATTTGTGCTGCGCGGCTATGTCCGGCACTGGCTCGCCAATGTCTGGAGCGAATTCGACCGCATCAAGCTGACCGACCTCGCCGGTTCCAAACCAAGCGGGCGCGGCGGCGAAAAATAACCGCGCCAAAACGGGAATTGGCTGGATTGGACGACGAATTCGCCCGATATAGCGCGGCATGAGCCGCACGCCCGTCTACATCATCTGTTCACCTCGTCCGCTGGTCGGCAAGACGCTGGTCGCGCGGCTGTTCGGCGAGTTCCTGCTGCTGAAAAACGGCGCGGTGAACGCGTTCGACGTCAATCTGAAAGAGCCGGCGCTGCTCGACTATCTTCCCGGGATCACCGAGACCGCCGAAGTCGACGATACCTATGGCAAGATGGCGCTGATGGACCGCCTGATCATCCATGACGGGATCGCCAAGGTGATCGATCTCGGCTTCCATGCCTATGACGAATTCTTCAAGATGTCCGACGAAATCGGCTTCATGAAAGAGGCGGCACGGCGCTCCGTGGCGCCGGTGGTCCTGTTCCTGGCCGATACCGACCGTGTCTCGGTCCGCAGCCACGCCACGCTGCGCCAACAGGTTCCCGCGACCGCATTGGTAACCATCGACAATGAATATGTGATACGCGGCGAGCTGCCCGAGACGTTTTCACACGGGCCGGTGCTGCGCATCGCCGCGCTGCCGGTATTCCTGAAGACCTATATCGACCGCCTGAATTTCTCGTTCACCGACTACCTGCGACACGAAAAGGATCAATCGACCGAGCTGCATCAATGGATCCGCAGGAATTACCTCAGCTTTCGCGAGCTCGAACAGCGCCTGGTCATGGAGTCGTGATGACGACGCCGTCCCCGCAAACCCTCAATGGCCCTCGAACGTCATCAGCGTTCGCACCGGCACGTCCATCGCCCGCAGCTTTGCCGCCCCGCCGAGATCCGGCAGGTCGATGATGAAGCAGGCGGCGACCACATCGGCGCCGATCTGACGCAGCAGCTTCACCGCGCCTTCCGCCGTGCCGCCCGTTGCGATCAAATCGTCCACCACGATCACGCGCTCGCCGGGATGGATGGCGTCGGCGTGCATCTCCATTTCGTCGAGGCCGTATTCCAGCGAATAGGCGATCCGCACCGTGGTGTGCGGCAGCTTGCCCTTCTTGCGGATCGGCACGAAGCCGGCGGAGACCTGATGCGCCACCGCGCCGCCCAGGATGAAGCCGCGCGCCTCGATGCCGGCGACCTTGTCGATCTTCGAGCCGGCCCACGGATGCACCAGCTCGTCGACCGCGCGGCGGAAGGCGCGGGCGTCCCCGAGCAGCGTGGTGATGTCGCGAAACAGGATTCCCGGCTTGGGATAGTCCGGAATGGTGCGAACGGCAGCCTTCAAATCATATTCAAAATTCATCGGTGTCTCGCTTTCGATAATCTCTCAATCGTCATTGCGAGCGCAGATCCCCGTCATTCCGGGGCGCGCGTGAGCGCGAACCCGGAATCCATTGGGCCGCAACGATCGCGGTGGGATGGATTCCGGGTTCGCGCCAAGCAAGAGGCGCGCCCCGGAATGACGAAGAGAGAGTGCTGCTCGCCATGCCTCTCCTCTCAACTGACCGGCACGCCAAGCCGGAATGCGTTCTCGACGATCCGCAGGCCGACTTCGCCGCCCAGCGACATCAGCGACTCCGGGTGAAACTGGACGCCGCCGACCGGCAGGGTCTTGTGCTCGATCGCCATGGCGACGCCGTCCTCGGTGCTGGCCGTGACCGTCAGCACTTCGGGCATGCCGTCGCACTCGACATGGAGCGAATGATAGCGCCCGATCACGATCTCGTTGGGCAAATTCCGCATCAGCCGCCCGCCGCGCACCTGAACGCGCGACGGCCGCCCGTGGGCCGGTTGCCCAAGCTGGCCGAGTTGGCCGCCGAAATATTCGCCGATCGCCTGCACCCCGAGGCAGACCCCGAAGATCGGCAGCTTCCGGCCGAGCGCGGTATCGATGGTCTCGGCCATCCCGAAATCCTCCGGCCGCCCCGGCCCCGGCGACAACACCAGCAGATCGTAGTCCTGCGTGGTCAACATGTGCTGGGCGTGGACATGTCTTACCACCGTGACCGCAGCGCCCACCTGACGGAAATAATCCGCCAGCATATGCACAAAGCTGTCGTCGTGATCGATCAGCAACACCCGCTTGCCCGAGCCGGTGGCATCCGGCGCCACCGCCGACAGCCGCTTCGGCGGGTCTCCGCGCAGCGCCTGGAACAGTGCCGCCGCCTTGACCTGGCATTCGCGGTCCTCGGCCGCAGCATCGGAATCGAACAGGCAGGTGGCGCCGACACGCACCTCGGCAAGGCCGTCCTTCATGCGGATGGTGCGGATGGTCAGCCCGGTGTTGATGCTGCCATCGAAGTTCACCGCCCCGATCGCGCCGGCATACCAGCGC
>DASUIA010000006.1:0-10466 GCA_036273255.1 Bradyrhizobium sp.
CATGGTCCATGCTCGACAGCGTTTGCAGCCATTTCGACTTGGTCGTGTGCAACATCGCCTTGCGCTCATCGCGACCGGCTTTGCCGGCGGTCGGCGAAAGCCGCGACAGAATCGCCTCAGCGACGAGCCGCGCATCGCCGCAGATGCCGACCGTGACCGGCTTGGTCAGGCCGATCCGATCGGCGTTGATGTCGACCTGGATGATCTTCGCGGTCTTCGGCCAGTAGTCGATTCCATAGCCCGGAAGCGTCGAGAACGGATTGAGCCGCGTGCCAAGCGCCAGCACGACGTCGGCCTTGGCGATCAATTCCATCGCCGCCTTGGAGCCATTGTAGCCGAGCGGGCCGACCGCAAGCCTGTGACTTCCGGGAAAGCTGTCATTGTGCTGGTAGTTGTTGCAGACGGGCGCATCGAGCCTTTCAGCCAATGCGGTACAGGCCTCGATGGCATTGCCGAGCACCACTCCGGCACCCGACAGGATCACCGGAAATTTCGCCTCCGACAGTAATTTCGCCGCTTCGCCGACGGCGCCGTCACCGCCCGCCGGACGCTCGAACTCGACAATCGCCGGCAGGTTGACGTCGATGACCTGGGTCCAGAAATCGCGGGGGATGTTGAGCTGCGCCGGCGCCGACAGACGCTTCGCCTTGAGAATGACGCGGTTGAGCACTTCGGCGACGCGCGAGGGATCGCGCACCTCTTCCTGATAGCAGACCATGTCGCGGAACAGCGCCATCTGCTCGACTTCCTGGAAACCGCCCTGGCCGATGGTCTTGTTCGCCGCCTGCGGCGTCACCAGCAGCATCGGCGTGTGATTCCAGTACGCGGTCTTGATCGGCGTGACGAAACCGGTGATGCCGGGGCCGTTCTGCGCGATGGCCATCGCCATTTTTCCGGTCGAACGGGTGTAGCCGTCGCAGATCAGACCGCCATTGGATTCGTGGGCGACGTCCCAGAAGGTGATGCCCGCCTGCGGAAACAGGTCGGAGATCGGCATGAAGGCCGAGCCGATGATGCCGAACGCATGCTCGATGCCGTGCATCTGCAGGACTTTGACGAAGGCTTCTTCGGTGGTCATTTTCATGGCGCGGCCTCGTATCTCTTGCAACGATCTGGCGGGGTTGGCTGTACCGCGATCATTGGCACGGCGCACCGGCTCCTGCAACAAATATCTCGAAATTCTATTATTTTCGTTCCATATTCCGGAATATTTGCTATTCCTGTGCCATGAACGAGTTGTTCGCCTCATTGAAGCCGCTCGGCCTGCTGGAGGCGGTTGCCGGCATGCCGCATTCCGCCACGCTCGCCGAGCTGGCGGCGAGCGTCGGTGTGCCCAAGCCGACGATGCATCGCTGGCTCGCTGCGCTCGAGGGCGCCGGCCTGCTGCAACGAACGCTCGACGGCCGCAGGTTCGAACTCGCGCCGCGCGCCTCGCGGCTTGCATTCTCGATCCTCGGCAACCGGCCCGGCGGAACGCTGCGCCGTGAGATTCTGCAGCGCGTCGTCCAGGAGGTCGGCGAAGCCTGCAATCTGACCGTGCTCGACGGGACCCAGGTCAGCTATCTCGACCGCGTCGAAGCGGAGTGGCTGTTGCGCATTTCATTTCAGCAGGGATCCAAGGTGCCGGCCTATTGTTCCGCCAGCGGCAAGCTGTTTCTGGCCCTGATGCGGCCGGCCAAGCGCAATCTGCTGCTTCGGTTGATGCCGCTGGAGCGATTGACCGACAACACCATCACCAGCGCCGGTGAATTGCTGAAGGAGCTTGCCGAGATCCGTCGCGTCAAATACGCGCTCGACCGCGAGGAGTTCCTGTCCGGCCTGGTTTGCCTCGCCGTTCCAGTATTCCAGCAAAAGGCGCAGTCGCGAAGCTGCGTCGCCGCGCTTGCCATCCAGGCGCCGGTCACGCGGATGTCGCAGTCGAATATCCTGACCAAGCTCCCCATCCTGCAGCGAGCCGCGGACGCGCTCGCGATCACCCTTACCGAATAACCGGGAATCTCATGACAACCGAACCGACATTTCCCAGGCTTGACGCGCTGGAAGCCGCCGCCCGCGGCAGAGGCCGGCTCGCCGTGGCGGTCGCCTATCCCTGTTCGCCAGACGCGCTCGCCGCGGTCGTGTCGGCGTGGGAGGCTGATATCATCGATCCCGTGCTGGTCGGACCGCGGCAGCGGATCGAAAGCTGCGCCAGCGCGCTGCAGGTCAGTCTCGACTGCTTCCGCTTCGTCGAGGCGGAGGACGATGCGGTCGCCGCGTCGCGGGCGGCGGTGGCACTGGTCGGCGCCGGCGAAGCCAACGCGCTGATGAAGGGATCGCAGCACACCGACGATCTGTTGGGCGCGGTGGTGTCGCGCGAGGCCCATTTGCGAACATCGCGGCGGATGAGCCACGTCTTCTGGTTCGATCTGCCGGCCTACCACAAGCCGCTGATGGTAACCGACGCCGTCGTGAACATGGCACCAAGCCTGAAGGACAAGGTCGATATCCTTGCGAATGTGATCGCGTTTTCGCATGCCATCGGGATCGCCTCGCCCAAGATCGCGCTGTTGTCCGCGATCGAGACCGTCAACCCCGATCTTGGCTCGAGCGTGGACGCGGCGGCGCTTTCGAAGATGGCCGATCGCGGTCAGATCGGCGGCGCGGTGATCGACGGCCCGCTGGCATTCGACAATGCGATCTCGGCGGCATCGGCGGCAACCAAGGGAATCTCCTCTCCGGTCGCCGGCGAGCCGGACATCCTGATGGTGCCCGGTCTCGATGTCGGCAACGTGCTCTACAAGTCCCTGATCTATATGGGACGCGGCGAATGCGCCGGCGTGGTGCTGGGCGCACGCGTCCCGATCATCCTGACCAGCCGCTCGGACTCGCGGCGGGCCCGGATCGCATCCTGCGCCCTGGCGCAGCTCAGCCTGCCCTGATCCCCAACACCGAACCTACGCCGCCATCGATCCGGCTCTCGCGGCCTCCAGGATCATGTCCGAGGCCTTTTCCGCGATCATCACCGCCGGCGCGTGCGTATTGCCCGAGACCAGCGTCGGCATGATCGAGCAGTCGACGACGCGGAGCCCGGCGATGCCGCGAACGCGCAGGCTCGCATCCGTCACCGCCATGCCGTCGGATCCCATCTTGCAGGTACCGGTGGGGTGAAAAATGGTCGCGCCATATTCGCGCGCGAATTCCAGGATCTCGCTGTCCGACCGCACCGCGGCGCCGGGCTTGTATTCGCTCTCGATGTAGGGCTTGAGCGCATCGGTCGCCGCCAGCCTGCGGGCGTATTTGATCGATTGCACGGCGCAAATGCGGTCCTTTTCGGTGGCGAGGTAGTTCGGACGCATCGACGGCGGCTGCCTCGGATCCGCCGACCTGATCTCGACGCTGCCGCGCGACTCCGGCCGCAACTGGCAAACCGAGAACGTGCAGCCGGACCATGGGTGCGGCTTGGCGCCGGCAAGTTCAGCCGACAGGGTGGCGAAATGAAACTGGATGTCGGGCGTTTGCGAGCCCGGCAGGATACGCGTGAACAGTCCGCCCTGGTTGATTCCGATGCCGAGCGGCCCCCGCCCGGTCATCAGCCATTTCAGGCCGACGCGGGCCTGCCCGGCGAGCGTGCGCAAATCGTCATTGGTGGTGATCGGCTTTGCGACCCGGTACATCAGGCGGAATTGCAGATGGTCCTGCAGGTTCTGGCCGACACCCGGCAGATCGTGCACGACATCAATGCCGTGGCGGCGAAGCATGTCGGCCGGCCCGATGCCGGAGAGCTGCAGCAATTGCGGACTTTGCAATGCGCCCGCTGACAGCACGACCTCTCGCGCGGCGTGCACCTCATGGGCGGCGCCGTGCTGGCGATACCGCAGGCCCACAACCCTGCGACCGTCGAGAATAAGGCCGGTCGCCTGGGCGTTGGTTTCGACGCGCAGGTTCTTGCGCGCGCGCGCCGGTTTGAGATAGGCCACCGCCGAACTGTTGCGCCAGCCGTTTCGGGTGAAGAGCTGGAAGTAACCGACGCCTTCCTGGTTGCCGCCGTTGAAATCGGTGGTGCGGGGAACGCCGAGCTCCTCGGCGCCGCGAATGATGGCCTCCATCAATTCGCTTTTTTCCTCGATGTCCGACGACCATAGCGGACCGTCGGCACCGTGGACGTCGCTGGCGCCGCGGCTGTTGTGTTCCGACTTGATGAAATATTGCAGGACGTCCTTCCAGCCCCAGCCGGCATTTCCGAGCTGCGCCCAGTGATCGTAATCCTCGCTCTGGCCGCGGATGAAAATCAGCCCGTTGATCGAACTCGATCCGCCCAGTCCCCTACCACGCGGCCAGTAGATCTTCCGATCGTGCATGTTGGCCTCGGGGTCGGTGTAGAAACCCCAATTGTAGGCCTTGTGAAACATCGTCTTCCCATATCCGATCGGGATATGAATCCAGAGGTAGTTGTCTCTTGGACCCGCCTCCAGCAGCAGCACCTTGAAGCGGCCGTCCGCGCTCAGCCGGTTGGCCAGCACGCAGCCCGACGATCCCGCGCCCACGATGACATAATCGAATTCAACCCCGGCCAATGTCGCGTCCATCCCTGATTGTCTCATCGAGTGAGACATTTCTCGCAAGCTATCGACTACATCACGATAAAGACGTCACCGTTTTCGACTTCCACATCGAAGCGACGGAGCCGCAGCTTGCCGTGATCGGCCACCGACTCACCGCTGCAGATGTCGAACTCGAAGCCGTGCCATGGGCAACGCAGGATCTGCCCCGGCCTGTCCATCAAGAGCACGTTGGGCTGGTCGCTATGGGCGTACCCGGTCAGGCATCCGTGCTCCAGATTGGCGCCCTGGTGCGGACAGCGGGCGGCGACCGCCTTGATTTCGCCGGACGGCAGCCGCGTCAGCAGGATTTTGCCCCGCCCCATCGCCACCGGCATGATGGCGTGGCTTGCGACCTCATCGGCACGGCAGACCAGATGCCTGGTCATGGCGCGGGGGCCTCGACGCCGTACAGCGACGCGCCGTTTTTCCAAAAGATCTTCTGCTTGAGGTCCTCCGGCAATGAATGCGGTATCGAAACGCTCGGATCATCGAAATCGAAATGCGGATAATCCGTCGAGAACACCAGATATTCGTCGCTGCCCATCAGATCGATCAGTTTCATCCACTGGTCGCCGGTAAGATCCTCGGCCGGTTGGGTGGAGAACCGCAGACGTTCGCGCATATGCTCACTCGGCAGCTTCTTGACCCAGGGCACCTCGACGCGGCCCTGGCGGTACTCCCGGTCCATGCGCCACATCAAATGCGGCAACCAGCTAAAGCCCCCTTCCAGAATGATGAAGCGCAGCGAGGGATAGAGGTCGAACACCCCGTTGAGAATGAGGCTGATCACTTCCGCCATCATCGAGGTCGGCAGCAGCGTGTGCCTCTCGATGTAATGCAGCCCCATGCCGAACGGCCCCTCGGCCAGAATGGTGTGATGCAGCGCAATCACCAGGCCGTGCCGCTCGGCGGCGGCGAAAATCGGGCGATACATCGGGTGGCCGTAGGCGATGTCGTCGACGACCGGCAGCATCACCTGCCTGATCTGCGGGTGCGCCGCCATCCGGTCGATCTCCCGCGCCGCCCCTTCCGGATCGCGCGCATTGATCTGGATGCTGCCGATGAACCGCTGGTCCTTTGCCAGCCAGTGCTCGGCGACATAGTCGTTGTAGGCGGCTGCGAGCGCCGAGCTCAGACCGTATTGCAGCTTCAGCATGGTCGGATAGAAATAGCCGGTCAGCACCACATAGGTCTGGTTGTAGGTATCGAGCAGTTGTCGGCGCATCAGTCCGTAGTCGCTGACCGAGGCCGAACCGTCGGCATTGCGGACATCGGCGCGATTGCCGCTTCCCGGAGAGGTATAGGCAAAGGGCTGGCTGAAGCCACGCCAGGCGCCGCGCGCAATCCATTCGCGATAGGGTTCCTGCAGATAGGGAATGAGGTCGCGGATCCCTGCGAAACTCTCGTGAACGTCGGCGTCAAGCAGCAGCATGGCGAAGGTTCACCCTCCATTGCGTCAAAAATCGGGACGAAACATACCGGTTTTAATAGTGCCTGCAAGCGGTCGCCGCAAGCAAGCGATTTTTCCGGGCGCCTCACGGCGCCGTCATGCGGACTCCTGCCGGACCGTAAAACTCCTCGCGCGCGACCCGGGCAGCGGCAACGGCCGCCGGATCGAGCCGCGGCATCGACGCCTGGTCCAGCACCATGCGGCCGCGCTCGACGCGAAGCGGCGTGGCCAGCAATCCGCGGCGCTGCTTCAGGAACCCGTTCATCTCGCCGGCCGTCGCCGACAGCCTGGCGCCGACGCACGCCTCCATCCAGCAGCCGATTTCGGTGGCAACGCCGTTTCCCAGCACCGCCGTCATGCCGAGCGCGCCGATCCGGGCGAGCGCCTGTTCGAGCGCGTCGATGCTGCCGAGCTTCATCAATTTCAGCTTGATGATGTCGGCCGCGCCGAGCGCCGCGGCCTTTTCAACATCCGCCATGGTGTAGATCGATTCATCGAGCATGATCGGAACGGCCGCCGCGCGTTTCACCGCGAGTGCCGCGTTCCAATCCCCGGCCGCGCAGGCCTGCTCGAACAGTTCGATTCCGGCCGGGTCGAGGCTGCGCGCGAAGCTACAGCCGTCGTCTTTCGAATAGCCCTGATTGGCGTCGATCCGGATCCGTGCCCGCCCTCGCAGCGCCTGCTGGATATGCCGGACGCGATGCAGATCGTCCCGCACGTTCCAACCCACCTTGACCTTGATGGTCGAATAGCCCGCCTCCAGCAGCCGCTCCAGTTCAGCATCAAGCGCTTCCGGCTCGGTTTCGTTCAGAATGGCGAGCAGCGCCACCGATGCCGCCGTCGGGCAGAGCGCGGCATGGCCGGCGGCCATTTCCAACGCGGTGGAAAAAGCGGTCACGGTGAACGGATTTTCGCCAAGCCAGGGAGCGAGATGGCGGCTGACCTCTTCCTCGCGAATACCCGGCAATTCCGACCCGATCGCCCGCGCCGCCTGCCAGCACTGCTCGAACGTCTCCTCGGTATATCCGGTCAGGATGGTCGCCTCTCCGACGCCGCTGCGGCCGTCGGCAAGAGTGACCGTCACCAGCAGGGTATCGAAGGCTTCGACATTGCCGAAGGCCAGCTTGTAGGGGGTCTTGAGCGGCACCCGCAGCAGGTCAAGCTCGATCCGCTCGAGGTGGGACTTTGACATTTTGGCTCCCCGTTCAATCCCGCGATTCTGTTTCTCTTGACGACGCCGCGAAACGCCCCCGCGCCGGCCCCCGGCGCAGCCGATCGCCGTCAAAGCAGGGTGCGGGCCAGCCTTTCGGCGGCGCGGCGCAGCGTCGACACATGCTTGCGAGCGCCATCGACGCTCAGGCGTGCAACCGGGGCATGCAAGGCGAGGCCCGCGAACATCTCGCCGTCACTACCAATCAAGGGAACGCTGAGCCCAATCGCGCCCACCATGAACTCCTCGTTGTTGACGGCCAGCCGTTGATCGCGGATGCGCGCCAGTTCGGCCGCAAGGCGTTTTCGGTCCGTGAAGGTATTGGGCGCATAGGCGCGGAGCTCGATCTCCTCGAGCAACGCCGCGCGCCGCGCCATCGGCATCAGCGCCAGAAAGAGCTTTCCGGTCGCCGTGCAATGCAGCGGCACGCGCGAACCCGCGCTCAGATGCGTTCGCAGCGGCCAGTTGCATTCGACGCGCTGAACATAGGCGACGCTCGATCCATCGAGCACACCGAGATTGACCGACTCGCCGATCTCGGCCACCAGCCGCTCGAGATTGGCCAGTATCGGCGACATGCGCGCCGCAAACACCACCGCCCGCAGCGAAAATCGGGTCAGCCGGTCGCTGGGCACATAGCGCTTGCCGCTCAGGTCGCGCTTGAGAAGCTGCGCGGCCTCCAGAGTGATGAGCAACCGGTGCACGGTCGCCTTCGGCATGTCCATCCCCGCGACCAGATCGGCGAGGGTCATGGCGCGATCGGCGGCGATCAGATGTTCCAGCAGCGCAAACCCTTTCTGCAAGGCGGACGATCCAGCCGCCGGTTGCTCCGGCACCATCGCCGCTGAGCCTTCGCCACGCGGCTTTCGTTCTGGTTTTGAAGCTTGCCTCAAGGAGCAACTCTTGTTGGTGACGGCAGAAACCGGGATGGCGCACGCCGCTCCGTCGACGCGAGAACCCTACCATACTAAAAAACGAGACAAAATATCTCGAAAAACAATTGCCTGCTCCCGGAAATCATCTAGCGTGCGGCGGTCGAAAGTATGGCCTGCCGCGGAACAGTGGATCAGCGTGCGCTTACCGCCCGGGCGATTCCCTACCGCGAAAGGCGCGACATGAAGGCGATCAGCATCGCAGAATTCGGCGGCCCGGAGGTATGCCGGCTGGTTGATGCCGACGAACCTGGCCCCGCCGCGGGTGAAGTGACCGTGCGTCTCGCCTATGCCGGCGTCAATTTCATCGACATCTACATGCGCAATGGCACCTATGCGCGATCGCACACCTATCAGACACCGCTGCCGATGATGATCGGAATGGAGGGTGCCGGGACGGTGACCGCGCTTGGCCAGGGAGTGACCGAACATGCCATCGGCGACCGCGTCGGTTTCTGCCTGGTGCGCGGCAGCTACGCGCAATCCGTCAATGTACCGGCATGGAAGGCGGTTCCGATTCCAGCTCGCGTGCCTTTCCCCGTCGCCGCTGCCCTGATGCTGCAAGGGTCGACCGCGCATTATCTCAGCCATTCCGCCTTTCCGCTGGGCCCGGCGCATACCTGTCTGATCCATGCCGGCGCGGGCGGCGTCGGACAATTGCTGATCCAACTCGCGAAGTCGCGCGGCGCCCGGGTGATCGCCACCGTCGGCAACGAGGACAAGGCGGTGCAAGCCCGCAAATGCGGCGCCGATCATGCCATCCTGTACCGGCAGACCGATTTTCGCGAGGAAGTGATGCGTCATACCGACGGCCGCGGCGTCGATGTGGTCTACGATTCGGTCGGGCGCGATACCATCCATCGCAGCATCCGCAGCCTGAAGAAGCGCGGCATGTGCATTCTATTCGGCGCGAGTTCCGGCGTGGTGCCGTCGATCGAGCCGATCGAATTGGCCGAAGCCGGGTCCGTGTACTTCACGCGGCCACATCTTGCCGACTACATGCGCGACGCGAATGAGATCCGCAGCCGATCGCACGATTTGTTCGCCCTGGTGGCCAGTGGCGGCCTGCGGGTTTCCATCGATCGGGAATTCGCGCTGGCCGAAGCCTGCGAGGCGCATGTCTATCTCGAGGCGGGTCGATCGCGCGGCAAGCTTCTGTTGCGCGTGGAAGGATAGCGACGAATGCGGGAACACGCGACCGCTGGCAATTTGACGCACCGGGATCGACGGCCTGCTACCAAAGTTGTCAGCGAGCGGACAGACTTGTTAGGCTTGATGCGATATTGAACGGTGCGTGGCCTTCAGCGGTCCAACCAAAAAACACAAGCCCTCGAGGGGGCGGTACAGAGGGAGTTTCAGGATGCGACGTGCTCTTGTCATGGCAGGCTGCCTGCTGCTGGGATCGGCCGCGCTGTCGGGCGTTGCCGCGGAGGATACCTATCCGGCACGTCCGGTCACCTTCATTGTTCCCTGGGGTCCCGGCGGCGGCGCCGACCAACTGGCGCGGGTCGCGGGGAAATTGATGGAGCAGCAACTGAAGGTTTCGTTTCCGGTCATCAACGTGCCCGGTGCCACCGGGCAAACCGGTTTGACCAAGATCGTGACGGGACCCGCCGATGGCTATACCATCGAGGTCATGACCGGCGACACGTTCGCACTGTTCACCGCCGCCAACGCGCGCTTCAAGACCGATCAACTGGTGCCGCTTGGCGTCATGATCCAGCAACCCTCCGGCTTCTTCGTCAAGGCGGACAGTCCGTGGAAGACCTGGGCCGACGTCGAGGCGGCGGCGCGCAAGGCGCCATTGCGTGTTGCAGTCACCGGTTTCGGCAGTCCCGACGACTTCACCGTCAACTTCTTCCGCAACAAGGGATTGAAGCTGGAATCGGTGCCCTTCGCCGAGCCGGGCCTGCGTTATTCTTCGGTTATTGGCGGCCAGAGCGATCTCCTCTACGAGCAGGCGGGCGACATCCGTAGCTTCCTCGACGGCAAACAGATACGTCCGGTGCTGTTCTTCAGCGACAAGCCGTTCGACGCCTATCCTGACATTCCCTACTCGAAGAAGCTCGGTTACGATGTCAAGCTGCCGCAGTTTCGCGTCATCATTGCAAAAGCCGGCACCGCTCCCGATCAGGTCAAGATCCTGGCCGACGCCATCAGGAAAGTCGGCACTGCTCCCGAGTTCAACGCTTACCTCAAGCAACAGCTCGGCGAGCCGCAGAGCTTCGTTCCCGCCGATCAGGCCATCGCTTACATGAACAAGTGGCTGGAGGAAGCCAGCGCCCTGAGCGCTG
>DASUIA010000007.1:0-21411 GCA_036273255.1 Bradyrhizobium sp.
CTATGGCGATCAGCCGGCGTTGACCGCCGAATTGGTGGACTGGGCGCGCGCCACTGGTTTCCGCGTGGTTGCCGCCGGCAAGGGAACGAAATACCTGCCGGCCTATCACGATGTGACGCCGGCAGGCGTCTGGGGCCATTATGGCCTTTCGGCCGATGAGGCGCAGTCGGCCGGAATGAACCCGCAGATGTTCAACTCGTTCCTGGACGGCACCAAATCCGCGATCGAAATGGCCGCGATCGCCAACGCCACCGGGCTCGACGTGCCCAGCGGCGGCTTGCTGTTCCCGCCCTGCGGCGTCGACGACCTGCCGCACATCATGCGACCACGCGACCATGGCGGCGTGCTGGAGCGGTCGGGCGTGGTGGAAGTCGTCTCCTCGCTGGAGCGCGACGGCCGTCCGGTGTTCCGTGATCTGCGCTGGGGCGTCTATGTCGTTCTGGAGGCGCCGAACGACTATGCCGCGGACTGCTTCAGGCAATACGGGCTGAAGACCGATGCCAGCGGGCGCTATGCGGCGATGTACAAGCCCTTTCATCTGATCGGGCTGGAACTGAACATCTCGATCCTGTCCGCCGCGCTGCGTGGCGAGCCGACCGGCCAGCCCCACGGTTTTCGGGGCGATGTCGCGTCGGTCGCCAAGCGCGATCTGCGCGCCGGCGAAATGCTCGACGGCGAGGGCGGCTATACCGTATGGGGCAAACTGATGCCCGCCGCGGCAAGCCTTGCCGTCGGGGCGCTGCCGATCGGCCTCGCACACCGGGTCAAGCTGAAGAATGACGTCGCCCATGGCGCCGTGGTGCGCTGGAGCGATGTCGAGGTCGACGCCGACAATGATACGATCAAGACGCGGCGGGCGATGGAAGCGAAGTTTCGCGGCAAGGGTTGAGCGATCCGGTCTTGTCCGTCTCGTGCTTGCGCAGATCGCGGGCATGATCGAACCGGTCGGCCTGCAGGTCGGCGCCGGTCGTCTGGATTTCGGGAATGGCCGCCTCCGCCAGAATCTCTGCGGTGACATCGTCGACCGCGGAATCCGCGATCTCGTGGATGAAACTGACGTTCCTGTATTCGCCGGACGCGACGCGGGAGACGACTTCCCGCCGCGTGATCTCGGGATCGACGATGGCCTCGCGCCCGCGCCGTCCGTAGTCGATCATCACGACGAAATACTGCATGGCAAGGTCTGACGCACACCGGGACGGGATATCGGCCATCCCTTATTTCTGAAAATCAGAAGTAAGTCAAGCATAATTTCTGTAAATCAGAAATTTTGGGACGGTGTTCCCCCGGTGATCCCTCCCGTATCCGGAACGAATCTCGGGGCCGGCGATCACTTCTGGCTGTCCTTGGCCGCCTTGCGGCTCCGGCCCGCGGCCTTGCCTCGCAAACGCGCGATCTGGCCCCTCGGCAGGGTGACGCAGATCTCACCGATCCATTCCAGCTTGACGCCGTTGATCGGCTTGGCGTTGAAACTGGTCAGGTTGACGACGGCGGAGGAATTGCCCCGCTCGATGGTCTTCAGGTAGCGCTCGCCGGTCTTGAGCCGGACCGCAGCCTCCTCCCCGTAGAAACTTGCCAGCGGGTGACGCTGATCCCTGAAAACCACGATCACATCGCCATTTTCATATTTCGGCAGCATGGAATCGCCAGCTACCTCGAACGCGATGGTTTCCTCGGCGATCGGGAACGGCAGTTCGACTTCGCCCAGGCCCTCCGGAGGCACCTGCTCGTGTTCGGGTTCGATCGCCGCACCGGCGCCGACCCGGCCCATGATCGGCACTGAGTTCAGTTCGAGATATTCGACGATCGGCGCGATCTCCGCGGACTTGATCAGGCGCAAGCCGGACAGGATTTCGGATACCGCGCCGGGGCGGACGCCCATCGCCGCCGCCAGACCACCCTTGGTCTTGCCGGGCTTCAGCAGTCCCCGTTCGATCAACCCGATGTCCAGCATGGCGGCAGTGCCTCCTCGGTGTGGACCACATGATAGCAATTCCGATTATCAGAAATCAAGCTTGACTTTCGTTTCGGAATATCAGAAATAGCAGACACGGGGGTGTCGGCCGCCGCGCCATCGGGTGGTTCGGTTCGATCGACTGGAAATCGTTGTTGGGTCCAAGCCGGACGGCGCCCTCGCGCCGGCCGACGGCTCTCGCTGGCCGCGGCGCTCGCGAGGGCGGCGGAACATCGGGAGGAGCGAATGCAATCAGAATGGGCGCCGGCGCATTGCGACACCCTGCGCAAAATGCTGGCGGGCAGCCTGTCATATTCGGAAATCGCCGCTGCACTCAACGCGATATTCCACACCACCTATTCCCGCAGCGCCGTGATCGGTCGCGCCAAACGGATGGGGCTTGCCGTCACGCGGCCCGACGACCGGCCGAAACCGTCGCCGCCGGCACGTCCGGCAAGTCTGCACGGGTCGCGCGAACACCATGAGACCAGGCTCAGGCCCCGTATGCCGATCCTCGAGGCCGTCGAACCAGTCAAGCTCCGCTGCGCCGACATCGATCCGCGCCATCTGTCGCTGGCCGATCTTCAGGCCGGCGATTGCCGATACCCTTATGGCGGCGACGAGGAGGGCGAGCCGATCACGTTCTGCGGTCATCCCCGCCATGAAAACTCGAGTTATTGCACGGCCCATTTCGAGCTGACGCGGAACACCGAGGCTGCGGCGGAGGCCGAAGCTGGCGACACCGAACGGCGGCCGTGGAGACCGTATGATCGGTCGATGAGGACAGTCGCGATCCCGACGACGCTGCCGCGCCGCCATCACTTGGAGAACGTCGTCAGCCTGCTCAATTTCAAGCTTCAGCACAGGGAGTGAGGAAATGCCAAGGACCAAACGCAAGAAGCCGTATCGGTTCGCAACCGCGCATGACCGGCGATCTCGCGATCTTCCACGCAACGCCGAAGTGGCGACGATCGAGATCGACGACCCGCTGCCGCTCGAGCCGGGCGACCGAATCGTTACGCTACGTTCGATCCGCAACGATCCGCTGGCGCGGCTGCACTCCCATCGCCAGATCGACGAGGCGCAATACCGGGGCGGCCGCGCCTTCCAGGATGATTGGGAAAAAGCCGAGCGCGGCCCACGGGCTCTCGACCCCTCGAGGGAATATGTCGATGGCGGCCAGTTTCGCGAGCCGGTTACGGAACGCCAGCGCAAGGCGGTGTTGCGGTTGAACCGCGCCGAACGCGAACTCGGTGCGGACGGATCGGCTTTGGTGCACGATATCCTGATTCTGGGCATGACAATGGAGCAGGTCGGACTGCGGCGCGGTTTGCGCAGCCAGCGCTGGATCGACTATTTTGCGCGCCGATTCCGCGAATGCCTGGATCGGCTGGCGCTGATGTACGGGTTTGCGATGGAAGCCGGCACGGTGCCCCCGGAGCGACCGGCCGCCATTGAATGACTCACCCGGGCACCGTACCGTCGCAGCGTGCATCAATGATACGATGGTGCCGGCGAGAACGGGAGTCCGCAATGAAACGTCGGCTGCTGCTGAGCGTCGCGCTGGTTGTGGCGCTCTACGGCTTCTGGGTGGTCCTGGCGAAGCCGGCTTGCCAGGTCGGCTTTGCCGCCTCCCTCGGCAAGGATTTCAGGTGGACATGTGCCGCCCAAT
Source organism: Bradyrhizobium sp. (assembly GCA_036273255.1). Lineage (GTDB taxonomy): Bacteria > Pseudomonadota > Alphaproteobacteria > Rhizobiales > Xanthobacteraceae > Bradyrhizobium. Next base: position 3,627 of record DASUIA010000007.1, read on the forward strand.
GACCACTGGTGCCGGTCGATGCGGCCGGCATCCCGGCAGACCAGGCTATCCTGGTTTCCGTTCAGGATTCCCGAAGCAGATCGGTGGCTGAAAACACTCGATCAAATTGAGCCAAATCGATTCATAACACCTTAAAATATATGACGTATCTTCGGCGGACTAATCGACCAGTTACAAACTCAATGGAGGCAGTGGTGAAGCGTAGCATCTTGGCGTTCTTGACCGACGAATCGGCCGCGACTGCGATCGAATACGGTCTCATTGCAGCGGGTATTGCGCTTGCAATTATCGCAGTAGTTAACGGCCTGGGCACTAACCTCAACACCAAATTCGCGTCAATCAACAATTCGTTGAAATAGATTCAATTGGGATATTCCCTCGGGGCCGGGGGACTCTCGATTTCGCGAAAAATCAACCATCCGGAAAAGCCTGTGTCGAGCCAACCGCTCGCCGGGCTTTTTTGTTGACGGTCGCGCGCGCCATGGCGCGACCCGGCCGGCATCGAAACCGTATCGAGGTCCTGGTTCGGTCTGCCAATTCCGCGAAGGATCTTCAGTGGTGTTCCGACAATTCGCGCGACACCGGTTTGCCCTGCGCCGCCTCGTACATCAACCACAACTCGAGCGCGGCCATAAACGCCACCGCGGCACCGACGGCGATGCTGAAATGCATGGCGCTGGTATGTGCGAAGCCCAGCACCCACGGTGACATGACGAGCCAAATGCCGACCAGCAGGTTGGTCCATTCCTCCCAATAGGCGACGGCGAACATCGCCGCCAGCGAAATGATGGCGATCGCGGCGCTGCTCGCGCGCAGGTCGATGACAGCCGTTCCGTTTCGGTGCGCGAAAAACCACGGCGAAACAAACAACAACACCGCGAGCACCAGATTGTACAGGTCGAGGATGGATTCAGAGCGCCATTTGCGCATATGCAGCCTCCCGTTGCGACGCCTTCAGAGGGACGATCCCACAGGGAAATTCGTGAGGTCCAGGCCGGGTTCCAGCGATCATGAGGTATCCGCACTAGACTTTTGGTGGAGAAGCCGGCCCTGGGCCGAAAACGAGATAGCCTGCGGGCCACCCGTTCAGAACGGCGCGGCACTGAAGCCGAACGGCTGCACCACGTCGTAGGCTGCCTTGGTCATCGGCAGGGCGTAGTTGACGGTGAGTGCGCCGAATGGCGAGGCCCAGCTCAAGCCAACCCCTGCCGACGAGCGCATGATGTTGGCATTGGCAAGCTGCAGCGACTGTGCGGAGCCGGGGAATGTCGTCGGCCCGCCGTAATGAAACACGCTGCCGGCGTCGACAAACGCCAATGCCTTGAGGCCGTACTCTTGCGGCACGCCGGGGATGGCGCTCTGCAATTCCGCCGTGGTTGCCCAATACATGCTGCCGCCGACATTATCCATGGTGGTGCCGGGGGTGAGATCGCGAGGCCCGAAGCCGTTGGGTGCAAATCCTCGCACCAACTGCGGGCCTCCGAAAAAGCTGTCGATCAGCGGCACCTGCTGGCCGCCATAGCCCGTGATGTAACCACCCTGGCCGCGGACCATGCCGACGAGGTCGCTGTTGAGCGACTGGTAATAGCGCACGTCCTCGGTGGTACGCAGGAAATTCACGTCGCCCCCGAGGCCGGCCAGATCCTGCCTGAGTTGCGAACTGATGCCGCTGGTCGGATTGGTTTTATTGTCGAGCGTGCTGTAACTGACGGTATCGCCGACGGCGGAGACCCACTGCGGTCCGGCAAGCGCTGCCTGCTGGATGGGCAGCGAGGGGGCTGCGGCGAGCGAGGCCGGGTCGAGCGTGACATTCTGCCGGGACAGCGAGTAGCGCCATTGCACGCCAAGCTGTTCGGTCACCGGCGTGCCGAGCGACAGGGTCGCGCCATAGACGTCGCTGCCATAGGACTGATAGCTGCTGGCATCGGTCTGCCTGGCAAGAAACTCGATCCCCGCGGCGACGCGGGTGCCGAGAAAATAGGGCTCCGATGCCGAGAGGTCGACGCCCTCGGCGTATTGGCCATAGGTCAACGACGTCTTGACGGTGGCGCCGGAGCCCAGGAAGTTGCGGTCGCCCAGCTTGACCTCGGCGAGCAGGCCGTCAGTCGTCGAATACCCGCCGGAGATTGCGAAGTCGCCGGTCGATTGTTCCGCGACGTCGACATCGAGGATGACGCGGTCCGGCGCCGAGCCCTGTTTTTTCGAAATCTTCACGGTCTTGAAATAGTTCAGGTTCTTCAGCCGCCGTTCGGCGCGATCGATCAGAGCCTTGTTGTAGGCATCGCCTTCCGCAAAGTCGAATTCACGCCGAATCACATAGCCGCGAGTTCGCGTATTGCCGTGGATTTCGATGCGCTCGACATAGGTGCGGGGCCCCTGATCGATCACCAGCGCGACCCCGATGCGCCGGGCGTCGGCATCGCGCGTCATGCGGGTCGCAGCCTGTGCGAAGGGATAGCCGAGCTTGGCCAGCTCAATCGCGATGATCTCGGCGCTCTTGTCGAGCGCGTTGCCGTCGAACACCGCGCCGGTCCGGATCAGGAGCTGGCGGCGAAGCTCTCCGGGGTCGAGCCCCGCGACATGGCAGTCGACGCTGATGTCGCCGAAATGGTAGAGCGGACCCTCGTCGATCGAAAAGGTCAGCGCAAATCCCTTGGTGGCCGGATCGTATTCGGCAACCGCGGAGGGTACGCTGGCGTCGGCATAGCCCTTGCCGCGATAGTACAGTCGCAGCAATTCGCGATCCGCCGCGATGCGGTCGGGATCGTAGGCATCGCCGCCGGTCAGGAAGCTCAGCATATTGGTTGCGGAAGTCTTGATGACGGCGGCGAGCTGCCGGTTGCTGAACACCTTGTTGCCGACAAAGTTGATTTGCCGCACCGTGGTCTTGCTGCCTTCGGTCACCTCATAGACGAGATCGACGCGGTCGTTGCCACGGTCGATGATTTCAGGCACGACGCCGACATCGTCGCGTCCGACATGGCGGTAAACTTCCATGATGCGGCCGACGTCGGCCTGCACCACGGCGCGTTGCAGGGTACCGCGCGCCTTGGATTCGACGACGGCCTCGAGTTCCCTGTCCTCTATCTTCTTGTTGCCTTCGAAAGCGACGCGATCGAGCACTTTCGCCTCGGTCAGGCGCACGACCAAGCGTTCGCCGGCGTGATCGATCGAAACATGTTCGAACAGGCCGGTTGCGATCAGGGCCTTGAGCGCCGCATCGAGCGATGCGGCGTCGAAGCGTCCGTCGGCCGCCGCGTGGAAATAGGAGCGCACGGTGTCGGCGTCGATGCGGCGATTGCCCTCTACACTGATGGGCGGCGCGGCCGCCTCGTTCGCAGTGCCGGCCGAAGGAATCAGCAGCAGCGCCGAGACCATCAATACGGCTGCGATCGGCATCCGGCGCTGGCGCGGGGTCGGCACCACGGGTCTACTCATCACGTCCCGCCTGTCCCTTGCTTGACGGCCCGGCATCGAATTGCGCGCGCTGGGCGAAAGAATGTCGGAGCCAAGGTCAGTTGCGGGCCGATCGTCGACGTGGCCACAATTTCGACGCGGTGCTGAACCGCCTGTCCCAAGATTCGTCGTATAGCCGCTCCAAATGCCGGCTAGCCAAAACGCCGAAAAACGTTCGCGCTGCGTGCCTCGCAACCGCCAACGCTTCGTGGGAGCATCACATGCGCTACGCAGCCTGCCTCATCTCCCTGTTTCTTTCGATCCCGCCAGCCAGCGCGGCGATCGCGCCGGAGATCGACCCGCGCGCGTCGCTCGGCGTGGTTCAGCAATGGATCTACAATTACCGCGCCAAGCCCGACTATGCGCATGTCCCGGCTGCAGTGCGCGTGCTGTTCCACGCGCAGAGCTTCAAGGAGCCGGAGAACGCCGGTATCTATCTCGGCTTCATCGCCGGTGCGATCGGCTCAAATCCGGCCAAGGCGGAGCAGCTCGTCTCCAGTTTCTTCCCGGTGCCCCCGGAAGATGAGTGGGTGATCGTGCGCGCGATCGCCTATTCGGGGCTGCCCGACTGGCGCAACCTGCTGCGCCGGACCGCGCCACGGATGCCGGGACGCCAGGTGATGATCGACAGCTATCTCGCCGGCACGCTGCCGACCCTCGGTGACATCCCGCTGGAAGAAGCCAAACCCGGCATGCTCGACAAACTGCGCGGCGTGTTCACGCGCAATCCGTTTGCCAAGGAAGACAAGAAGACGGACATGAAGGTGACCTTCGCGAACAGTCAGGACCTGCTGGATACGCTGTGGGGATACTACTTCGCGACCGGCTCGCACGTTCCGATCCAGCGCATCATCTCGATGCTGCCCTGGAGCAAAAGCCGCGACACCGTCGACAAGCTCACCATCGGCAGCATGGCGCGCTACACGCTTGCAAGCTACGCGGTCCGCGATGCGGGATTGCGTGAATATCTCCGCGGCGAGCTGGCGCGCCAGCCGGCGGCGGTCAAGGTGCCGCTGGCCGAGGTGGTCGAAGCCGCCGACACGGTGCAACTTGCGGCCGTGCGGAAGGACGCGCTCGCTGCAGTGGAAGAGCTCAAGACCAAGGGGTCGGATTCCAGGCGCAACCTCGACTTCTGGGGCCAGGTCGGCGTCGGGGCAGTGGCGCTGGGCTGCGTGTCGGCGGCGGCGCTCGGCCAGATCGCCGTCGGAATTCCCTGCGTGATCGGCGGCTCCGCATCGCAGGGCCTGCTGTCGTTCTGGGAAAAACAGCAGTGATCCGACGGTATGAGTCTCGACGGGATAACGACGTGCGGCCCGCTGCCTGCGCGTGCTGAGATGGTCCGATGAGTTCGCTGAATAAGAAAGCGCTCGGCGGCCTGCTGATCCTCTTCCTCGTGATGGCGTTCCTGCTGTTCGCCCCGGCAGGGACGCTCGCGTACCGGCAGGGATGGGTGTTCCTCGCCGTGTATTTTGCATGCTCGCTCGCGCTCACCCTCTATTTGATGAAAAAGGACCCGGCGTTGCTGGCGCGGCGGATGAGCGGCGGACCCTTTGCCGAGAAGGAGCCGGTTCAGAAGATCATCATGGGCGTGGCGTCGCTCGGCTTCATCGGACTTCTCGTGGTTCCCGCCATCGATCACCGCTTCGGCTGGTCGCACATGCCGCTTTACGCGACCTTGGCTGGCAACGCGCTCGTCGTGCTCGGCTGGTCCGGTATTTTTTTCGTGTTCAGGGAAAACAGCTTTACCTCGGCGACCATTGAATTGGCGGCCGATCAAAAGGTGATATCGACCGGCCCGTACGCCCTCGTGCGCCACCCGATGTATGCTGCCGCGCTGCTGATGCTTTTCGGCATGCCGTTGGCGCTGGGCTCATGGTGGGGTGTACTGATCGTGGTGGCGATCGTTCCGGCGCTGATCTGGCGATTGCTCGACGAGGAAAGATTCCTCGCAAGAGATCTGCCGGGTTATGTCGAATACCAGGGCAGGGTGCATTATCACTTGCTGCCACTGCTTTGGTGACGGCCCGCCGCGACCGGGGCCGGTGGTGTTCGCCCGGCGGCATGACGGCAGCGCAGAAGCGCTGCTTGTGAATCTCCGGAAATAGACCGTAAAGTCGGCCGGCGCGGTTGTGACGCCGCACCAATGGCCAGGAAAAGGACGGGAGATCATGACCGCCGGACCGCAATTGCCGGATCGCTCGCCGAGGAAGGAGGGTGCGCCGACCGCTCTCGACGGCCTGCTGGTGGTGGATTTCACCCGCGTCGTCGCCGGCCCCGCCTGCACGCAGACGTTGGCGGACTTCGGCGCCAGGGTCATCAAGATCGAGAACCCGGAAGGCGGCGACGACACCCGCCACTATGAGCACGCCGAAATCGGGGGCGAGAGCGCCGCCTATCTCAGCCTCAACCGCAACAAGCACGGCATCGTGCTGGACTTCACCAGGCCGGCTGCGCTGCAGGTGGCGCGCGAGCTCATCGCGAAGGCGGATGTGGTTGTCGAGAATTTCTCCGGCGGCGTGATGAAGAAGTTTGGCCTCGACTATGCCTCGGTCGCCTCCACCAATCCGCGGCTGGTCTATTGCTCGATCTCCGCCTATGGCCGCAAGGGTCCCTTCGCGCTGCGTCCGGGATTCGATCCGATCACGCAGGCCGAAAGCGGTTTCATGTCGCTGAACGGCTTTCCGGACGGACAGCCGGTGCGCACAGGTCCGCCGATTGTCGACCTGGCGACGGGAATGTCGGCCTGCAACGCCATCCTGCTCGCATTGCTGGCGCGCGACCGGCTCGGTCGCGGCCAGCATGTCGAAGTTGCGCTGATCGACATCGCGGTCGCGATGACCGCCTTCTATGGCATGGCCTATCTGATCACTGGTTCGAATCCGGGCCGCTTCGGCAATTCACCCAACGGCTCGCCCAGCGTCGGCGTTTACGAGGCCTCGGACGGGCCGTTCTATATCGCCTGCGCCAACGACCGACTGTATCGCCGCCTCGTCACCGAGGTGCTGGAGCGGCCCGACCTCGTCACCGATCCCCAATTCGCGACACGGAAAGCGCGAACCGCCAACCGGGAGAAACTGCGCGCCATCATCGGCGCGGCTTTCAGGGCCGACCGGCTCGAGGTGTGGATGGCGAAGATGAAGAAGGCCAATGTTCCCGTCGGCTATCTTCGCACCGTCGAACAGGGCCTCAATGCACCCGAGGTGCGTGAGCGAGACCGTCTCAGCCGGATTCCGCATCCAACCGCGGGATCGGTGCCCAACATCGAAACGCCACTGCGCCTCGAACTGACCCCGGTCGTCGATCCCGTGGCGGCTCCGCTGCTGGGCGAGCACACAAGGGAGGTGTTGCGCGGCACGCTCGGCTACGATGATGGCCGCATCGCCGCGCTGGCCGATGCGGGGGCGTTCGGCGCCAAGCCGGGCAATGCGTGAATCACGAACGTCATGGTGAATGATTCTTTTTTCGTCATGGCCGGGCTCGTCCCGGCCATCCACGTCTTCCTTGTTTCGTTGTCGCAAAGACGTGGATGCCCGGGACGAGCCCGGGCATGACGAGTTTCAACCAGTTCGAGACGCGCGGCGTGCCGCGCTCCTCACCATGAGGGTCTGACAGACCTCATCCTGAGGGCCGCGCTCTCGCGCGGCGTCTCGAAGGATGAAGCCATTGTACTAATGCACCGCCGCGTACATGATTTTCTCTTCGGTCGCTTCCAGCGCCGAGAATTCCTCGACCACCTTGCCCTGTCTCGATACCAGAATGCGATCGGACAGCGCCATGATCTCGGGCAGGTAGGATGAGATCACCACCACCGCCTTGCCTTCGTCGGCGAGGCGCTGGATCAGTTCGTGGATCTCGACGATTGCGCCGACGTCGACACCGCGGGTCGGCTCGTCGAAAATGATGAGATCGGGGTCCTGTACCAGCGATTTGGCGATCACCACCTTCTGCTGGTTGCCGCCGGACAGCTCGACGACCTTCATGGCATTGCCGGTGGAGCGGACCCTGAGCTTCTCGACCCAGGTCTTGCCGACCTTGTCGGCCTCGCGTCCGGACAGGAAGAAGCGACCGCCCGGTAGCTTGGCGAGCAACCCGAGATAGATGTTGCGGGCCACCGACATGGTCTCGTAGAAGCCCTCGACCTTGCGGTCTTCCGTGACATAGGCGATTCCGGCCCGCACCGCCGGCGCCGGGACCCGGTATCGCACCGGCTTGTCGTGCAGGATCACTTCGCCGCCATGGAAGAAATCCCGCTTGAGCACGCCGGCGACGACCTTGAAGGTCTCGGTGCGGCCGGCGCCGACCAGGCCGAACACCCCGGTGATCTGCCCCGCGAAAACCGACAGCGAGTTGTTCTTGACCATCGGCGCCATCTTGAGGTTCTGCACCGTCAGCACCCGCGCGCCGGCGGACCGCACGGCGGTCTTGCGCGTGCCATAGAGCGTATTGGACAAGTCGCGCCCGACCATCGCCTGCACGATGCGGGCGCGATCGAAATTCGCGGCGTCGTCGGTCACGACATGCTTGCCGTCGCGCAGGATGGTAATTCGATCGGCCAGGATCAGCGCCTCCTCCAGCGCATGGGAAATGAACACGATCGACACGCCACGGCGCTTCAGGTCGCGCACGAGGTCGAAGAAATATTTCTTTTCCTCCGGTGTCAGCGTGGCGGTCGGCTCGTCGAAGATGATGACCTTCGCCTGATGCAGGACGGCGCGGGCGATCTCGACCATCTGCTTCTTGGCGGCGCCGAGCAGCCCGACCGTGGCGGTCGGGGTGACATCGAAATTCAGCGATTGCAGGAATTGCTGGGCGGCGATGTAGATTCCGCGCAGCCGGTTGTAGAACCGTTCCTGACCGAGGAACAGATTTTGCGCGACCGTCATGGTCGGCACCAGGCTGTTCTCCTGGAACACCATCGCGATTCCGAGATGGCGCGCTTCGAGCGGCGTTCGCGGCGCCGCGTCGACGCCGTTCACCTGCATCGTTCCGGAACTCAGGGTAACGACGCCGGCCATGACCTTGGTCAGGGTCGATTTCCCGGCGCCGTTCTCGCCGACCAGCGCATGAATCTCGCCGCGCCGAAGCTCGAAATCGACATTCTCGATCGCGGGCACGCCGGCATAGAGCTTGGTCGCGTTGCGGAGGGCGAGGACGATGTCGGTCATGCGCGCAATTCCTGCTCGATCCCGGCCGCCGGCATCCGCAGCAGACGGCCCGGCCCCTTGGCGAGCGCGTATAGCGACCCCTTCATTTCGACCGCCGCCACGATGCCGTGGTTGATGCCGTCGACCCGGCTGTGCAGCGCGTAAAGCGGCAGTCCGTCCGCATTGAGTCGGAGGATCAGGCCGTAGGAGCGTGGCGGAGCCCACGGCTTGACCACGCCCATGGTCTTGATGTGCGCACCCTGCATCGGCTCGAGGAACGACTGGCCGGATTTCAGTTTTGGTGCGATCCAGTATTCCGGATCGATTTCGTTCATCATGCGGCGCCGATAGGCGCTTTCGCGCAGCACGAATTCGACGAGTTGCGTGCGCGCGGTGAACGCCGTGAGCCAGAAGCCGCCGCCCGCCGCCGGCGAAAGCCGCGAAGGATAGACCGGCAGATTGTCGAGGACGGTACGCCTGCTTCCGTCCGGTGCGATGGCGATGATCCGGTGTCGCCAGCTTTCGCTGACCAGCACGGCTTCGCCGGCGGCGCAGGCGCCAAACGCGTAGTGCAGTCCCGCGGCCAGGGTGCGCACGCGCCCGCCGGCGATGTCGAGGATCAGGACTTTCCCGGTCCGCCCCCGCTCCATCAGATCGTGCACCCATTGCTGCCAAGGCCGCGCCGTCGATCCGTCGGTCGCAATCAGCGTTCCAGGCGGCCCCGGCGACAGCGTGTTGATGGCGTTGATGGCGGGGTCGGAAAAGGTGGCAATGGCCGATGCCGCCGATGCCGTGGCAAAGACCTGAACCTCGCGTCCGTCGAGGGCGACCGCAAGGCCGCCGTCCGGTAGGCAACACAGCGCCGTCACGGTGCGGTCAAAACGCCTGACCTCGGAGGTTGCGCCGGCGTCGAGCCGCAGAATGGCGGTGCCATCCGCGATGTAGAGGACGTTGCCGTCGGTGGCGAGATCCTCCGGGGCATCGAACTGCCCGATCGTTTCCGCCCCTTCCAGGATCTGGTTGGGCTTCAAGGCGCCATCGAACGACGGGACCGTGATGGTGGCGTCGCCGCGTCCGAGAAAGCGATCGACGAAATCCTTGAGCGCCGCAATCACCGGCTTTTCCCCCAGCGGCGGTCATACTGGACGAAATCCGGATCGGCGCCGGTGAGCTTGTAGCGACCGATGCGGTTGTTGGCGATGCCGCCGAGATAGAGGTAGCCGCGATGCTCGCGCATCGAAGTGATCATGGGGTGATTGACGCCGTGCAGATCCCACAGCGAGTCCAGCACTTCACCGCGCTCGTTGAACTTGATCACGCAGCCGGTGTTGATGTTGGGAAACAGCCATTCGTCGATCGGAACCCGCTTTCCCATCCGCTTGCGGAAGCCGGGCATGCGCCAGGCCAGATCGAGCGCGGGACTGCGCATGCCGACCACGGCGAGCCAGTAGTTTCCGTCGGAAGCGAGGTTGATGTTGTCGGGGTAGCCCGGCAGGTTGTCGAGGACGGTCTCGACCTTGCCGGCCTTTGGGCCGTCGAACCAGTAGCGCTTGATGGTGCAGCCGAAGGTTTCGGCGTACAGGATCGACTGGCCGTCGCTGGCGACGCAAATGCCGTTGGGGAATTTCAGACCCCGCAATACCGTCCGCGTCGCTCCGGTATTCGGATCGTAGCAGATGATGCGGCCATTGCCGCGCGCTTCCAGCCCGTCGACCGGCCATTCGTGCATTTCGTAGCGGACGGTGGCCTCGGAGAAAAAGATGCGTCCGTCATCCGCGATGTCGAGATCGTCGGCGAGCCGCAGCCGGCTGTCATCGTTGACCGAATAAAGACTGCGGTTGGTCTCGTCGGTGACCTTCTCGACCTTCCGTTCCGGTGTGATGCGATAGAGCCCCATCCCACCGATGCATACATACAGATTGTCGGCGCGGTCGAACGCCATGCCGAGCGGCTGACCGCCGATATGGGCGTACACCTCCATCTCCTGGTAGTCGGGTGCCTTGAACCGGATGATGTCGCCGTGGCGGGAGCCGGCGTAGAGATTGTCGTTGCGGTCGAGGATGACGTCTTCCGGTGCCTCGATCCGGCCGAGCCCGATCAGCGTCACGTCGCGCAGCTTGTCGTTTTGGGCGAACGGCCCGGTCCCGGGCGCGGTGGAGGGCGCCGCCGCCAGTCCGTGGAAGGTGGGGCTGACATAGACCTTGCTGATGATTCGCGTCCGGTTCTTCAGCCAGCGAATGTCGATCGCGGCGGCGACCAGCAGCACGCCGGCAAGCACCATGCGGTTGACGCCGCCGCTCACCGACAGCGTCGTCAGGCCGTTGATCACGAACAGGACGATCAGCGTCCCGACCAGCGCCTTGGCGACCGAGCCCTTGCCGCCGCCGAGGCTGATGCCGCCCAGCACCGTCGCCGTCAGCACGGTCACTTCCAGCCCGACGCCGACGTCGCCGCCGACGGTGCCGAGCCGGGCGGCAAAGAACAGCGCGCCGATCGCGGTCAGCACGCCGCTCGCGGTGTAACACAATGCGATCGTGCGCCGCACCGGGATGCCGGAATTGTAGGCTGAACGGCGCGAGCCGCCGATCGCGGTGACGTGCCATCCCGGCCGCAACCGGGTCAGGAAGACATGTCCGAACAACGCGACGACGATGTAGACCATCGCGACGGCAGGGACGCCAAGCAGCGCGCCGCCGCCCATGAAATTCCACGAGGGTATGTCGGGGAGGGCCGCGGCAATGGTGTTTGAAAAATCAAACAGCAGCAGATCGTACGCGGAGCGATAGATGATCAGCGTGATCAGCGTGGTGATGAAGGCGCGCAGCCGCAGGTAGCCGATCAGCAGTCCGTTGACGGCGCCGAGCGCCGCGCCGCAGACGAGTGTTGCGACGATCACCGCGGGGACCGGCCAGTTGAGGACGTTGAGGCAGAACAGGGCGCAGAAATCGCACAATGCGAACATCGATCCAACCGAAAGGTCGATGCCGCCGACGATGACGACGATCGCCATGCCGAGCACGACAAAGCCGATTTCGCCGGCCTGACGTCCGGTATCGGCGAGGCTGTTGAGCGACAGGAAGCCCGGGATCGATTGAGTGAGCAGAACCGTGATGATCAGAAGCACGATCACCGGGATTGCGGTCTCGGTCCAGCGTTTGGATAGGATTTCCCCGAGCAGATGGTCCGGCCAATAGCGGTATTTCAAGCGAAGAATCGTGTCTTGCATCGGTGGCCCGCGGCTGCAGGGAAAAGCGGATCGGTAGTCGGCCTTGCTGGCAGACGAGCGGCCAATCGGTGGACTGGCCGCCCGCGGGTTTGCCTACTTTTTGATGTCGCTGAGATTCCAGCACGCGGTATCGCTTGCCGCATTCTCCTTGGTGATCGGAATGAGCGTCGTGTAGATCGATCCCTTCACCGTGCCGGGCTTGGCGCCCGACGAGACCAGCCACTTGACCATGCCGGCCATCTGCTCCGCCTGCGTCGGCACGTCATAGCTGAGGTCGAGGTCGAACGCGCCCGACTTGACCAGGTCGCATGCGCCCCGCCGCTCGCCGCCGCCGGAGGTCGCGACGAATACCTTGCCCGTCAGCCCGGCTTCCTTCACCGCGGCCGCGGTACCGATATCCATGCCGTCCCAGAAGCCGACGATGCCGCACAAATCGGGGTTCTGCTTCAGCACCGTCTGGGCGATGGCCTTGGCTTTGGCCGCATCCCAGTCGGCGGCCTGGCTCGACACCACCTTGATATCCGGATTCTTGGCCAAAACGTTTTCGACGCCTTTCAGCGTGTAGGCGCTCGCGGCGGCCGACAACGCGCCCTGGATAACCGCGATCTTGTTCGACTTGCCCTGGCAGGCCTTTACCACCGCCTCGGTATCGCGCTCACCGATCTCGATCCAGTTGGCGCCGACGAAGGCCGAGCTGCGATAGTTCGAGCCCATGTTGATCTGGATGACGTAGATGCCTTCGTTCTCGGCGCGCTGCAGCAGCTTGGCATAGGTCTGCACGTCGGGATTATGGATGACCATCACCGCCGGCTTTTCCGAGATCAGCGTGGTCACCGCCTGGGCGCCGGCGTTGGTGCTCCAGTTCGGGTCGCGCACGATCACCTTGACGCCGTACGGTTCGAGTTCATTCTTTAGGCCCGCAAACCAGCCCTCGGTCAGATCGAAATTCATCGCGACCGGAACGTAGGCTACGGTCTTGCCGGCCAGCGCCTGCTTGAAGGCGCCCTGAAACGGTTCGTCGAGACCCTTCTGCGCCAGCGCCGGCGCGGTTGCCGCAGCGACCAGACCGACCCCGAACAGCAATGTCTTCAAATTCGTCAACGCAGTTGTCGTCATGTCGTCCTCCGGTTGTGATCTGTTTTTCGTTATGGTTTGGCTTCGTCAGATATCGCCTTGTTGCGCCGTCTCCTCGTTGCGCGGATTGAGGAAGGAGTCCGCTATCACCGCAACCAGAAGCACCACGCCCTTGACGAGATTCTGGCCGGAATAGGAGACGTCCATGATCGTCATGCCGTTGAGCATGGTCCCGATCAGCAGCGTTCCGATGACGACGTTGAGGACGCCGCCGCGGCCGCCCGACAGCCCGATGCCGCCGAGGACGACAACCAGGATCACGTCGTAAATCAGGGTCGAATTGAATATGCGGGTCGGCATGCTGTTGACGGAGGCGGCGAGGATGAGGCCGGCAAAGCAGCCGATGATCGCCGCCAGGACGTATTGCAACACGATGATGGGGCGCGTCGGAATACCCGTGACCCTGGCCGCGTAGGGGTTGTCGCCGACCGCGTAGATGTAGGCGCCGATCCGCGTCCGCCGCAACAGGAACGCCACCAGGAAGCAGGAAAGCGCGAACATCACGATCGGCATCGGGATGCCCAGCACATTGCCTTGTCCCAGGCGTTCGAAGCCGTCGAGTCCGGGGCTCCATTGGACGACGTCGAGCTTGAAGAGCGCGGCTTGACCGAGGCCAGCGAGGAACAGACCGGAGGCCAGCGTCGTGAACAGCGACGGCACCTCGGCGTAGGCGATCAGCCATCCATTCACGAGGCCGAATGCCGTCGTCAGCGCAAAGGCTGCGGCGAGGGAAGTCGGAAGCGTGTGGCCGTCCTGTACCATTTGGAGCACAAGCCCCGGTGGAACCGCCAAAGCCGCGATCAGCGAAATGTCGATGCCGCGGCCGATCACGACGATCGCCATGGCGAGGCCCAGAATGCCGAGCACCGCCACGTTTTGCAGCAGCGTCAGCATATTTGCGGTGGTGAGGAAGCCGGGCAGCGCAATCGCGAAGACAGTAAAAAGAGCGGCGAAAACCGCGAACACGATTCCCTGCTGTCCGACGTTCCTGATCCCCATCCCGGCTTCTCTGGGTTCTTGGCCTTTTGCCGGCGATGTTGGCTCGCTTTGATTGCGAATGCAACCAGCGTCCGGCCCGGGAAATTCCGGGGAGCGGTTTTTCGTTGCTAAATCCGCACGCAGACCGCAATGTCCCGAACGAGCAAGGCGCCGGGGGCAGATCGGCTCGCTTCATCGCCAGCAAGCCGAAACCTCGCGTACCACGCTAAAGCTGCGAGAAATTGCAAGTAGCAGCCAGGTGATCGCGACGGGGATGGAGCGTCAGCCGGTCGGGGCGAAGACAACCGATGAGGACACGATGGGCCTGATCTCGATTCTTGTCGTTGCGGCCATTCTTTACACCCTCGGCTCGGCTCGGGTGTTGAGGCAGTATGAACGCGGCGTGGTGTTTTTCCTCGGCAAGTTCGAAGGCGTGCGCGGTCCGGGGCTGACGCTGATCTTCGTTCCCATTCAGCAGATGGTGCGGGTCTCGCTGCGCACCGTCACCATGCAGATCCCGTCGCAAAAGATCATCACCAAGGACAATGTGTCGATCGACATCGCGGCGGTCGCCTATTATCACATCACCGATCCGGAGAAGGCCGTGATCGCGATCGAGAACGTCTACAACGCGATCAACCAGATCAGCCAGACCACCGTGCGCAATGTGGTGGGACGCTTCAGCCTCGATCAGCTACTTTCGGACACTTCCAGCATCAATGACCAGATCAAGAACGTTATCGACCAGCATACCGAGCCATGGGGCACGCAGGTCACGGCGGTCGAGATCAAGGATATCACCCTGCCGGACAACATGCAGCGCGCGATGGCCAAGGAAGCCGAGGCCGAACGCGAACGCCGCGCCAAGATCGTCGCCGCCGAGGGCGAATACCAGGCGGCGGTGAAACTCGGCGAGGCCGCCGACATCATCACCCAGCATCCGGTGGCCCTGCAGCTCCGCACGCTGCAGACCATGGCGGAAATCTCGGTCGAGAAGAATTCCACCATTATCTTCCCGGCTCAATTCATGACCACCGTACAGGAGGCGATCGCGCTGCTGTCAAAGGACTCCACCGCGAAATAGCCGGCGCCCCGTGACCGCCTTTTTTCAGAGCAGGTCAATTTCATTCCGGGCAAATCTTGCCGGGATGGCTTTCACGACGCGACAAATGGATTGATTTCCAACGGAAATTTTCTGGCCTGGGATTTGCTTTTGCAGAGGGCAGGGCTGCTTGTGTGCGTTTGGGCAATCGCTATGGAGATTGATCATGTCACACCATCATATGCTGCCGCCGATCGTCTATGCGCCGCAGCCGAAGCCAAGGAAGATCGAGCCGCGAAAGAGCCGCATCCGGATGCACGGCGCGTATGGCGTCGACGACACCGGCGCGGTAACGGCCTTTGAATCGGGCGAGCCGCCCGCACCGGCCGGTCAGGCACCGGTGCCCGAGAATTCTGTGCCGGTCGAGGGTGCCGAAAGAAAGCCGCAGCAGCCGCAGGGACGCTTGAGCGAAAGCACCCTGAAAGCGATGTTGCAGGTGCAGGAGCTGCATCAGGCCAAAACGGCTTGAGACTGAGCGCCGCGGCTTCATCCTTCGAGACGCCGCGCAACAGCGCGGCTCCTCTGGATGAGGTCTCTCAGACCCTCATGGTGAGGAGCGCGGCAACGCCGCGCGTCTCGAACCACGAGGCCGCTCGATGCGCAGTCATGATTCTAGTCGCCGGAGGCCGCGAGCTTTGCCAGCATCGCATCGAAGGCCGATTTGATGCGGCGGACAGCCGGGTCCTTGTAGGGGAATTCCCTGTTGTCGTCATGGACCAGCATCGAGGCATTGACCTCGAACACCACGAGATTTCCACCGACGTCCAGAGCGCAATCGATGCCGAAATATTCAAGGCCGATGCGCTGGCGGATCTGCTCGAGCGCGCGGTAATGGCCCGCATTGAAGACGACGGCCGGATCACCCAGGAACGCCGCCTCTTCCTGTTGCATCCATGACTGATTGGCCATGTCGGTGTTGACGTGATGCACCTTCCAGCCGTCGGCGATCGCAAGATGGTATGGCAGGATCTGGTCGTCGACGAAGATGAAGCGATACTTCCGGAAATATCCGTCCGCGGAGCGATAGTCCGCGTATTCGATGAAATAACGGTCGGTATCGGCAGGTTGCATCAGGTATGTCGCGAGTTCGGCCGCGCCATCGATCTTTTCAAAATCGTCGCCGCCATGGGTTCCGACCGGCCGGGCCAGGATGGCGGGTGCTGACGGAAAGGCGGCCTGCACGTTCTCGACGGACAGTGCGGTGCCGGCCTTCTGGCGCACGATCTTCGGAATGCGGCAGCCAGGTATGTCGGCCAGCAAATCTGCGACGGCGTCACGGGTCGTCCGCAGGATTTTGCGGGGATGGTTGACGGTCGGCTTGCCCAACGCTTCGACCAGATCGCCGGCCAGTGGCAGAATCGCTGCGGCCTGATCCACGTCCGAGATCAGGTTGACGACCACCTGAATGCCCTGCCTGAAGGCCTCGGCGCCGTAGGCGTTCGACTCGAACAATGCGAGGGTGTCGGTATCGTAGGCCGCATTCTTGAACAGATATTCGGTCGGCGTGTTGCCGCCGAACGGCGCGTACAGCGCGAGCACCCGAAAATCCGCCGGCGACTTGATGGCCGGCCGCCGGATCAAAGGCTGGATTGCCGCGGCCTGCGCGTAGACGGCCCGCGCCGCTTCGGTCTCACCTCGTCCCTGCCTGATGCCGCCGAGCCAGTACAGGCTGTCGGCATCGCGCGGATTGAGCGCGATCGCCTGCTCGAAACATTCGACCGCCGATTCCGCCTCGTTCAGCTCATAGTGAACCTTGCCGAGCTGATGCCGGATCGCGCCGTCCTGCGGCCGCTCGCCGATCAACTCCAGCAGCATCGCCCTTGCGATCAAATATTGCCGGGTGGCGATCAGGGCTTGAACCAGATTGGTGCGCGATGCCCAGTGGGACGGATTGGTTCTCAGGGCCTGAAGATAGAACGCGACCGCTTCCCGGGCTTTGCCGGTCTTGACGTGTACGTTGCCCAGATTGCACCAGCACGACGTCAGTTCGGGCGCCAAGCGCAATGCAGCCTTGTAGCTTTCGGCCGCCTGCTCGAGGTCGCCGCGCACCATCCAGGCGTTGCCGAGATGGGAATGCAACTCCGAAATCGTCGTGGTCGGTATCTGTCCGGAGAGCTTGGCAGCGGCTGCAGCAAGCCCGCATTGATAGGCGGCGATGGCGGCGTCGTTGCGACGTGCGCCGTAATGTTCCTGACCGATCCGGAGCCAGTTGGCCGCGGCGGAAGCGGCCTGCTCGGCGGCCGGGCTTCGGGCGGCCAATGCGGGTGTGGTCATGGATTTGCGCCTCGGCTCGGTGATGGTAACCGAACCATGAAGATTCTTGGTAAACAAAGTCTTGTCGCGGTCGTGGCCGGCCGTTTCAATCATGGGGGCCCGGAAACATTCAGCAATGTCGCGTGCGGGCCGCGAAAGCGGCCGAAATTAGCTGATACGCGCCGGCGGCGAATCAGCGGATAGTGCGGTCGTGGAAAACCGCTCATAGCCCCAACGCCCACCCGGACCAGCCGAAATCGTGACCGGACTGAACCAGAACGCGGCGCCCTTGTTGCCTGACACGACCGGCGAGGTTCGCGGCTGGGCTCCCCGGCTGGCGCAGCAATTGCGGCTGCGGCAGCTCGATGATCTGCTCGCGGCGGCGCCCGCCGCGGGCGACGCCGCTATGGAAATCGAGCGGGCGGCACTTCTTGGGGCCCTCGGTCAGCGACAGCAGGCGCAACTCGCCTTTATCGATATCCTGCGTCGGAT
>DASUIA010000008.1:0-43984 GCA_036273255.1 Bradyrhizobium sp.
CATAGGTTCGATCCGCAAATGCTGCTGGTACGATTTGATCGCCAAAGGGCTGGAGCGCTCCGGAATGCCGGCGCAGCGACTCGAAACGCCGGCCGGCACGATCACGCGCTATACGCGGGCGGAGGATGCGACCGCTCCGACCGAAGCGGCGGCGGCCGGTCCTGTCCCGACGGCGCCGACCGCGCTGCCGTCCTGGCTGCGCGCCGAGGCGGCTCCGGAAACTTCCGCCGACAACCTGTTGCGTCCGTCCTATCCGGTCGAAAGCATGGCTCCCCGGCGACATACCGAGGAGACCTTGCGAACGCGCGCGCGCGCCTTGCAGCGCGGTACTCTGGTCCACCGGTTGCTGCAATCCTTGCCGGAACTTGCCATCGAACGCCGTCGCGACGCGGCGACCGGATATCTCGCCCGCAACGCCGGGGATTGGACTGAGGACGAGCGCATGGCGCTGGCCCGGCTGGTACTCGGCCTGGTCGAGGACCCCCGTTTTGGTCCGGTATTCGCACCCGGCAGCCGCCCCGAGGTCTCGATCGTCGGGCGGCTGGAGCGGCCCGGTCGGGCCAAGGCGCTGGTTTCCGGGCAAATCGACCGGCTGGTGGTGACCCCGAGCGAGGTTCTGATCGTCGACTACAAGACCAACCACGCTCCACCCAGGCGGGAGGCCGACGCTCCGTCCGGCTATGTCCGCCAACTCGCGCTCTACCGCGCGGTGCTTGCGAGACTTTACCCGGATCAGCCGGTCCGCGCCGCCCTGCTATGGACCGAAACACCTGAATTGATGGAGATTTCGGCCCCTGCACTGGACGCGCAACTGGCCGCCAGTATCGCCTGACAGGAGCGAGCTTGACCCGGCCGGGTCGCGTTCATAGGTTGGCCCTATGATCCCGGCGCGATTCTCAGACAGCCGCGCATTCCACCCGAACCGAACGAGGTATTCCGATGGCCGTTGGCAAGGTTTCTGACGCCAATTTCGACGCTGAGGTGCTCAAGGCGACCGGCCCGGTCGTGGTCGATTTCTGGGCCGAATGGTGCGGCCCCTGCCGCATGATCGCCCCCGCGCTCGACGAGATTTCCGGCGCGATGGGCGACAAGGTCAAGATCGTCAAGCTGAATGTCGACGAGAGCCCGAAGACGGCCTCGAAATACGGCGTGATGTCGATCCCCACTCTGATGATCTTCAAGGGCGGCGAGATGGCCTCGCGCCAGGTCGGCGCAGCGCCGAAGCAGAAGCTGCAGCAGTGGATCACCGCTGCAGTGTGAGCTTCGCTGCACGAATAGTCGGATCGAGCGGCCGGCGAACAGCCGGCCGTTGTCGTTTCGGACTGAATTATGATCGGGTAGTGTGGTACCGCGTGACAATGTCGGCGTGTGTGTTGCGGGTACCGACTAAACCATCGGTTTACAGCCGCGGCAAATCAGGAATAGGATTCTTCCTATCGTAGGGGCGCTAGCCCATCGAAAGACAAACGGCCCGAAGGGGTGCCCCAACGAGCCGTTTGCTGGTCCCCCACCCAACTGGGTGAGATCGCCTAGCCAGAAGTGGAGCAGGACCGATCCGCCGTCGAAAAAGTAGATCGGTCCCGCGCTTCTGACGAATCAGACTCTCGGTGAGTCATGGCTGATTAGCAAGGATTCGGGGAGGCCGTTCCCCATGTTTTGCGGGCTTTCCGGTGTTTCTGGGGGATAACGACGTCCATAACTTCGGTTATAAACAGCGCGACCGAGGATCGTTCTTGACGTAACCCAACGAATCAAACGCCGGAGCCGCACAAGCCTCGCCGCCAGCAGCTCAAAAAACTGCCGCAAGAAAGTCAAAGCTTAAGCCATGATTTCCATGATGGCGTCGGCAAAGAAGAATTTTGGGCGGTACTCGCCAGAGGCCGGTCGCAAGATTTGGTGGCCTACTAGGCGCTCAACATTGTTCTTCGCCGCATTATAGGTAACTCCTAGTCGTTCTGCGGCGTAGGGCACCGTAATGGCGGGGTGTTCAAAAAGCAGATCAATCAGGCGTCCGAGAAGGGCAGATGACCGCGCCTCTTGTATTTTCTCGCGATACTGCGTCTGTAGATCGAGCAATCGTTGCGCCATTTTGACCGCGTCTAAGCAGGTTTCCTCGACTCCCTGCAGGAAAAACTCTATCCAGCTTTCCCACAGGCCGTGCTTACTTATGTTGAGCATTCGGTCGATATAGTCCTGATAATGTTTTTCGAAGTACGCGCTGAGGTAAAGCAAGGGTTGGGATAGCTCTTTCTGCTCGCATAGAATTAGCGGGAGAAGTAACCGGCCAACGCGCCCATTCCCGTCGGGGAATGGATGAATCGCTTCAAATTGATAGTGGATTAGTGCGAGATTGATCACTAGGGGCAGATCATTGCCCATTCCATTGATGTATTTTTCTAGGTCAGACATTGCTTCCGCGGCTTGGATAGGCGGCGGCGGAACATAACGGGCGTTCTCTATTACGCGAGCGCCAATCCAGTTCTGGTCAGATCTAAACTCACCGGGCACGATCGCGGAACCGCGGTGCTTCTCGACGCGGCTCAGTAGTATCTTATGTGTCTCTTTGATAAGGCGCGAAGAAATAGGGAGTGTATCGAGTTGGTTTAGGGCGAAATCGAGCGCCCGGACGTAATTGAAAACTTCTCTCGCATCCCCGGGGGCGGGAGATTTATCCTGGCCCACTTCGAACAAGAAAAGCTCGGTAAGCGTCGTTACTGTTCCCTCGATTTTCGACGAGGCAACAGCCTCCCTTCTCATGAAGGGACGGATCAGGAGATGGGGATTCTGCAGGGTCCGGCCGATGCCGCTTAGCTCCCCCAACGCTTTGGTTGCGCGGGCCACGGTTGGGAGAAGTGGGGCCAAATCCAGCGGTGGAGGCGGTAACGGATTCGGCATGAAGGCTAACCCTTTGATTGTAGGGACCAATATTCCAGTTTTGGAATGCTTAAAGTCATCAGCGTTCATGGCGAGTTCCTGCAATTCGCGTCTAGTGAATTGCACGAATCGGCTCAAAAATGCAATTGATCAGTGTGTACTCTTTTTGTCCCACGAACGGAGAAATCCGTGGCCCATTTGCTTAGGATAATGCGCGGCCGGGGAGCCGGGGCGTGCTCTTGCCGCGGCAGCCGGATTATCCCGGCGGCGTGCCGTTGACGGCGAGCACGTGGCCGGCGAGATGCAGCGAGCCCGTGATCAGGATGCGTGGCGGCACCTCATAGGCAAGTGCCGCCAGCGCGTGCAGTGCCGCTTCGACGCTTTCTGAAATCTCCACCCGCATGCCGAGACGACGCGCTGCATCGGCTAACCGCTCCGGCGGCATCGCCTGGTCGCGGCCGGGGATTCGCACCGCCATGACATGGCGGGTCAACCCGGCGAAATTGGCGAGAAACGCGCCGGCATCCTTATTGGCCATCATGCCGGCGATCACCACCAGTGGCCGCGATACCCGCTCTTCCAGATCGCCGAGCGCTGCAGCAGCGACACGTCCGCCCTCGGCATTGTGTCCCCCGTCGAGCCAGATCTCGCAGCCCGGCGGCGCCTGGTCCACCAGCGCGCCGCCGCCGATGCGTTGCATCCGGGCCGGCCATTCGGCAGCGACAATCCCGGCCTCGTACGCTGCAGCATCGATCCTGAACGCATCCAGCGCGCGCAGTGTGGCAATGGCCAGGCCCGCATTGTCGAATTGGTGCCGTCCGAACAGCCGCGGCGCCGCCAGATCCATCAGGCCGCGATCATCCTGATAGACCAGCCGTCCGCGCTCGACATTGACATGCCATTGCTGTCCGGCGGCATGCAATGCGGCGTGCTCAGATCGGGCCTGCTGCTCGATCACACCCATCGCCTCGGCGGCCTGTTCGGCGCAGATGACGGGGATGCCGCGCTTGATGATGGCGGCCTTTTCGGCGGCAATCCGGGCAAGCGTATCGCCGAGAAACTCGGTGTGATCCATGCTGATCGGCGTGATCACGGCGGCGAGCGGCGTATCGATCACATTGGTGGCGTCGAGCCGGCCGCCGAGGCCGACTTCCAGCAGCACCACGTCGGCCGGATGCTGCGCGAACAGGCAAAATGCCGCTGCCGTTTCGATTTCGAAGATCGTGACCGGCAGGCCGGAATTGGCCGCTTCGCAATGCTCCAGTGCGCTCCGCAGTTCGTCGTCACCGACCAGCCGGCCGCCGCCGGGCCGGCCGATCCGGTAGCATTCGTTGATCCGCACGAGGTAGGGCGAGGTATAGGCGTGGACACGCAACCCCGCCGCTTCCAGAATCGCCCGCAGATAGGCGATGGTCGAACCCTTGCCATTGGTACCGGCGACGTGAATCACCGGCGGCAGCTTGCGTTCGGGATGGTCGAGCCGGTCGAGCAGGCGCAGCATCCGCGCCAGGTCGAGGTCGATACTCCGGGGATGCAGCGCGGACAGCCGCGCGATCAATTCGCGCAGCGGCGAACGCTCTGCCGCGGGACGGCTCACGCGTGCGGTGCTGCGGGCGCAACGTCCGCTTCCGACAGGATCTGGGCCGGCGTCACCACCGGCAGGGCAGGCTTCGACGCCGCTTCCGGCGCCGGTGATTTGGTCAAAAGCCGGCACAGCCGCGCCAGCGTCGGGCGCAGGTCGTGACGGTGCACCACCATGTCGATCATGCCATGGTCCTTGAGATACTCGGCGCGCTGAAACCCTTCCGGCAGTTTCTCGCGAATGGTCTGTTCGATCACGCGTGCACCGGCAAAGCCGATCAGCGCACCGGGCTCGGCAATCTGTACATCGCCCAGCATGGCGTAGGAGGCGGTGACGCCGCCGGTGGTTGGATTGGTCAGCACCACGATATAGGGCTGCTTTGCCTCGCGCAGCATTTGCACGGCAACCGTGGTGCGCGGCAACTGCATCAGCGACAGGATGCCCTCCTGCATGCGGGCACCACCGGAGGCCGCGAACACGATGAACGGCGCCTTCTTCTCGACCGCGAGTTCAAGCCCGCGCACGATCGCTTCGCCGGCGGCCATGCCGAGCGAGCCGCCCATGAAATCGAAATCCTGCACCGCGATGACGACGGCCGCACCTTCGAGCTTGCCATAGCCGACCTTGATGGCATCGTTCAGTCCGGTCTTGGCGCGGGCGTCCTTGATGCGGTCGGCATAGCGGCGCTCGTCACGAAACTTGAGGGGATCGGCGGTCACGTCGGGCAGCGCCACGTCGAACCAGGTTTCGTTGTCGAAGATCGATTTCAGCCGCGCCACCGCGCCCATGCGCATGTGATAGTTCGATCCGGGGATGACGAACTGGTTGGCCTCGACGTCCTTGTAGAACACGAGCTGTCCGGAATCCGGGCATTTGATCCACAGATTCTCCGGCGTCTCGCGCCGCAGGATGTTGCGGATTTTTGGCCGGACGACATTGGTGAGCCAATTCATGGTTCGCTCCGAATCGCTATCAAGGCGATCATCGAACTATATGGCGGCCCCGGCGAGGCCCGACAAGCTGCCATCCGCGGTCTGTCTTCATCACAATTGTGGCTTATTCCGCAGCCTGTTTGGCGCCACGCACACCCTGTGCCAGCGCCGCGGCGAGATCGGCCACGGCGCCCACCGTGCCGGCCGTCGCACGGCCTTCGGGATCGAGGCTGTTGCGCAAGGCATCGACCAGCGCGGTGCCGACCACCGCGCCATCCGCGCGCCCGGCGACGGCGCGGGCCGTCTGCGGCGTGCGGATGCCGAAGCCGACGCAGACCGGCAGATCGGTATGGCGCTTGATGCGCGCGACGGCCTCGCCGACGAGGCCGGAATCGGCGCCGGCGCTGCCGGTGATGCCGGTGATGGAAACGTAGTAGACAAAGCCCGAGGTGTTGGCGAGCACCGCGGGCAGGCGCCGGTCGTCGGTGGTCGGCGTCGCCAGCCGGATGAAATTGAGCCCGGCGCGCATCGCCGGCAGGCACAGTTCGCTATCCTCCTCCGGCGGCAGATCGACGATGATCAGGCCGTCGACGCCGGCGGATTTCGCATCGACGAGAAAGCGATCGACGCCATAGATGTAGATCGGATTGTAATAGCCCATCAGCACCAGCGGCGTCGCATTGTCCTGCGCGCGAAAGCCGCGCACCATCTCCAGCGTTTTCCTCAGGGTCATGCCGGCCTTCAGGGCGCGCAGCCCGGCAGCCTGAATCGACGGACCGTCGGCCATCGGGTCGGTGAACGGCATGCCGATCTCGATAAGGTCGGCGCCGGCTGACGGCAGCGCCTTGATGATGGCGAGCGAGGTCGCGGGATCGGGGTCGCCCGCCATCAGGAAGGTGCCGAAGGCCGATCGGCCCTGACGTTTCAGCTCGGCAAAGCGGGCGTCGATGCGGCTGGTCATGGGGCGGCACCGGCTGTGCCATACTGGCGTTCGTCGCTCACTTCTTCCTGCCCTTCAGGATGTCGCCGACCTGTGGCACGTCCTTGTCGCCGCGGCCGGACAGATTGACCACCATCAGATGGTCCCTCGGTCGTTGCGGCGCGAGTTCGATCACCCGGGCGATGGCGTGCGCGGGCTCGAGCGCCGGGATGATGCCTTCGAGCCGCGACAGCAACTGGAACGCCGCCAGCGCCTCATCGTCGGTCGCGGACAGATAGGTCACCCGGCCGGTCTCGTGGAGCCAGGAATGTTCCGGTCCGATGCCCGGATAGTCCAGCCCTGCCGAAATCGAGTGTGCATCCTGGATCTGGCCGTCGTCATTCATCAAGAGATAGGTGCGGTTGCCGTGCAGCACGCCGGGACGGCCGCCCGCGATCGAGGCCGCGTGCAATTGCGTCAGCCCGTGGCCGGCGGCCTCGACGCCGAAAATCGCAACGCCGGGATCATCGAGGAAGGGATGAAACAGCCCCATCGCGTTGGAGCCGCCGCCGATGCAGGCAATCAGCGAGTCCGGCAGGCGGCCTTCGGCGGCCTGCATCTGCGCGCGCGTCTCGATCCCGATGATCGACTGGAAATCGCGTACCATCATCGGATAGGGATGCGGACCCGCCACGGTGCCGATGCAGTAGAAGGTGTTGTGCACGTTGGTGACCCAGTCGCGCAGCGCCTCGTTCATCGCATCCTTCAGCGTGCGCGTTCCCGATTGCACCGGGATCACCTTGGCGCCCAGCATTTCCATGCGGATGACATTGGGCTGCTGCCGTTCGACATCGACCGCGCCCATATAGACCGCGCAGTCGAGCCCGAACCGCGCGCACAGGGTCGCGGTGGCAACACCATGCTGGCCGGCGCCGGTCTCGGCGATGATGCGCTTCTTGCCCATTCGCCGCGCCATCATGATCTGGCCCAGCACGTTGTTGACCTTGTGCGAACCGGTGTGGTTGAGCTCCTCGCGCTTGAGGTAGATCCTGGCGCCGCCGAGATGTTCGGTCAGCCGTTCGGCAAAATAAAGCGGCGACGGCCGGCCGACATAGTCCTTCAGATATCCGTTCATCTCCGCCTGGAATGCGGGATCGGCCTTGGCGGCGGCGTAGGCCTGCTCCAGGTCGAGGATCAGCGGCATCAGCGTTTCCGCGACAAAGCGTCCGCCAAAAATGCCGAAATGTCCACGTTCGTCGGGACCGCTGCGGAAGGAATTGGGCAATGCCGGGCTCATCACGACCTTTCATCATCGCCGGGTGCAATCCGGCCATCCATACCTGTCGGGCGAAATGTCCTGATCATCGATCGCCCGCCACGGCCGGCGAGGCGTCCTGATTAATTGCGCGCGCGGTGCGAATGAACGCTTCGATCATCTCGGGATCCTTGACGCCGGGCGCGCGCTCCACGCCCGAGGAGACGTCGACGCCGCCGGCGCGGGTGAGACCAACCGCGGCTGCGACATTTTCGCGGGTGAGGCCGCCAGAGACCATGAATGGAACCGCGAGCTCGAGGTTCTCCAGCACATGCCAATCGAATGCCGCGCCAAGCCCGCCGGGCCGGGTGGCTCCCTTGGGGGCGCGCGCGTCGAACAGGATGCGGTCGGCCACCGCGGCATAGCCGGACAACGGCAGCAGATCGCTCGGGGTTTCGACCGCCATGGCCTTGATCACCGGCAGTCCGTAGGCCTGCTTGATGTCGCGCAGCCGCGCCATGGTTTCCCGGCCGTGAAGCTGCAGAATATCCGGCCGCAGGGTCTCGACGATGTTGGCGAGCGTCGCGTCGTCCGCATCGACCGTGAGCGCCACCTTGACGGCGCGGCCTTTCGCCCGCTGGCCGAGTTCGCGCGCGGTCTGAAGGCCGATATGACGGGGCGAAGGTGGAAAGAACACGAATCCAACCATGTCGGCGCCGGATTGCAGCGCCGTATCCAGGGTCTCCGGCGTGGACAGGCCACAAATTTTGACGATCAGCGGCATGGTCGAATACGGGTTGTTGGGGCGGGGCTCTGAGCGAGGCGTCGCGGGCCGGGTTCTACAACGTCGCGCCCTGCTTGTCTCGCCCCGCGAACCCGTAGCCGCTCGCCTGCGGCAGAGCCGGAAGCCGCTGCGGGTCGTACCGCGAGGTCGCTTCCGTCGCACGCAGGTCGGCCAATTCCCTTCGCGCCTGCCGCGCATCGGCCTCATGCTGGCGCGCCGCGCGGCGCCAACGGCGCTGCCGGAACCAGGTTGCGGAACCGCCCGCCGCAACTCCCAGAATCGCCACCGCGATGATGACCACGAACAGCGGCAGCCTGACCGCGATCGACGGATCGCTGGAATTGAACGGATCGAACGACACCGTCACCAGATGGCGATTGGCGACGGCGAAGACGATGAAGATCACGCCGAGCGGAATGACGACCACGGCCGTGAACAATTTTCGCATGACCATCTCTCGCCTTGATGGAGATCGTCGGGAAGATATGCCGCGATCCGCTACGGACGAACTGGCGCGGCGCTGCCCGCTCAGGCGCCGGCTTCCGGCGCCCCACCGTCGCGGTTCAGCCGTTCGCGCATTTCCTTGCCGGTCTTGAAAAACGGCACGCTCTTCTGATCCACCGGCACATGCGCCCCGGTGCGCGGATTGCGTCCGGCACGGGCCGGACGGTGCTTCACCGAAAAAGCGCCGAAACCACGCAGTTCGACGCGATCGCCCCGCGCCAGAGCCGCAACGATTTCATCGAGAATCGCATTTACAATGTTCTCCACATCCCTCTGATAGAGATGCGGGTTGTGTTCGGCGATGCGCTGAACGAGTTCGGATTTGATCATCTAGACTGGGACCCGAAAGTGCGGAGGCCCATTTCCGTGAAAATACCTTGAACTGTCAAGTCGCTAAATGAAATTGCGCGGCGCGAAAAGGCGCGACAGACAGTCCAGTCGGGAATTGTGACAATACCCGCAATGCGGGAAGACCGCCTCGAAGCCCGATTTGCCCGATTCAATTGTTGCCCGGCGGCTGCCATAACGCCAGCATGCCATCGAGGTTGAGGCGATCAGCCGCCTGCACCACGCCGGCCTGCTCGACCTGGCGCGCAATCGACCCCAATCCGAGCGCATTGAGCGTGATGGAAGCCGCGGTACGCAGGAAAGTCAGGTCGCCGAAGCGCGGCTGCAGGTTGAAATCACGCACCGGCAGATCGCTCTTCACGCCCTTCTGAGCGACCAGCCAGGCTATCGCGGTTTTCTCATCGCCGAGCTGGTCGACCAGCTTGAGATCGATGGCCTGATGACCGGTGAAGACCCGTCCGTCGGCCACCGTGTCGAGCAGCGTATCGTCCATGCCGCGACGTTGCTTCACCAGCCCGCGAAACCACGCATAGGAATCCTTCACCAGCGAATCCAGCGCCGCGCGCGCTTCCGGACTGGTCGGCTCATAGCCATTGGGCGCGGCCTTCAGGGGCGACGATTTCACTTCCTCGACCTTGACGCCGACGGTCTTGAGCAGGTCGGTGAAATTCGGGAACTGGAACAGCACGCCGATCGAACCGACCAGCGAAGTCTGCTGGGCGACGATGTGGTCGGCCGCAATCGCCGTGATGTAGCCGCCGGAGGCCGCCAGCCCCTCGACGACTACGACCAGTGGCTTCTTCGCCTTCAACCGGACCAGCGCGTCGTAGAGCTGCTCGGAGCCGGCCGTGGTGCCACCCGGCGAATTGATGTGCACGATGACGGCCGCGGCCTTCGAATTGGCCAGCCGGTCCAGCGCTTCGACGCGATCCTGGTCGCTGCGGATCAAACCTTCGATGTTGATGCGGGCGATCGAACCGGCGTTCGTGAACGCGCCACGCCCGGCTGGCGTCACCGTCATCCCGACGACGGCGATCGCTGCGATTACGGCCAATGCGGCAACCACGCGCCAGAATGTCAGCTTGCGGCGTATCCTGCGGCGGTCGACGATCACATCTGAATCCAGCGACATCGAAATTCTCCCGGGATCGGCCCTTCAGGGATTTCGCCGGGTCTGCCTGCCCGGCCCTAACAGGCCGTGTCCCCATTACATCAATTTCGCTGCAATATGAAGAAAGCAAGGCCCCGGGGGTTAGCCCGTGCGGGCGGGCTGGTCCCGGTCAGCCACGTTTTGGGCTTGTGCGGAAACACGGGGATGCCCGTGACCTGCGTGGCTATGACGAGCAAACCTGAATTTGGGGGATGAACAAAGAGGGCTCCGGTCGAAACCGGAGCCCACCTGGTCCTGACGTAAGCCGAGAGCCTATTTGTCGCCGCGCTGCTTCAGCGCGGTGCCGAGAATGTCGCCCAGGGTCGCGCCCGAATCGGAGGAGCCATATTGTGCGATGGCCTCCTTCTCCTCGGCGACTTCCAGCGCCTTGATCGAGACCTGCACCTTGCGGGCCTTCTTGTCGAACTGGATCACCCGCGCATCGACCTTCTCGCCGACGGCAAAGCGCTCGGCGCGCTGGTCGTTGCGGTCGCGGGCGAGTTCCGACCGCTTGATGAAGGTGGTGAAGTCGGTGCCGGCGATCTTGACCTCGATGCCGCTTTCCTTGACCTCGAGCACTTCGCAGGTCACGACCGCGCCCTTCTTGACGTCGCCCGGCTCGGCGAACGGGTCGCCCTCGAGCTGCTTGACACCGAGCGAGATGCGCTCCTTCTCGACATCGACATCGAGCACCACGGCCTTGACCATGTCGCCCTTCTTGAAGTTGTCGATCACCTGCTCACCCGGCAGCTTCCAGTCGAGATCCGACAGATGGACCATGCCGTCGACGTCGCCCTCGAGGCCGAGAAAGAGACCGAACTCGGTCTTGTTCTTGACCTCGCCTTCGACCGTCGATCCGACCGGGAATTTTTCGACGAACACTTCCCAGGGATTGCGCATGGTCTGCTTGAGACCAAGTGAAATCCGGCGCTTGACCGAATCGACTTCAAGCACCTGAACTTCGACCTCCTGCGAGGTCGAAACGATCTTGCCGGGATGCATGTTCTTCTTGGTCCACGACATTTCCGAGACGTGGATCAGGCCTTCGATACCCGGCTCCAGCTCGACGAATGCGCCGTAGTCGGTGATGTTGGTGACGCGGCCAGTGAAGCGCGCGTTGAGCGGATACTTCGCCTCGATGCCCTGCCACGGATCGTCCAGCAACTGCTTCATGCCGAGCGAGATGCGGTGGGTCTCGTGGTTGATCTTGATGATCTTGACCTTCACGGTCTGGCCGATCGTCAAGACTTCGGTCGGGTGGTTGACCCGGCGCCAGGCGATATCGGTGACGTGCAGAAGGCCATCGATGCCGCCTAGATCGACGAACGCCCCGTAATCCGTGATGTTCTTGACCACGCCGTCGATGACCTGGCCTTCCTCGAGATTCTGCACCAGTTCCTGGCGCTGCTCGGCCCGGGTCTCCTCCAGCACGGTGCGCCGCGACACCACGATGTTGCCGCGGCGGCGATCCATCTTGAGGATCTGGAACGGCTGCGAATTGTTCATCAGCGGAGCAACGTCACGGATCGGACGGATATCGACCTGTGAGCGCGGCAGGAACGCGACCGCGCCGTCGAGATCGACGGTGAAGCCACCCTTGACCTGGTTGAAGATGACCCCGTGCACCTTCTCGTTGTTGTTGAACGCCTTCTCGAGCTTGCCCCAGCTCTCCTCGCGGCGCGCCTTGTCGCGCGACAGCACGGCCTCGCCGAGCGCATTTTCGATACGGTCGAGAAAGACCTCGACCTCGTCACCGACCTTGATTTCGCTTTCGCGGCCGGGTCCTGCGAATTCGCGCAGCGCCACGCGGCCTTCGGTCTTGAGGCCGACATCGATGACGGCCATGTCCTTTTCAATTGCAACTACCTTGCCCTTGATGACCGAGCTTTCCTGCAGGTTGCCGCCGGCAAAGGACTCGTCGAGCATCGCGGCGAAATCGTCGCGGGTAGGATTATAAGAAGAAGCAGTCGAAGCCATTTGTTCTCCAGATGCGGTATCGCCGGCCATTCGGGTTGAGGGCGGATCGCGCGGCAGGTGCCAAGGGTCCGCAACCCCTGACGACCGCTGCGTGCGACAAGCGCAACAGCGGGCCGGCAGCATGCCTGCACGTTCGATCCGTTGATTTTATCCGGAGCCTGAAACGAGTTGATCGATCTCGAAGCCTGGAGCGGGCTTTCCTCCAATGACGGCGATGGGTTCAAACCCGTTGCCGGCCCGCTCGGACGGCCTCGACAATGTCGATGGCGGCCCGGACGCCGCCTTCTATATCCAACTGCGAGTTATCGAGCAAGTGAGCATCCGGAGCCCGCTTCAGGGGCGCCGTGGCCCTGTTCTGGTCGCGTTCGTCTCGCCTGAGGATATCGGCCAGCACCATGGCCTCGTCGGCGTCCTCGCCACGGGCCCTCGCCTCAAGGGTGCGGCGGCGGGCCCGAACCCGCGGGTCGGCGACGACGAAAATCTTCACATCGGCGTCGGGACAGATCACGGTGCCGATATCACGGCCATCCAGCACCGCGCCAGGCGGCCCGGCTGCGAAATGGCGCTGAAAATCGACCAGCACCTCGCGCACCCGCGGAATCGAGGAAACCACCGAGGCGGCCTCGCCGATCGCCTGGCCCTTCAGCACCGGATTGCCGAATTTTTCAGGATCGAGTTCCATGGCGGCGGCGACCGCGAGCGCCTCGTCGGTCAGATCGGCGCCGGCATCGAGCAGCGCCTTGGCCACCGCGCGGTAGATTACGCCGGTATCGAGGTGACGATAGCCGTAATGGTGGGCGATCCGCTTGCCGAGCGTGCCCTTGCCGGAGGCGGCCGGTCCGTCGATGGCGATGATCATGCTAACCTTACGGATTGGCTGGATGGGGGCTGCGGGCTCGCCGCAGCGGGCGTTCTTCGGTGAAGATGTTGCGCGACGCGAATTCGCCGGGGCTGCTGAAGGTCAGGTATTCGCGCATGGCATCTGACGGCGCGGCCGTCGTAAACCATGGACTGGATAGATAGCGGGCTGGATCGGTGGCCCAATGCGGAACGCGGCCCAGCCGGCGTTGTTTTGCGAGATATTCGGCGATCGCACCCACCAGCGCATCCAACTGGCCATCGCCGGTCAATTGCGGCTCGCACTCGATCGAGGCATAGCGATCCCGATCGGTCTTGGCCAGGTCAAAGGTGTCGACGAATTCGGCAAGGACAACTTCGCGTGCCGCGCCGCCTTGTATCCATTCAACGGCCTCAGCGAGGGTATTTGGGCGCATCGACTCCTCCCTTGCGATTCATGTTGCGCAACAGAAAACGCTGCTTCTCGGAGGAAGCGGCGCTCACCGGGAAGTAGCGACCGAGCACGGCTATCGCGTCTTCCGCTGTCGAGATACCCACGACTTTCATTAGATTCAGAATATCAAGCCGCTCCGTTTCACCGCGAACCGGATCGTTGATCCGTGCGGCTTTCAGCTTCAACGCGAGCAAATAGTCTGCCGATGGAACCGAAACGACAAGCCCTGCCGGGCTGGCGTCGCGTGGAAACGTCCCGAACTCCAGATGATCGCGGGCGCGATCCGCAAGCGAACTGAGGTGAAAAGCGACCCCGTCGTTGAACCAATCGTCCTGCCAGCCATTTTCTCTGGCCAGCCGGCTCACCACGCCTGCCAGCCATCCGGGCAGGGGATGCTCCAGTTCGGACACATCGACATCTTCGGTGGCAAACCGGAAATTGCTCGCCAACATGAGCGCGGAGCCGCCGTAGACCGCGATCTGCAGCTTCGTGCCTGCCACCGCCGCGGCACGGCCGAACTGATCGAAGGCACTCAGCAGCGCGTCGCGGTCGAAAGCAGCAGCCATCACCCTTCCCTCACGAAAACACCGCCCCTAGCCTGCGCATCATCGGGATGAAATCCGGAAAGCTGGTGGCGATGAAGCTGGTGTCGTCGACCTTGACCGGCTGGTCGGAGGCAAGCCCCATTACCAGCGCCGACATGGCGATACGATGATCCATGTGGGTGGCGACGAGGCCGCCGCCGGGGACGTGGCCGCGGCCTTCGACGATCATGTCGTTACCGGCGATCTCGACCTTGACGCCGTTGGCGCGCAGCATGGCGGCGGTAGCCTCGAGCCGGTCGGATTCCTTGACCCGCAGTTCCTGCAAGCCACGCATGATGGTGGTGCCCTCGGCAAAGGCGGCGGCCACCGCCAGCACCAGATATTCGTCGATCATCGAAGGCGCACGTTCCGGCGGCACCTCGACCCCGTGAAGCTTCGAGGCGCGGACGCGGAATTGCGCCATCGGCTCGCCGGCGTCGCCCCGCCCGTCACTCTCTTCGATCTTGGCCCCCATTTCGCGCAGCGTCGCCATCAGTCCGGTCCGAAGCGGGTTGGTCATCACATCCGACAGCGCGATATCGGATCCTTTGACGATCAGGGCTGCCACGATCGGGAACGCCGCCGATGACGGATCGGCCGGAACCACCACGTCGGCACCATGCAGTTCGGGCTGGCCGGTAAGGGTGATCCTGCGGCCATGCGGCCCTTCGCGGGTCGAGACGATCTGCGCGCCGAAATGCTTCAGCATCAGTTCGGTATGATCGCGACTCGCCTCGGTTTCGATCACCGTGGTGGCGCCGGGCGCGGCAAGTCCCGCCAGCAACACCGCCGACTTGATCTGCGCGGAAGCCACCGGCGTACGGTAGAGGACAGGCAGCGGGTCGCGCGCGCCGCTGAGCGTCAGCGGCAGTCGGCCGCCCTGCTCGTCCCCGAGGACCCGCGCCCCCATCAATTCGAGGGGGTCGAGCACCCGTCGCATCGGCCTCGTGCGCAGCGAGGCGTCGCCATCGAAGACCGCCGTGATCGGGCAACCTGCGACCGCCCCCATCGCCAGCCGGCAGCCGGTGCCGGAATTGCCAAAATCGAGCGGAACTGGCGGCTGGGCGAACCCGCCGACACCGACGCCGCGAATCGACCAGGCGAATTCACCCGTCCGCTCCACCTCGACACCCAGCGCGCGCATCGCTTTTGCGGTATTGAGCACGTCTTCGCCCTCGAGCAGGCCCGAAATCCGGGTTTCACCGACCGAGAGCGCACCCAGGATCAAGGCGCGGTGTGAAATCGACTTGTCGCCGGGGACGCGGACCCTGCCGGCCAGGGGGCCGCTCAAGCTGGCTTGCAACGGGAAGGGGTGAGCTGAATGGGTCAAGATTGTGTCCTCTACGCCGGCGGCAGGTATCACATGGGCCGCGCGGCGTCACGCCACTGGCGAAGTCGCGCAAAGCGCTATTGACAGCGGCGCCTCAACTAGCCAAGTGAAGCACCGTTTTTCGAAAAATTCCCAGGATTCCGCACGTGGCCAAATCCGATCTCGGAACCAAACGCATTTGCCCGACCACGGGCAAGAAGTTCTACGATCTCAACAAGAACCCGGTGATCTCGCCCTATACTGGCGAGGTAGTGCCGATCGCACCGGTGGTGGCCCCGCGCGCCCGTGGCGACGCCGCGCGCGCGACCGCGGCCGCAGCGACGGCGGAAGCCGCGCCGGAGCCCATGGAGGCGGAAGAGCTGGTGCCGCTCGAGGAGGCCGATGCCGAGGAAAACACCGGCAAGGTCAAGGCCGTGGTCCCTGAATCGGAAGATGACATCGAGATCGACGAGACCATCGAAGACGATGATGACGACGATTCGACCTTCATCGCCGACGAGGAAGAGGGCGACGAGGACGTCACCGATATCATCGGGGACGTTGGAGGCGACGAGGAGACTTGAGATCGGCCCTGAACTCGTTCAGGGTCGTCGGGCACCACGCGTCCCCCCACGGCGCGTCGGGTTTTGGGGCCATAGCTCAGCTGGGAGAGCGCTTGCATGGCATGCAAGAGGTCGGCGGTTCGATCCCGCCTGGCTCCACCAGCCTTCGCAGGCTACGCCTGCTTCGGCTCGGCAAGCCCATGGTAGCGAAGGCTGCCGCGTCGCAGCCCGAAGGGCGAAGACGGGCCTCGGCATTCCCCATCAACGGTCGCGCTATTCCGCGGCTTCCGACAGCACCGAGCGCGGCATGAGGGCAATCCAGCCTTCCAGAAAATGCTTCAGCCAGGCGCGCTCGATCACGTCATGGACCGCGCGGTCGGCGAAGTGATGATGGCGCGGATGCGCACCCGGTCCATCCAGGCGGTCATCGCCACGCGTGGTCCAGCAATGCATCATGGCGTAGGTAACATCGGGATGAAACTGGAAGCCGAACGCATGGCCGCACTGGAAGGCCTGCACCGGAAAATCGTCGCCTTCGGCGAGCAGCTCGGTGCCATCGGGCAAATCGAAGCCTTCGCGATGCCAGTGGTAGACATGGCTTGGCCAGCCCGGGCAGCGCGCCAATCCCGCGGCGGTCGGGCGTACCGGGTAGTAGCCGATCTGGGTCAGGCCTTGCGGATGCGGCGCGACCCTGGCGCCAAGCTGTTTCGCGAGCATTTGCGCGCCCAGGCAAATGCCCAGAAACGGGCGCTCCTCGCGCAGCGGAATCTCGATCCAGTCGATCTCGCGGCCGACATAGTCGTCCGGGTCGTTGGCGCTCATCGGACCGCCAAAGATGACCGCGCCGGCGTGGTCATCGAGCGATTGCGGCAGCGCATCGCCAAACCGCGGCCGTCTGACATCCAGCGTGTATCCGAGCGCGCGCAGCGCATTGCCAACCCGGCCCGGCGTCGAATTCTCCTGATGCAGAACGACCAGCACCGGCAGCAGGGAGGCCATACCTGGCCGTGGGACCATCGCAGGCCTTGCGCTGGGAAAGGCCACCCTGCGCGTCGCGCCATTTTTCGACCTGTACGACATCGGCTTGCTTCGCCTTACGGCCCCGAAGCCGGAATCATAGCCAATTGATTCTTAATGAGATGTGAGTTCGCGGTGCATTTGTCGCGAATATCGAGAGCAATCGCGGGCCGGAATCCGGCAGCGATGCCGGTCTCAACGTCGGCGTAGCTGAAGGCGGCCGACCGCGCCAAGGATGAACCCGCGAGGAAACAGCCGCAGCAGCAGCGGCACCATCTTGATGCCGAGGCCGGGCAGCACGGCACGCTGGTTGGCCATCAGGCCGCGGTAGCCCGCCTTGGCAACGTCGTCCGCGGTGACGTTGAGCACCGCCGAATCGTAACCCGGCGTAAACCCTGCCCGGGCCTGGAATTCCGACGGCACCGGACCGGGGCAGAGCGCCGTCACGCGAACGCCGCGGCTGGCAAGCTCATGGCGCAGCGCTTCGGTGAAGGAGAGCACATAGGCCTTGGAGGCGTAGTAGACCGCCATCCCCGGGCCGGGCAAAAAGCCGGCGATCGAGCTGACATTGAGAATGCCGCCGCGATGGCGAATGAGACTGTCGGAGAACCGCAGCGACAAATCGGTCAAGGCGCGGATGTTGACGGCGATGATGTCGAGCTGCTCGGCGCGATCCATCTCGATCGCGTTGCCGAACAGGCCGAAGCCCGCATTGTTGACGACGAACTCGACCTCGACGGCTTCGGCAGCCAGCGCGGCCGCGATCTGTTCGCCCGCATCGGCAAGTCTGAGATCGCAAGGAATGACCATCGGCGTTGAACGGCCCGGGCCGGCAATTTCCGCCGCAAGCGCGGTCAGACGCGCACTCCGCCGTGCGACGAGGGCGACGCGGTGGCCGTTCGATGCGAAAACGCGTGCCAGTTCGGCGCCTATGCCCGACGAGGCACCGGTAATCAGCGTTACACGCTCGGTCACGGTTCGATGCTCTCGGTTCGGTGGCAGACAAAAATCCGGCCGGGCCCGAACGAGAGCATACGCCTCCGGTGCGGCGCAAGCCTTCTGCAATCATATGACGTATTCAAATGCCGTGTGCTGTGGATTTATGGAGCAACAATCCCGGATGGCCGGAACCGGCGGTGTCGATCGCAGACCACATTAACGTTTCTTCATGTCCCGACGCCATCGGCGTGTCAGCTTGCCGCATCCGCGATGTCCGAATCGCCCTTGACCGCTGCCGGCAGCGCGCTGGCAACGCGGTGCTTGAGTTCGATCCGGTCTCGGGAGGACACGCCGAGCAGATCGGCCGCGCGCCACACCACGTTGTCCTCGAACTCGCTGACCTCGCCATCGGCGTAAACCAGTTCCCACATCATTTCGATGATGCGGAGCCTGCCTTCCTCGTTGACCGAGCGCATGATCACGCTGGTGAAATGAAAGAGGTCGACCGCCTCGCCCTCGACCAGTGTCGCGGATGCAATCAATTGATCGGCCGTGCCGGGATCGAGCCGGAAGCTCGATTCGAGCAGGCTGTGAAGTTTGCGCTTTTCGACGTCGGACGGCTCGCCGTCGAGCGAAATGACGTGAATCAGCAGCGCCGTTGCCGCGAGGCGATAGCCGGTATCGTCAAATGCACGATCGTGCTGCGAGGTGGGAGAAACGACCTCGGCAATGAATTGGCGTAGTCCGTCCAGCATCGCGGTCTCTGCCGTTGAGGGAGGGCCTTGCGGGTGCCGCATCGACGGCACCACAAACATATGGGGCGAAAAATCAATCGATGCAATCCGCGCCGGTACGCGGGACGGCATTACCTTTTGGCAATATCAGGGGATCTCGTACACCACCATCTTGTCGGCGATGCCGCGCAGGGCGGCCTGCTTCTGGATCGGCGTGATCGCCTCCTTGTCCAGGATGGCGGTCACTGCCGGCACATCGATCACGGATCCCGTGACGTGGATC
This sequence comes from Bradyrhizobium sp., assembly GCA_036273255.1. GTDB lineage: Bacteria > Pseudomonadota > Alphaproteobacteria > Rhizobiales > Xanthobacteraceae > Bradyrhizobium. The sequence goes on from DASUIA010000008.1 coordinate 19,046, forward strand.
GCGTGCGAGGTCGACAGGCCCTGCACCCGTGCCGCAATGTTGACGGTCTGGCCGAAATAGTCCTGCCGCTCGTTGAGCATGACCGCGAGGCACGAACCTTCATGGATGCCGATCTTGACCACGAGATCCCGGGTTCCACGTTCGACATTGAGCTTTTCCATCGCGGCGCGAATCCGCAGCCCCGCCGCAAGCGCCTGCTCGGGGCGATTGAAGGTCGCCATCACGGCATCGCCGATCGTCTTCACGACCGCGCCCTTCTCCGAAGAGATGATTTCCAGCAGCGCGTGGAAATGTGCGCGCACGAGGTCGAAGGCGGCGAGGTCGCCGACCCGCTCGTACAGCGCCGTGGAGCCCTTGAGATCGGTAAACAGGAACGTCAGCGAGGTGATCTTGAGGCGCTGGTCGATATTGAGATTGTCGGCCTTGTAGACGTCGCGGAAGGTCTGGTTGGTCAGCATCCGCTTCGCGGTGAGGAACGGCTTGCGCTTGCCGATCAGATGATGGAGCGCGTCGGCGGCGATGAACACCGATGGCAGCACCCGGACGTCGGTCTGGTTGTCGAGCGACAGCCGCAGCGGCCCCGGACGCAATGTCATGGTTCCGACCGGCGCCTGAATCCTGTTGTAGATCAACGATAGTTGCTGACGCTCCCTGGTCGGCTCGCCCTGTACGTCGATGAACTGGGCGGCATGCGTCACCGGCTCGAACACGATGATGAAATTCGGCGGCAACTGCAGCGACAGCACCGCCTTTTCTCGCGGCGGCAATTCCAGCGCATCCAGCACCACGTCGTTGGAGAGCGACTCGAACGATTCCTCGTTCAGATCGACGCCCGAACTCCAGAACACCTGCTTGAAATAGTCCCAGATCGGCAACGAGTTGGGGTCATGTGCCGCAATCCTGCGCACCTGCGGGCTGACCGTGAAGGCGACCTCGACCTGCTCATCGACCGACGCCTCATAGCCGCAGGCGCAGAGTCCGCAATGATAGTCGTCGTGGCGCAGCGATTTCAGCGTGCTGTGGGCATCGAGCACGCCGCCGCAGCCGGGACAGAGCACGTTCCAGGTGAGGTCGAACAGCCCGAGCCGCGACGCGTGCAGGAAGCCGGAGATCACCCGCTCTTCGTCGAGCCCGGTCCGGCTCGAGAAATCGAGCACGTTGATCCGGTTGAGTTCGCTATCCCGACCCTTCTCGAGCAGGTTCAGGATGGCGGCGGCCACCGACGGATCGGCAGTCTGCTTCAAGATCGAAAATTGCGCCTGGACATCTTTCATGGCGGGAACTTAGATCAGATCGCGCAAGCGTCCAAACAATGGATTGTCACCGAGCCGTGATGCGAAATTTGGGCGAGCGGTCGGGCTGCGTGGTCACCACCCCGATCGGCAGCACCGGCTCGTGGTCGACAAGCCCGATCCTGAACGCGCCGACCAGCTTGGCGAGCGCCAGCGTGGCTTCCACCAGCGCGAAATGCGCGCCGATGCAGACGCGCGGGCCGACGCCGAACGGCAAATAGGCAAACCGATCGGGCGGTGGCGCCGGCGCCATGAAGCGGGACGGAATGAACGCTTCTGGATCGCGCCACAGCTTTTCATGCCGGTGCAGCAGCCAGGGAGCGATCACGATGACATCCCTCCTGCTCACCGCCAGGCCCGCGACCGAATCCGGCTCGGCGGCCGCCCGCGCAATCAGGAACGCGGGCGGATAGAGGCGCATCGTCTCGTCGATCACGGCGCGGGTGAATTTCAGCCGCTCCAGTTCGAACCCCCCGTCGACCCAAGCGCTCCCGACCTCGGCGGCCACCCGATCCTGCGTCGCAGGGTCGAGTGCGATCAGATAAAGCGACCAGAACAGCGTCGTCGCCGTGGTCTCATGGCCGGCGAGGATCATGGTCGCGACCTGATCGGCGAGTTGCGCGTCGGTGAAGGATTCGCCGGTCTCGGGATCGCGCGCGGCGTCCATCAGGTCGAACAGGTCGCGCGGCGGCGCACCCTCGTCCTTGCCGGCTGCGCGGCGTTCCGCCATCAGCATGGCGACGAATGCCGTCCAGCGCCGGCGGAAACGGGCGCGGGCGAAGTCCTGGGGGCTCGGCCAGGCCAGCGGCAGCAACAGATCGAGAAAATGCGGACGTGCCAGCCGGGTGCCATACTCCATCACGAAATTCCGCAACGCCGCCCCGTGGCGGCCCATGCCGAGCGAAAACATGGTGCGCCCGGCGATCTCGAGCGTCATGCGCTGCATCACCTCACGCAGGTCGACCGCCGCGCCGCCCGCCTCCCGCAGTTTTGCAATCGCCTCGTCGATGGCGGCGATCATGTGGGGTGCCAGCGGAGCGACGGCGCGCGGCGTGAAGGCCGGCGCCAGGGTTCGGCGCTGATGCTTCCAGGCACGGCCCTCGGAGATCAAAAGCCCTTCCCCGAGCATCGGACGCAACACCCGGATGCTCGGCGGGGTGCGGGTGTAGTTCTCGTAATTGTCGACCAGCACATGCCGGATGGCGTCCGGCGTGTTGAGGATGAAGCTGCTGCGCCCAAAGAAACGACCCTGGACGATATCGTCGTGATAGGCGCGCGGTCCCCAGGTCGCGATCGCGCTTCGGCGCATCGCCGCCATACGCCCGAGCGCCGTCATGCCGGCGGAGGCGCGTGGAGGGCTCGGCGGCACCAGCGGCCGCGTTGCGGGCATGTCCCTGGCTTCGGCTACGCTCACGGCGGACCTCGCCAGCAAGGGTGCGACAGAGAGCAGCTAGTAGGTGAGTTCGGCAACCGCAATCCTGTTTTCCGAGGCCGGCCACGCCCGCGCCACGATCCGCTCCAGATTGAACAGGCCGGCAACCGGACGCCCGGTCTCTGCGGCCGGAAGCCGCAAGGTGGTGAGCGAATCGGTCGGCACCCCCGGTTTGACGTCGGTCGGCTCCTTGCCATCGAACAGGACGATGTCGCGGGGCAGGCCAAAATAGCCCCGCGGCCGAGACATCAGGACGACGCAACCGGCACCGGCGTCCGCGGGGCCCAGCGCGCGGGCGGCGCGCAGATGCACGACATCCGAGGAACGCGGAAATGGCGAGCGGTAGAAATGCGTGGTGGTCGACCCGGCGGCCGTCAGCACCATCTCGAGATACCACGCCGGATCGACCCGTGCCGGGCCCCAGCGGCCGTCCAGGCCGGTCTGTGACGTGTGAACGACCCCACCGATCCGCTCGCCGGTGTCGGGCGATACCCGATAGACCTCCACCGATGCCCCACTGACCGGACGATTGGTCGGAATGCCGCCGGGCGTGCCGGTGACGAGGCCACCCAGTTTGACCTCTGCCTGCGGTACGATCGCGATCCGGTCCGGTTCGCGGCCGGCGATGAATTTATAGATCTCGCGGAAAGCGCGCGGCGAATACGCCGTCTCGTGATGGTCGACGGCGCCGAGCACGAGATTGGTGGCGCCCTTGAGGGCAGGGCCTTCCGCGGTGACGCCGGTCGGCACGCCGGGCTTGCCAATGATGGCCCCGTCGGGCTGGGCGTATTTGTCCATGCCGTCGCTGCGCAGGGTCAGGAACGCGGTCCCCGGCGTCACCTCGCTGTCACCCTCATTGAGCCCGCGCAGGAACGGCCCATGGCCGTTGAATTCATTGTTGAGGCCTTCGTCCCAGGCAAACACGCCATGATTGGGAACGCCGCACAGCACGGCATGGCTGACATCGGCGCCGCCGCCGTTCTTGATGTAGCTGCGGATCGGATTGCCGCCCCGTGAATTGCCGACCAGCGCAATGCGCGCCGCCCCGGTGCGGCCTTTCAGCGCCTTGATGGCATCGCCGAGTTCGCGGCGTTGGTCCCCGGTCGAGGAATGATTGGGCTGCGGCACGGTGTCGTCGCTGCGCGCCAGAGGGTCGGTGAAGTTGATCGCGAACATCCGGTCGGTCGCAACCCCGTTTGATTCCATCCGCCACAGCGTCGTCATCCAAAGGGCGGCCTGATCGCCATTGCCGTGCACGAACAGGATCGGCGGAATTTCCGCAGCGCCCGGCGTCGCGGGCGCATTCTGGGCCAAGGCGGGCCAGCCAAGGCCGCTGGCGGCCAGCGGCAGGACGCCGGCACCCTTCAGGATCGTTCGCCGCGATAGGCTCATTTGACGGCCTCCCCCTTGTCTTTCAGTGGCTTGATCGTACCACCACCCTGCTCATAGCCGTCTAACCACTGGACAGCCAAGGACTTTCGCGGGCATCAGTTTGATGTGAAGGGAATCCCGGGGTGACCATGACCGAACCGCCGAACCAACCGAGCTTTGCCGCTGACGGCCTGAGGGCGCCGCTGCGGTATCCGGTGTTCCGCCGCATCTGGTTTGCAAGCCTGCTCTCCAATCTCGGCCTGCTGATCCAGGGCGTCGGCGCCGCCTGGGCGATGACCCAGATGGCGACCTCGGCCGACGACGTCGCGCTGGTGCAGACCGCCCTGATGCTGCCGGTGATGCTGATCTCGATGCCGGCTGGCGCCATCGCCGACATGTATGACCGGCGTATCGTCGCACTGGTCTCACTCTCGATCTCGCTGTCGGGCGCCACGGCGCTTTCCCTGCTGGCCGGGTTCCATCTCATTACCCCGCAGATCCTCCTGGCGTTCTGCTTTGTGGTCGGCAGCGGCATGGCGCTGTTCGGGCCAGCCTGGCAGTCCTCGGTCAGCGAGCAGGTGCCGGCCGAAACGCTGCCGTCGGCGGTCGCGCTGAACGGCATCAGCTACAACATCGCGCGAAGCTTTGGCCCCGCAATCGGCGGCATCGTGGTCGCGACCGCCGGTGCGGTCGCGGCGTTTGCCGCCAATGCGGTGCTCTATATCCCGCTGCTGGTGGTGCTGTTTCTGTGGCGCCGGGTCAGCGAGCCGTCACGGCTGCCACGCGAGCGGCTCAACCGCGCCATCGTCTCGGGCGTGCGCTATATCGTCAACTCGCCCTCGATCCGGATCGTGCTGGCGCGCACGCTGGTGACCGGCGTGATCGGCGGCTCGGTGTCGGCGCTGATGCCGCTGGTGGCGCGCGACCTGCTGCATGGCGGCGCGCAGACCTACGGCATCATGCTCGGCGCCTTCGGCATGGGCGCGGTGATCGGCGCGCTCAACATCTCCGAGGTGCGCAAACGCATGACCGGCGAAGCCGCGGTACGCGCCTGCGCATTGTCGATGGGGAGTTCGATCGCGGCGATCGCGCTCAGCCGCGAGCCGGTCTTGACCGCGGCCGCCCTGGTGCTGGCAGGCGCGGCGTGGATGCTGGCGGTCGCCCTGTTCAACATCGGCGTGCAGCTTTCGGCGCCGCGCTGGGTCGCCGGCCGCTCGCTCGCGGCATTCCAGGCCTCGATCGCCGGCGGCATCGCGGTGGGAAGCTGGGGCTGGGGCCGGCTGACCGACGTCGCCGGCGTCGAAACCGCGCTGTTGACCTCGGCCGGACTGATGATGCTGTCGCCGCTGCTCGGCCTGTGGTTGCGCATGCCGCGGATCGGCGCCCGCAATGAAGATGCCGAGTTGCTCGCCGACCCCGAGGTCCGGCTGGCGCTGACCGGGCGCAGCGGGCCGCTGGTGGTCGAAATCGAATACCGCGTCGACCAGGACAATGCCCGCGCCTTCCACAACGTGATGCAGGACGTGCAGCTCAGCCGCCAGCGCAACGGCGCCTATGGCTGGTCGGTCGCGCGCGACATCGCCGATCCCGAACTCTGGACCGAGCGCTATCATTGCCCAACGTGGCTTGACTATCTGCGCCAGCGCAACCGCTCGACCCAATCCGAACGCGCGCTGCATCAGCGCGCGATGGATTTCCATCTCGGTCCCGATCCGGTCCGCATCCGCCGCATGCTGGAACGGCCGTTCGGCTCGGTGCGCTGGAAGGAAGATACCCCCGACCGGGCGGCCAACGAGGTACTGCCGGTGGTCGCCACGGCCGCAGGCAGCAGCACCTGACCTGACCTGACCTGACCGCGCCCGATCAATCATTGTCCATGATCGGTCAGCACCTTGTTGCAGGCCTTGCTGATACGGGTGCGGTGTTGCTGCAGACAGGCGAGCACGGCGGAATCGCCGTCATTCATCACCGCGCGACAATGACGCACGACGTCGCGCGTGCAAGCATCGTGCTCATGATCCCGCTGCGCCGAAGCCGGGGAGGCGATCAAAACGAGTGCAATGCCAAAAAGAAATCTGACCATGTTGTTCCGCCTTCAGCCATCCGAACCCCACCCGTTTTAGTTAAGTTGTCAAATCCGGGCCGCAATGGATTGGTGAAGGCGGGTTGCGCCGACCCCTGCACCGTGCGGTCGACTGCTGCGGAACTTTGACGTCCGTCACCGGGCCAAAGCCAGGCGATCACCGTCACGCAGCCGCATCCGACGGAAATGATGTGCGAATCCTCGCCGTGTTGGTGCGGCGTTAAGACTTTCTTTGCATGAATGGCCCGGCGCGGCGGTCGCGCATCCCGGTGGTGAGAGTTTGGCGGAAACAGCAAGATGCGTAGTGCGTTAGGCCTGATGCTGGCGAGTGTGGTGGCGGCGGTGGTGATTGCCGGGGTATGGTTCTGGGCCTTCGCGCCGCGGCTGGAGATGCCTTCTCCGAGCACTGCCAGCGCCTTGAAAGCCGAACCGGCGGAAATCGCAGCGGCCAGGCCTGCGGCTGCGCCCGAGACGCCGGTCGAGATCACCGGCTCGATTCAAGCCGCGCCGGCAAGCTCGCAAAAGACTGGTTGCGCCAATCCGGACGCGCTCGGCGTCAGCCGCGTGGTCGAAATCGACACCACCGGCGGACCCGGATTCGGCTTCGAACACTTCAAGCAGCTCGATTTCCTCACCGACAAGGAGGTGGTGCTGACGTTTGACGACGGTCCCTGGCCGGTCAACACGCCAGCCGTGCTCAAGGCGCTCGCCGACCAATGCACCAAGGGCCTGTTCTTCTCGATCGGCAAGCACGCCTCGTATCATCCGGAGATTCTCCGGGAGGTGGCCGCGGCCGGACACACCATCGGCGCCCACACCTGGTCGCACGCCAATCTGAACGGCAAGAAGATGACCGACCAGCAGGCCATAGACGAGATCGAAAAGGGCTTCAGTGCGGTGAAGCTCGCGCTCGGCACCGCGCCGGCGCCGTTTTTCCGGTTTCCGGAATTGCAGCATCGCCCCTCGGCGGTGGCCTATCTCGGCTCGCGCAATATCGCGATGTTCTCCTGCGATCTCGACTCCTTCGACTTCCGAAGGAACAGCACGCCCGACAAGGTCGTGGAAACCGTGATGACCAAGCTCGAGAAGCAGGGCAAGGGCATCATCCTGATGCATGATTTCCAGAAGCACACCGCCGACGCGCTGCCGACCCTGCTCGCCCGGCTCAAGGCCGGCGGCTACAAGGTGGTGCAGATCAAGGCCAGGGCGCCGGTGCAGACGCTGCCCGAATATGACGAAGCCATGCGGAAGGACGTCAAGGTCCCGCTTGCCATCACCCGCCCGGTCGGCAGCGTCGTGCAGACGGTGGCGCGGTAGGACCGCGGCGATCACGCCGCGTGAACTGCATCACAGCACCGAGCGAACCGTCGGCCAGGATCACATGCCGCCGCCGCCTCCACCACCGGCTTGTCTCGATGATTCGATAACGCTGTCCATGGGTTCAGCGGGCGCGTAACGGAACGCTTTCGGATAGCCGCTCTTCGAACCCCTGGTTCGCGCCTCACGCAGCGGCACGTAGCCGGAGACGCGCGGACGATGTTTCTTCGCGACCTTGTGCTGCAGAGCCGGTGTTTTGCCTGGCACGCCCTGCGCAAGCGCAGCCGGTGCGGCGGCGATGAGAGCGGCGGCACAAAGTGCGATGATCGTTGTCTTCATTTTTTCAATCCTCCCACCTTGGAATAAAGGCCCGCAGCAGCCTCAGATTAGACCCGCTCACCGAGTGGGCCGATCACGCTGCGGTGAGGCGTGGCATTTCAAGCGGAGGTTCTGGGCGATCGCCCTCAATGATCCGGAAACCATTCGACATCTCGATCGGGCCCGCTAACGAATTGGAAAATCGTGTCCGCCACTATCGGTCCGGGGCCAAGAAACGGGGAGATGACCATGAGTGGCAACGCTGTCCTTGAAAATGTTCGCAGGTATCGCGCAATAGCTTCGCTGTATCGTCAGACGGCGGCATTCCGGCCACCTCAACGTTTGTCCCTGCTCGAACAGGCCCACGAATGGGAGCGGCTCGCGCTGCTGGAACTGGAATCGTATTTTTCGATGCCTCGCGGATCGAAGCATTTGAATCAGCAATGGACCACAATGGCTGCCGCCGCATAAACGGGAGAAGCCGCAAGGGTCAGACTGGGAACTTCGGCTTGGTCAGGCGACCGGGCAGAATTATCAATTGCCGGAAATTGGTGCCGCAAACAGGACTCGAACCTGTGACCCCGTCATTACGAATGACGTGCTCTACCAACTGAGCTATTGCGGCGGACCATGTGGCGGGTTCGGCAGGTCCGAGAGCGCCCGCACCTGATATCGGGCAGCGCCTGATTTTGCAAGGAAGACGCCGGGTTCCGGCGGATCATGAGCCCCAGCGCGACAGGAAACCGCGCCAGCCGCCGGCCTGGGCCTGCGGCGGGCTGATCTGATCGGCGAATTCGTCGCGCCCGGCCTCGTCGTCGACCCCGGGATCATCCGGCGCCCGGACGATCGGAATCACCGCTGCCATACCGGCCGCGTTGCGGTCCATCATCCTGGGAATGTCGGCGCGGGAGCGGAACAGCGGCGCCGGGGTGACGGTGACAGGTTCGGCCGTCGGCGGAGGTGGCGGCGGCGGTGGCGCGGGCAGTTCCAGCGAGGCCGGCTCGACCGCGATGGGCTGCGCGGGCGAATTATCCTGCGCGGCGCCCGGCAGTGGCGTCACCACGCTCTCGCCGTTCGGCTGCCCGGCCGCCTCGTCCGACGGCTCGACGCGCGGCGGCGCCAGCATGGCCTCCTCGAACGGCGAGGCTTCGATCGCTGCCCCCTTGTCGGAGGGCAGCGCGGCGACCGGCGTCTTCCATTGGAAGGCGTCGAGCCGACCGGACACCGGCGACACCGGCCGCCAGCGATCGCTGACATAGCCGTCGGCGGTCCAGGCCGGATCATGCCGGGCGCGCACCGCGCGCAGCGTCCAGGCCCGCGCCCGGCCGCTGTCGCCATGTTCGAGGCGTTCGATTTCCGCCATCAGCATCGCCACCCGCTGGGTCGGCGCGTCGACAAACGGTGCCAGCGCCTCGCGCGCGCGGGCGAATTCGGATGCATCGATCGCAGCGCGCGCAATCGCCAGCGCACCCTCGAGATGTCCGGGCGACTTGGCCGCCAGCGTCTCGACCCGTACCAGCCTTTGCCGCGCCGAATCGCCGAGCCGGACATGGGCATAGGCGTCGGCGAGATCGGGATGCGGCTGCGTCAGCCAGGCCGCCTCCACCATCCGCATCGCCCGCCGCACCTGATGCGCCTCGCTGTCATATTTGCTGGCGAGCACCGCCGCCGGGATCAGCGTCGGTGCGAGCTTCACCGCTTCCATCACGCTGTCGCGCGAGCGGTCACGGTCGACATGTTCCAGCTCCAGCGCGCGCGCCGTCAGCAGCACGCCGCGCTGCCGGCGATAGGCCGGCTTCTGGATCAGCCCGGCAGCGAGATTGTTGTCGAGGATCGCGAGCGCGCCGTTCCAGTCGCCCTTGGCGCAGCGAAACCCCAGCACCGCATGCGATGCCCAGGTCGAGGACGGCGCAAGCTTCAGTGCCTCTTCCGCGATCATCACCGCGGCGACCGGGTCGTCGGCGCGTTGCGCTTCGATGAACAGGCCGCGCAGGCCGAGCAACCGGGTGTCCTCGCGTTCGGCCATGGCGCGGAAAGCGCGCCGCGCGCCGGCGCGGTCGCCGTCGAGCTGGGCCGACTGGGCATGCAGCAGCAGCGCCAGCGGATCGTCCGCGGCATGGCGGCGCGCAACCTCGGCATGGGCACGGGCCGCGGTGGAATCGCCATGGCCGATCGCGAGCAACCCTTGCGTGATGGCGTGGCGGCCCCGCGCCTGACGCCGCGCGTGCCGGCCGCGCCGGATCCGGTCCGGCATGCGCCACACCGTCCGCAACAGCGTCCATGCCAGTGTCGCGGCAATCGCGGCCACACCGAACGCGAACACGAAGACTGGCAGCGTGGTTACGACGCGCCACCCGCCCCACGACAGCGTGACGTCACCGGTCTGATCGGCCACCCATGCCGCGCCAGCCGCCGCGAGCGCGATCAGTACCAGAAACAGGATGATGCGAAACATGGCGGTCCTATGGGCGAGGTCCGGCGAGCGCCGTCATGGCGTCCGATGCGAATTTGCGGGACGCGGCAAGCGCGGCGTCGCGGGCATCGGCCTTGGCGATCCAGGCCTGGGCGGGGGCACGATCGGCCGGCGAAAGCGTCATCAATTCGCGCCGCGCCAGGTCGGACTCGTTGTGCAGCGCCGCCGCCGTCACCCGCGCGATCACCGCGCCGCGATCGTTGCCGCTTGCGTCGGTGCGTTCGATCCGGACCAGCCGCGAGGCCCCTTCCTGCAGCCGATCGACGATGCCGCCGCTTGCGGTGCCGGCGTCGGCAGGCGGCGACAGTTTTGGCACCAGCGTCAGCAGTTCACGGCTGAGACGCGCGGCATTCGGAACCCCGGTGGCGGCAAATTCCTCCAGCGGCTTCAGCGCCTCCGGGTCGGCACTCAGGGATTTCGCCGCCGTCAATGCGGCGGCGTAGGGGTCGCCCTGCCGCACCGACAGGTCGAGCAGCGATGCCGCAACCACCCGGCGCAGCGCGGTGTCGTCGGCCGGTTTGGCATTCTGCGCGATCTCGGCGCTCTGGGTCTTGTTGGTACGTTCGATCTCGGACAGCCGTGCGTTGATCGCGGACAGATCCGGCGCCGCGTCACCATCGCGCGGAGCGGACGCGGCCTGATTGACCGCGGCGGCGAGTTTGTCCGATTGCGCACGCATCGCACCGAGTTCGCCGCGCAGCGAGGCGAGCGACTTCTCCAGCGCATCCAGCCGCGCCGCCGTCGCCGAATCGGGCGTGGCGGCGGCAGACTTGACCGACTTCGCCTCGACGCTGGCGATCCGGGCCGCCAGCCCATCGATGGCCGCAGCATTGAACTGCGGCGCGGCATGGGGCGCGACCTGCGGCCATCCCAGCACCCAGCCGATACCGATCACCAGCGCGGCGGCTACGGCACCGGAAAGGATCGCGACGACGAACGACGAAACCGCCGCCGGACGGGGGTCCGGTGGCGGCGCGGGCGACGGCTCCGGATCGGGCGGCGACGAAGTGCCGGCGCCGTCATCGGCGGTAGCCGTGGAGACCTCGGTCGCTTCGAGATCGATGGTCGGCGGCGTGCGTTTGGGGCGGCCCAAATCCGGCGGGGGCGTCGTTTGTTCCGGCCTGTCATCGCTCATCGCGACCGTTCCTCCGCTATAGTGCCGAAACTGACTCAATTCGGCACGCCTGGAGTGGAGACCTGAGGCCAACCACTTGTTTTAACATGATTTCCCGCCACGTCTGGGCGGCCCGCCCCGGATCGCGGCCGGAACGGATTTGATTTGAAACCGTCTTGTAGCGCGATCAGGCGCGCAACGCACGGCCCAGCGCCTCGAACAGGGCATTTTCGTCGGGCGCGGCCGCTACCATGACCCGCATCGCCCCGGCATCGCGGAAGACCGCAGCCACGGCATCGGAAATGCAGCATTGCGGCAGCGCCAGCGCGGTGATTTCGACGCCGGCCGCGCGCACGGCATCGAGGAAGGCACGGCCGCTGCGCCGTGAATAGTGCAGCACCGCCTCGATCCGGTTGGCCGCGAAGGCGTCGCAGGCGACGCGCGGCAGTGTCGATACCGGGATCATGCGATAGGTCGTATGGGTGATGACGGTAAAGCCGCGCTCGCCGAGTTCCCCCGCGAGGTCTCGCGCCAGGTCGGCGCCCGCGAGGTAAAGCAGCGTGCTGGCTTTCCTGAGCTGCTTTGCCTTTACTGCTTCGAGCACGACATCGCGCAACCGCATCGCATCGCCCCCGGCCACGATCACATGGTCGAAGCCGGCGCGTTGCGCGGCGGCCGCGGTATGCCCGCCCACCGCAAACAGCGGCAACTTCAACAACCGGCTGCCCGCGAGATGCGCCTCAATGCCGCGCAACGCATTGGCGCTGGTGACGATCACCGCGGCGTAGTGGGCGTCGGTGTCATCGTGGAAGGCGACCGGCTCAAACCGCAGCATCGGCGCCTGCACCACCTCGAAACCCCTGGCGCGCAAACCGGCGGCGGTGGTCTCGCCGTCGGGTGACGGGCGGGTAACGAGAACAGCCATGGTCAACCTCGGGCCGGCCGGCGGTTTGCAGCAGACGATTGCACGTTGCGACCTCGCAATGCATAACGCAAGGGTTCGAACCGGAGAACGATACCGAGATGCTGGTGCTGGGCATCGAGACCACCTGCGATGAGACCGCCGCCGCCGTGGTCGAGCGCCACGACGACGGCAGTGGCCGGATGCTGTCCAATATCGTGCATTCGCAAACGGCGGAGCACGCCCGCTTCGGCGGCGTGGTCCCGGAGATCGCGGCGCGCGCCCATGTCGACCTGCTCGACGGCATTGTCGTGCGCGCGATGCAGGACGCGGGCGTCGGCTTTGCGCAATTGTCGGCGGTAGCCGCCGCCGCCGGGCCCGGGCTGATCGGCGGCGTGATCGTCGGCCTGACCACCGCCAAGGCGATCGCGATGGTTCATGATACGCCGCTGATCGCCGTCAACCACCTCGAGGCGCATGCGCTGACGCCGCGGCTGAGCTGCGCGCTGGCGTTTCCCTATTGTCTTTTTCTTGCCTCCGGCGGTCACACCCAGATCGTGGCGGTACTCGGCGTCGGCGACTATGTGCGGCTCGGCACCACCGTCGATGACGCGATGGGCGAAGCCTTCGACAAGGTCGCCAAGATGCTGGCACTGCCCTATCCGGGCGGACCGGAAGTCGAGCGCGCCGCGCGGCGGGGCGATCCCAGGCGGTTTGCGTTTCCACGACCGATGCTGGGACGGGCCGACGCCAATTTTTCGCTGTCGGGATTGAAGACCGCGGTACGCAACGAGGTCAGCCGGCTCGGTGAACTGGAGCCGCGGGACATCGGCGATCTCTGTGCAAGCTTTCAGGCCGCGGTGCTGGAATCGACCGCGGATCGCTTGCGCGTCGGCCTCGATCTGTTTGAGAAGCAGTTCGGGGCGCCCCGCGCGCTGGTCGCGGCCGGCGGCGTCGCCGCCAACCAGGCCATACGCGGCGCGCTGCAGGAGGTCGCCGCCAGCGCGCAGGCTGCGCTGTTGATTCCGCCGCCCGCCCTGTGCACCGACAATGGCGCAATGATCGCGTGGGCCGGCGCGGAACGGCTGGCGCTCGGCATGACCGATACATTGGACGTCGCGCCGCGCGCGCGCTGGCTGCTCGACGCCGACGCCAAGGCGCCGGCCGGGTTTGCCAATACGCGCGCGGGCTTTTAGGGCGGAGGTTCCGGATGCCGCCTTTCAACTCGGTCGCGGTGATCGGCGCCGGTGCCTGGGGGACGGCACTGGCCGGTGTTGCTGCGCGCGCGGGGCGCGATGTCGTGCTCTATGCGCGCAGTGCGGCGGCCGCAGCCGAGATTGCGGCCACGCGCGTCAATCCGAAATTGCCCGGCGTGCGCCTGGCGCCGAATATCGAGGTGACCCACGACATCACGCGGGCGGCGCGCGCCGGGATCGTGCTGATCGCGACGCCGGCGCAACATCTGCGCGAGGCCACGACCGCGCTTGCGCCTCATCTCGCCAGGGCGACGCCGATCATCGCCTGCGCCAAGGGCCTCGAACGCGGCACGCACCGGTTCATGACCGAGGTGATCGCGGAGGCGGCGCCGGAGGCGATACCGGCGATCCTGTCCGGACCGGGATTTGCCGACGACGTGGCGCGCGGGCTTCCGACCGCCGTGACGCTGGCGGCGAAACACGAAAGCCTGGCCAGCGCGCTGGTGCAGGCGCTCGGCTCGTCGGCGTTCCGGCCCTATCACAGCACGGACATGCGGGGCGTCGAACTCGGGGGCGCGGCGAAAAACGTGCTGGCGATCGCGTGCGGAATCGCCGTCGGACGGCAACTCGGTGCCTCGGCACAGGCGGCACTGACGACGCGCGGATTCAGCGAACTGGTGCGGCTCGGGCGCGCCTGCGGGGCGCGAAGCGAAACCATGGCGGGACTGTCGGGCCTGGGCGACCTGATCCTGACCTGCTCCAGCCCGCAGTCGCGCAATTTCGCACTCGGTGCAGCGCTCGGCCGCGGCGAGCCGCCACCTCGGGACAGGCTTGCCGAAGGTGCATTCACCGCGCCCGTGCTGATCGAACTCGCGGCTTCGCAAAACGTCGATATGCCGGTATCAACGGCGGTCGCCGCGATCCTCGGCGGTACCATGTCGATCGATGCGGCGATCGAGGGCCTGCTGACACGGCCGTTCAAGGCGGAGGGATGACAATGGCTTATTGGCTGGTGAAATCGGAACCGTCGTCGTGGTCGTGGGAGCAGCAGGTCGCAAAGGGCGCCAAAGGCGAGGCATGGACCGGCGTGCGCAATTTCACCGCGCGGCAGAACCTCGTGAAGATGAAAAAGGGCGACCAGGTTTTTTTCTACCATTCCAATGAGGGCAAGGAGATCGTCGGCATCGCCGAGGTCGTCAGGGAAGCCTATCCGGATCCATCCGACAAGACCGGCAAGTTCGTCTGCGTCGATCTCAAGGCCGACAAGCCCCTGAAGACGCCGGTGACCATGGCCGCGATCAAGGCCGACAAAAAACTGGCCGAGATGGCGCTGGTCAAGTATTCCCGGCTGTCGGTGCAGCCGGTGACGCCGGAGGAGTGGAAACTCGTCTGCAGGATGGGCGGATTGTAGCCGTTCTCACGCCGCGGCAGCCGTCACCACCTGGGCCAGCAATTGCTCGCGCTTGGATTGCGAGCGGTAGCCCGTCATGGTCGCGGCAAAGCGTTCGAGGATGCCGTCTTCGAACGCGGTGACGATGGTGTCGTGAACATAGCTCTTGCGGCAGATCGCCGGCGTGTTCGACAATTCGTCGGCGGCGGCGCGCACCGCTTCCAGCACCTGCCTGCGGCGACCGCGGGCGCTCGCCGCCGGCGAGATCCGCGACAGCGATTCCAGCACCACGGCGGATGCCATCAGGGTGCGGAAATCCTTCAGCGAAATCTTGATGCCGGCGATCTCACGCAGGAACGCATTGACCGTGGCGGTGGAGACGCCGCGGACATTGCCGGCACTATCGCGATACTGGAACATCCGTTTGCCCGGCACATCGCGCAGGATACCGATGGCGCGCACCAGCTTCGCGGCATCGCATTCCTTGCGCACCGCCTTGCCGCCCTTGGCCTTGAAGGTCAGCACCACGCAATCGTCTTCCAGCACCACATTGGATTTCAACAGCGTGGTCGCGCCGCGGGTACCGTTGAGACGGGCATAGGATTCATTGCCCGGCCGGATCGCGGTGCGCGCGATCAATTCGATCACCGCCGACAGTGCGAATTCGCGGGTCGGTGCATCGCCGGACAGATGCATCGAGACGTTGCGGCGGATTTTCGGCAACGCAGCGACCAGCTTTGCCAGCCGGTGCGCCTTGCGATGCTCGCGCACCTTCTCCCAATCTGCATGGTAGCGGTATTGCAGCCGGCCCGCGGCATCGCGGCCAACGGCCTGCAGATGCGAGGTCGGGTCGGGCGAGTAGCGAACTTCGGCATAGGCCGGCGGCACCGCCATCGAATTGAGGCGCCGGATGGTACCGGCATGGCGAATCGGCCTGCCATTGGCGCGGATGAAGGAATAGCCCTTGCCGCGCTTGATGCGGCGGATGGTGAGTTCGTTCTGATCGCCGAGTTTCAGCCCGAGTTCCTGGGCCAGCGACTCGACGGAGGTCCTGGACTGCTTGGGCGCAACCGCGGGCGCTTTGGGCCATTGTCCGAGCGCTTTTGCCAGAGCCACGGCAGGATCGGCGGAAACGGGCCGCGTAGCCTCGAAATTCTGCTGATCCATCATGGTTTTAGACGCCTCGCTCGGCTTGCTCTGAGCCTAATGCGGTTTCCAGAGCTTTGGTTCCGGAACGGGCTGCCCGCTCCGGGGTCGCCATTTAGGGGGGAACGTTGGCGATTGCGAGTCCGACCTCTGGTTAAGACGGTTATTAGATACCGCTCTTGACATCTATTCGCGCGATAACGTTGATTTCCACCCAAGGCCAAACGCAAAAGTGATCGTTCCGCCACCCAACGTCCGGTCGACAAGCGCAACGGCGACCAAGGTCGGATGGTTTCCGGATGGTTTCCGCCTTGTCCCAGCACGGCCCGACGACGCATAATCGTGGCAATAAACTGACGGCTTGCAGTGTCCGCGTCTGGCCGCAAGGTGGAGGATTCGAGATGTCCGACAAGATTTATGACGTGCCTGCGGAATGGGCCAAGCGCGCCTTTGTCGATCAGGCCAAATACCGCGAAATGTATGCGCGCTCGGTCAGCGATCCCAATGGCTTCTGGGCCGAACACGCCAAGCGTGTGGACTGGATCCATCCCTTCACCAAGGTCGAGAACGCCTCTTTCGACCCCGGCAAGATCTCGATCAAATGGTTCGAGGACGGGGTGCTCAATGTGGCCTGGAACTGCATCGACCGGCATCTCGACCGGCGCGGCGACCAGACCGCCATCATCTGGGAGGGCGACGACCCGTCCGAGTCGAAGCACATCACCTATCGGCAACTGCATGACGAGGTCTGCAAATTCGCCAACGTCCTGCGCACCCGCAACGTCAAGAAGGGCGACCGCGTCACCATCTACCTGCCGATGATTCCGGAAGCTGCTTACGCGATGCTGGCCTGTGCCCGGATCGGCGCGATCCATTCGGTGGTGTTTGCGGGCTTTTCGCCCGACAGCCTCGCCCAGCGCATCACGGACTGCCAGTCCAACGTGGTCATCACCGCCGACGAGGGCCTGCGCGGCGGCAAGAAAGTGCCGCTGAAGGCCAATGTCGATGCCGCGATCGCCAAGACGGGGGGCGTCGACTGGGTGATCGTGGTCAGGCGCACCGGCGCTGCCGTCGAGATGAATCCGGTGCGCGATTTCTGGTACCACGACGCCGCCGCGATGGTGACAACGGAGTGTCCGGCCGAACGGATGAACGCGGAGGACCCGCTGTTCATTCTCTACACGTCGGGCTCGACCGGCCAGCCCAAGGGCGTGCTGCATACGTCCGGCGGCTATCTCGTGTTCGTGTCGATGACGCATCAATACGTGTTCGACTATCACGACGGCGACATCTATTGGTGCACCGCCGACGTCGGCTGGGTCACCGGCCACAGCTACATTCTCTATGGGCCGCTGGCGAATGGCGCGACCACGCTGATGTTCGAAGGCGTGCCGAACTATCCCGACAATTCGCGATTCTGGAATGTGGTCGACAAGCACAAGGTCAATATCTTCTATACCGCGCCGACCGCGATCCGGGCGCTGATGCAGAGCGGCGATGCGCCGGTGCAGAAGACGTCGCGCAAGAGTCTGCGCCTGCTCGGTAGCGTCGGCGAGCCGATCAATCCGGAAGCCTGGGAATGGTATCACCGCGTCGTCGGCGACGAGCGCTGCCCGATCGTCGACACCTGGTGGCAGACCGAGACCGGCGGCATCCTGATTACCCCGCTGCCCGGCGCCACCCGGCTCAAGCCCGGCTCGGCGACGCAGCCGTTCTTCGGCGTGGTGCCTGAAATCGTCGATGCCGACGGCAAGGTGCAGTCGGGCGAGACCCAGGGCAACCTTTGCATCGCCCGCTCATGGCCAGGACAGATGCGCACGGTCTACGGTGACCATGCCCGCTTCGAGCAGACCTATTTCTCGACCTACAAGGGCAAATACTTCACCGGCGACGGCTGCCGCAGGGACGCCGATGGCTACTACTGGATCACCGGCCGCGTCGATGACGTGATCAACGTCTCCGGTCATCGCATGGGCACCGCGGAAGTGGAGAGTTCGCTGGTGGCGCATGACGCGGTGTCGGAAGCAGCCGTGGTTGGCTATCCCCACGACATCAAGGGCCAGGGCATCTACGCCTATGTGACGCTGATGACCGGCAAGGAGCCGAGCGAGGCGCTGCGCAAGGAACTGGTGGCGTGGGTGCGCAAGGATATCGGTCCGATCGCTTCACCTGATTTGATCCAGTTCGCGCCCGGCCTGCCCAAGACGCGCTCCGGCAAGATCATGCGTCGCATCCTGCGCAAGATTGCCGAGGACGAGCCGGGCAGCCTCGGCGACACCTCGACACTTGCCGACCCCGCCGTGGTCGACGATCTGGTCAAACACCGCCAGAACAAGAAGGGGGCTGCAGTCTAGATTCTGCAGGAGGGCTTATGCGATTGCATTTCGGTCGCCGCGCCGCGGCGGCCCTTGTCGTGCTCGGAATCGGGCTCGGATTGTCCGGCGCCCGTGCTGCAAATCTGGACGAGGCCTGCGGCGGACCTTCCGGGATAAGCTGCAATTCGGCGCTGTGGTGCCGGCTTCCCGATGGGCAATGCAGCACCGCCGACGCTGCCGGCACCTGCGAAAAGATGCCGGATTTCTGCATGCGCGTTTCGCGGCCGGTCTGCGCCTGCAACGGCAAGACCTACCCGAACGAATGCGAATTGCGCAAGGCCAAGGCACAGTTCGACCACACCGGGCCGTGCAAGACCGAGCCGGCAAAGACCGACGGCGCTCCGAAAAAACGACCGCCACGCAAACCGCGCAAACACTGACCTGTACCGCGGGGATCGCGTCCGTCATTTCCAGCGGCGCTCGTGCGCGGGCCTCGCGCGATTGTCAGCGGTGCCCCGGCGCACCGCCTCGTTTTCGAAGCGGGTGTTGTTTTCCCGTCATTTACTTTGTTGGCAATATTTCCTTTGTTCCCGCCGCCACGCCCGACCGAAAACCCCGCATGGAAACCCCTCGGTTAATACACGCGGTCAACACTGCATGGGCAGAGTCGACGCCAAACCGGCGCTTCGGCAGCGGAAGTGGAGAGATCGATGTCGTCTGGGATTGCGCTGGCACTGGCAGCCACCATCGGGGCGGGACTTGTGCTATCGGCGCCGGCAGAGGCGCGGCCGGATATGGTGGACTTCCACGGCGACTATTCGCCGGGAACGATCGTGGTGAAAACCAACGAACGGCGGCTTTATCTGGTGGTCGATCAGGACCACGCCGTCCGCTATCCAGTCGGCGTCGGCAAGGCCGGCAAGCAGTGGGCCGGCGTGACACAGATTGACGGCAAATACCGCAACCCGGCGTGGTCGCCGCCGGCTGAAGTAAAGCACGACAAGCCGTCGATCCCCGACGTCATCCCCGGCGGCTCACCGCACAACCCCATGGGCGTCGCGGCGATGACGCTGGCCGGCGGGGAGTATGCGATCCACGGCACCAACGTCCCCGGTTCGGTCGGCGGCTTTGTCTCCTATGGCTGCATCCGCATGTTGAACCCGGACATCAGCGATCTCTATCAGCGCGTTTCCGTCGGGACCCCGGTGGTCGTGACGCGCTGATGGCGCGATCACGCCAATGGAATTGCGCGCATGTTGCGAAAATCGTCACGCCCGGGCTTGTGGGATTGACGTTTTCAGACCTGGCGCGGCTTGGGCGCGTGGAAGTTCAAAAGTCCGACGCGATGCCTCGGTTCTCCCAATCGCCGTAGCGCGTCGGCTCCGGGCCCTTCGGACCTTGAAACTCTTTGGCCACCGGCCTCGCGTTGGCGGCGGCAGCAAGCCTGCGCGCTTCGGCTTCGGCGAGTGCGCGCTGCGCCGCCGGTGACAGCGGCTTGCGTTCGGACTTCGAGGTGACCGCTGCAGGCGGCAAAGAATCGTCCATCATCGCGACGTCTCCCGCTCCGTTCACGTCTTCGCCAGCAAGATCGTACCCCAAATATGAAATCGCAAGGGCGATTCTTATATTTGGCATATTCGTATGTCAGATTTGTTGTCCTTTCGAACAGCGATGCCGAACGCGGTGTCGTCATTTGCGAAGAGTTCCGGTGCCATGCCAGCTCAGCGGTTCGCATTGCCATCCGAGGTGCCCGGGCTCGCGGCGCGGCGGATCGCAGCCGATATTCTTGATGGGGTGCTGCACAAGCGGCGCACGCTTGACGAACAGCTTGACGGCGCCGGCGCCCATCCCGGCCTGAAGACCCTTTCCGATCGCGATCGCGCCCTGATGCGGCGACTGGTGGCAACCATCCTGCGACGGCTCGGCACCCTGGGCCATGTATTGTCACGGCTGCTTGACCGTGGCGTCCCGACCGATGCGCCGCGCGCCCAGAGCGCGTTGTTGATCGGCGCGGCGCAAATTCTCTGGATGGACGTGCCCGACCATGCCGCGGTCGATCTCGCCGTGCGGCTGGTGCAGTCGGACCGGCGCGCGGCGAAATATGCCGGGCTCGTCAACGCCGTCCTGCGCCGCTGCGCGCGCGAGGGACAGCCCTTGATCGACGAGGTGAAATCCCGGACCCTCGATGTGCCGCCATGGTTGCTGGCGCGCTGGACCGCCCACTACGGCGAACGCGTCGCGCGCGACATCGCGGTAGCGGTCGGGCACGAGCCATCATTCGACATCACGGTGAAATCGGATGCCGAACAATGGGCAAGCCGGCTGCATGGCGAAACGCTGCCGACCGGAACCGTGCGCACGCTGCTGCAGGGCTCGGTCACCATGCTGCCGGGCTTCACCGAGGGTCAATGGTGGGTGCAGGACGCCGCGGCGGCGCTGCCCACGCGTCTGTTTGGGGACGTTGCCGGCAAGACCGTCGCGGACCTGTGCGCCGCGCCCGGCGGCAAAACGGCACAGCTAGTCCACGCCGGCGCACATGTCACCGCGGTCGACCGTTCGCCGAATCGCATGGCACGATTGCGCGACAACCTGGTCCGGCTTTCGCTGCAGGCCGAGACCGTAGTGGCCGACGCCGCCGAATGGCCGGGAAATAATCGCGGCGGCTTCGACGGTATCCTGGTCGACGCGCCCTGCACTTCGACCGGCACCATCCGCCGCCACCCCGATGTTGCCTGGCTGCGCGAGGAAGCCGATATCGTCGCGCTGGCGGCGCTGCAGAGGCGGTTGCTGCAGCGGGCAGCAGCGCTGCTCAAACCGGGCGGAACTCTCATCTACTGCACCTGCTCGCTGGAAGCGGAAGAAGGCGAACTGGCGATTGCCGCCCTTCTGGACAGCGAGACAGGCCTGCGCCGAGCCCCGATCGACGCCAGCGAGGTCGCAGGACTGAACGAAATCGTCACTTCGGACGGCGATCTGCGCATGCTGCCCTGCCATCTGCCGCACCGCGACCCCAGGCTGGGCGGGTTGGACGGCTTTTACGCCGCGCGGCTGGTTAAATCCTGATTTTGCACCGGATTTCCGGTCGGCACGCTGATTCGCCCGGTTTCAAGATGGTGTCTTGGGCGCGTTTCCGGACTAATAAGGATTCGCAACAGATTCCCCACCCGGGCAACCCTAGGGCAAGGCTTGTCGGTCGCTCAGCGCAGACGCATTTCGAAACTGATCCTGGGCCGTTTCGCGCGAACCGTGGTGTCGCGCGCCGGCGGCGGTTCGGTGGCGCTGTCGTGGCTATGGCCGGGCCGCACCGACCGGCTGATCATCGCCCCGCACGACCTGCGCACCGCCGACGCCACCCGCGCCGCCGAAATCTATGCCGGCCGTTTCGTGTTCGCCGGCAAGATCGTGACCTGCCACGGGCGCTCGATCTTCGATCTCGAGCCGCCGTCGGAAGACTGGGAGGCCGCGCTGCTCGGCTTTGGCTGGCTGCGGCATCTGCGCGCGGCCGATACCGCACTGACCCGCGCCAATGCCCGCTCGCTGGTCGACGACTGGATTTCGAATCCGATGCACCGGCGGCCGATCGGACGCCGCGCCGACGTGGTGGCGCGGCGGGTGATCTCGCTGTTGTCGCAGGCCCCGCTGGTGCTGGGCGACACCGATGGCAAATTCTATCGGCGCTATTTGCGCGGGCTGACGCGCGAGATCCGCTATCTGCGCTACAGCATGCTCGACATGGCCGACGGCGTGCCGCGGCTGCAGGTATTGATCGCGCTTTGCTACGTTTCGCTCTGCCTTGCCAACCAGGCGAGGCAAATCCGCACCGCCACCCGCAAACTTTCCGAAGAGTTGCAGCGGCAGATACTGCCGGACGGCGGCCATATTTCACGCAATCCAGGCGCGCTGATCGAACTGCTGATCGACCTGCTGCCGTTGCGGCAGACTTTTGCCGCGCGCAACATTGCGCCACCGTCGGCGCTGCTGAACGCGATCGATCGCATGATGCCGATGCTGCGTTTCTTCCGACACGGCGACGGCAGCTTTGCGCTGTTCAACGGCATGAGCAGCGCGCCCTCCGACCTGCTGGCGACCCTGCTTGCCTATGACGATACGCATGGCACGCCGATGGCGAACATGCCGCACACCGGCTACCAGCGGCTCGATGCCGGCGCCATGACGGTCATCATGGACGCCGGGCCGCCGCCGCCGGCCAATGTCAGTCACGATGCCCATGCCGGCTGCCTTTCGTTCGAACTGTCGGTGGGGACAAACCGGATCGTCGTCAATTGCGGCATGCCCGCCACCGGGCGTGACAATTGGCGCAGCTTCGCGCGCAGCACGCCGGCGCATTCGACATTGACCTATCATGAGACCTCGTCCTGCCAGTTCGTCGAGCTCTCGGCGATGAAGCGGCTGCTGCAGGGCGCACCGGTTGTCAGTGGTCCGGCCAACGTGGAAAGCTACCGCGAGGTAGCCGCCAATGGCGAGCTGCTGACCACGTCGCACGACGGCTATCTGGCGCGGTTCGGCGTGATTCATCGTCGCTCGCTGATGGTCGCGCCGGACGGATCGCGGCTCGACGGCGAGGACACGTTGTCGCCGGCGCCGGGCGGCCGCATCAAGGGCTCCGAGACCGACTATGCGCTGCGGTTTCATCTGCACCCTGCGGTCAAGGCAAGTCGTCTCAGTGACGCGCGCGGCGTGATGCTGGTGCTGCCAAATCGCGACGTCTGGACCTTCGAGGCGCTCGACGACAGGATCGAGCTCGAGGACAGTGTTTTCCTGGCGGGAAACGATGGCCCGCGCCGCACCGGTCAGATCGTGATACGACAGGACTCGCGGCATGCCGGCTCGATCCGCTGGAGTTTCGTCCGCTCGACGCCGTCGGCCGCCGCGACCACGCCCCGGCGCAACGCCCGCCGCGAGCCGGAATTGCCCCTGTAAGACCTTGCCCGGAGCCGCGCGCTTGACAGATGTCAGCTAATTGCTTACGCTTTGCCCGCGTGGGGATCCGAACATTCAGAAGCAAGGCCCTTTCGGAGCTTTGGACCAAGGGCAGGAGCTCGAAGATCGATGCGAAGATGCATGGGCGCATTTTCGCAAGGCTCGATCGCCTTGAGGTTGCCGTCCGAGTTGAGGAAATGAACGTTCCTGGCTTCGACTTTCATTCCTTGCAGGGGTTCAATCCGAAGCGCTACTCGGTTCACGTCAATGGACCCTGGTGCATCACCTTCGAATTCGAGGATGGCGAAGCTTGTCGCGTCGATTTCGAGCAATATCATTAAAGGAACAGACATGGCTTATGTGGCAAAGCGCGGCAAAAATCGCTGCCCCACCCATCCCGGCGCGTTGCTTCGCGATGACATTATTCCGGCCACCGGCCGCACCAAGGCGGAGATCGCCGGATTGCTCGGGATTTCGCGCCAGCATCTGTACGACATCCTGCAGGAACGAAAGCCGGTATCTCCGACCATCGCGGTACGACTCGGCAAGCTCTTCGGCGATGGTGCGGGAATCTGGACGCGAATGCAGGCCGCTTACGATACCTGGCATGCGGAACGAACCGAAGACGTCCGTCACATCCCGACCATCAAGAGTGACGCCGCCTAGACTCCTGCAAAAATTCCACCGTAGCGAACCTTGTTCCTTGAGCAGGCGGAGTAAGACCTTGCTCGGTGATCGGCTAGTGCTCTAAACGACTATTCGAAATCAGTTCTCCGCACAGGACCCCGACCCATGACCGACCACCCGCGCCGCGTGACCCGCGCGTTACTGTCCGTTTCCGACAAATCCGGGCTGATCGAGTTCGCCCGCGCGCTTTCCGGCCACGACATCGACCTCGTCTCCACCGGCGGTACTGCCAAGGCGATCGCGGCCGCGGGATTGAAGGTCACCGATGTATCGGAACTGACCGGTTTTCCGGAAATGATGGATGGCCGGGTCAAGACCCTGCATCCCAAGGTGCATGGCGGGTTGCTGGCGATTCGCGACAATGCCGAACACAGGCTGGCCTTGCAGGCGCATGGCATCGCGCCGATCGACCTCCTGGTGGTCAATCTCTATCCGTTCGAGGCGACCGTCGACAAGGGTGCCGGCTTCGAGGAGTGTATCGAGAACATCGACATCGGGGGCCCCGCGATGATCCGCGCCGCGGCGAAAAACCATGACGACGTCGCCGTGGTGGTCGAGGCGCAGGATTATCAGGCCGTGCTCGACGAACTCGGCGCCAACCAGGGCGCAACCACGCTGACGCTGCGCCGCCGCCTCGCCGCCAAGGCCTATGCCCGCACCGCGGCCTATGACGCCGCGATCTCGAACTGGTTTGCGCTTCAGCTCAACACCGAAACGCCGGATTTCCGCGCCTTTGGTGGCCGTCTGATCCAGCCGCTGCGCTATGGCGAGAACCCGCACCAGACCGCCGCATTCTATCGCACGCCGGACCGGCGCCCGGGTATCGCCACGGCGCGGCAGCTGCAGGGCAAGGAACTGTCGTACAACAACATCAACGACACCGACGCCGCCTATGAGTGCATTGCCGAGTTCGATCCGGCACGCACCGCCGCCTGCGTCATTGTCAAGCATGCCAATCCCTGC
>DASUIA010000009.1:0-10688 GCA_036273255.1 Bradyrhizobium sp.
TCATGCGCGCCCTTCTCCATTTGCGTATGAGACCGCGGGTGCAGCGCGCCCCCGGCATTCCCTGCGCCCTCTGATTTCCGGAGGGCGAACTGATCAGGTAAAACTCGGACGCATCGCGCCGCGAGAAGGTGCACTCACATCCCACCGCCGTCATTCCGGGGCGTGAAGCGAAGCGGCGCGAGCCCGGAATGACGAGGGTGGAGCGGCGCACCCCGGAATGACGAGGGAAAGCCTGTGGGATGACGTGGAGGATAATCTCGCTTGCGCCGCAGCGTTGTGCCCGCTGCCGTCACTTCTGGCATTTCGGGCACCAGAAGGTCGAGCGTCCGTTCTGCGTGAAACGCCTGACAATGCCGCCGCAGCCCGCGGTCTGGCATTTCTCGCCTTCGCGGTCATAGACCTGGAACGAATGCTGAAAATAGCCGAGCTCACCCGAGGTCTGGCGATGGTCACGCAGCGACGAGCCGCCGGCTCTGATCGCCTGATTGAGCACCGCATGGATGGCGCTGACCAGCCGCCGCGCATGATCGGCGGGCCCGGCCTTTCTGGTCGCGAGCGTCGCGGCCAGTCGTCGCGGCGACAATTGCGCCCGGAACAGCGCTTCGCAGACATAGATGTTGCCGAGCCCTGCAACCACGCGCTGGTCGAGCAACGCCGCCTTGAGGCTGGTCTTCCTGTTGGCGCAGGAACGCGCCAGCATGGCGGCATCGAATGCGTTGCCGAGCGGTTCCGGACCGAGCCCGTGCAGCAGCGGTTCATCCTCGATCGCGCTGCGGGCGATCACCTTCATGTAGCCGAAGCGGCGCGGATCGTTGAAGACCACGGCCGCGCCCGAGGACATGTGAAACACCACATGATCATGGGCATGGTCCTTGCTGCGCGGATGATGGAATTGGCCTGGCGCCTGCTGGTGGTCCTCCCTGAGGACACGAAACGAGCCCGACATTCCCAAATGCATCAGCAGCACGTCGCCGGAGGCGAGATCGACCATCAGATATTTGGCGCGGCGGCCGAGTCCGGTGACGGTCTGGCCCTCGAGCCGTGCCACGAAATCCTTCTGGAACGGAAACCGCAGATCCTTGCGCCGCGCCTCGACCTTGACGAGCTTGGCACCCTCCATCGCCGGCTGCAGTCCGCGGCGGACGGTTTCGACTTCAGGCAATTCAGGCATGCGTCATTCACCTTGTGATGCCGACGTGATAGCGCCATTGCGGCGGGCGCGCTATGGTTCCGCCGTGGAGACGAGTTGATGGATCGGCCGGACCAGACCACGCATTTTGGCTTCAGGGATGTTGCCCTGGGCGACAAGCAGACGCTGGTAAACGACGTGTTTCACAGCGTGGCGTCGCGCTACGACCTGATGAACGACCTGATGTCGGCGGGACTGCATCGGATCTGGAAAGAGCTGATGATCGACGCGCTCAATCCGCCGCGCAGCGACGCGCCGTTCGCGCTGCTCGATGTCGCCGGCGGCACCGGCGACATTGCATTCCGCGCCGCCAGGGCCGCAGGCGCCGGCTTTCATGCCATCGTCTGCGACATCAACGCCGACATGCTCGAGGTCGGGCGTGAACGCGCGGTCACGCAGCATCTCGACGACCGGGTCTCGTTCGTCGAGGGCAACGCCGAGGCGTTGGCCTTTGGCGACCGCGGGTTCGATGCCACCACCATTGCATTCGGGATTCGCAACGTGCCGCAGATCGACCGCGCGCTGAGCGAAGCGTTTCGCGTGCTGAAACCCGGCGGCCGGTTTCTCTGCCTCGAATTCTCCAGCGTCGACGTGCCCGGCCTCGATCGCCTGTACGAGCTGTTCTCGTTCAAGGTGATTCCCCCGCTCGGTCGCGCGGTGACCGGCGATGCCGAGTCCTACCGCTACCTCGTCGAATCGATCCGGAAATTTCCCAGGCCGAACGCGTTCGCCGAGATGATCCGCGGAGCCGGCTTCGCGCGGGTGTCCTGGCAAAGCCTCTCCGGCGGCATCGTGGCCCTGCATTCGGGCTGGCGCCTGTGATTTCTGCGATCACGCATATCGCGCGGCTGACGCGTGCCGCTTTCGTGTTCGCGCGCGAAGGCGTGTTCGGGGTCGTCGACCCCAGCCTGGTGCCGCCACCGGGCCAGCTCGCGCTGCGGCTTGCCCGGCTGGTCGAGCGCCCCGGCGCAAAATCTGGCCCGCGGCTGTCGCGCGCGCTGACACGGCTCGGACCCGCTTATCTCAAGCTCGGCCAATTCCTGGCCACGCGGCCCGACGTGGTCGGCGTGATCATGGCGCGCGACCTCGAAAGTCTGCAGGATCGCCTGCCGCCGTTTTCGCAGGCCGAGGCCGAGGCCGTCATCGCAACCTCGCTGGAACGCCCTGTGGCGCAGGCGTTTGCGAGGCTAGGTCCCGCGGTCGCGGCCGCCTCGATCGCGCAGGTGCATCGCGGCGAGACCGAGCGCGACGGCGTGCGCACCGCGGTTGCGGTCAAGGTGCTGCGGCCGAACGTTGCCGCGCGCTTTCGCCGCGACCTCGCCGATTTCTTCTTTGTTGCGCACAGGGCGGAAGCGCACTCGGCGGAAGCCCGCCGACTGCGGCTGATCGAGGTCATCAACACCATGTCTCGCTCGGTGGCGATGGAGATGGATCTGCGGCTCGAGGCTGCGGCGATGTCGGAGATGGCGGAGAACACCCGCGATGATCCCGATTTTCGCGTCCCCATGGTGGACTGGGACCGCACCACCCATAACGTCCTCACCATGGAATGGATCGACGGCATTGCGCTCAGCGATCATGCCGGCCTCGAGCAGGCACGGGTCGATCTGCCCGAACTCGGGCGCAAGGTGATCCAGAGCTTCCTGCGCCACGCGCTGCGCGACGGTTTCTTTCATGCCGACATGCACCCCGGCAACCTGTTCCTCGACAATGCCGGCCGGCTCGTGGCGGTTGATTTCGGCATCATGGGCCGCCTCGGCCTGAAGGAGCGGCGCTTCCTTGCCGAGATCCTGCTGGGCTTCATCACGCGCGACTATCGCCGGGTCGCCGAGGTGCATTTCGAGGCCGGCTATGTGCCGGGACACCACTCGGTGGAGAATTTCGCGCAAGCGATCCGCGCCATTGGCGAGCCGATCCACAACCGTACCGCCGAAGAGATTTCGATGGCGAAGCTGCTGACGCTGCTGCTCGAAGTCACCGGCCTGTTCGACATGCGGACACGCCCGGAACTGATCCTGCTGCAAAAGACCATGGTGGTGGTCGAAGGCGTGGCGCGCGGCTTCGACCCCAGGCTCGACATCTGGAAAGTCGCCGACCCCGTGGTTCGCGAATGGATCGAACGCAATCTCGGCCCGGTCGGACGAATCCAGGGCGCGATGTCCGGCGCGGGCGAACTCGGCCGCGTGCTGGCAGGCCTCCCGGCGGTGGCTTCGCGGTCGGTGGTCGTGCTGGAGCAACTCGAAACCATGACCCGGGAAGGCTGGACCCTGTCGGCCGAGACGATCGCCGCGATGGCCCGGACCGAGGGCCGCAAGAACCGCTGGCGTACGGTGGCGCTCTGGATCATCGCCGCGACCTTCATCGGCATCCTGGTGGCAATTCGCCAAATGTGATTGCAAAGCCATCAATGTATGCTAGCATTGCAATCACACTGCACCGGAAGACCTCGTGGCCAACCTGACCATCCGAAAACTGGACGAAAGCGTCAAAGCCCATCTACGGCTGCGTTCGGCCCAAAACGGCCGTTCGGTGGAGGAGGAGGTCAGGGTGATCCTGCGCGAGACCATCCAGCGTCGCCCCCTATCCGGCGGCAGCCCGCAGCAGCCGGTATTGCCGCCGGTCGAGGCTCCGTCGCGGACCGCCCGCCGCCCCGGCGCGCCCGATCGGGCCGGGGTCACCTTGATCATCGGGGGCGGCATCGCCGCCTACAAGGCGCTCGACCTGATACGGCGGCTCAAGGAGCGGCAGTTCCGGGTCCGCTGCGTGCTGACCCGGGCCGCGCAGCAATTCGTTACGGCGCTGTCGGCCAGCGCGCTATCGCACGAGCGCGTCTACACCGAGCTGTTCGATTCCGAGAGCGAGTTCGATGCCGGCCACATTCGCCTCGCCCGCGACTGCGACCTGATCGTGGTGGCGCCGGCAACCGCCGATCTGATGGCGAAGATGGCGCAGGGCCATGCCGACGATCTCGCCAGCGCCATCCTGCTCGCGGCCGATCGCCCGATCCTGCTCGCGCCGGCGATGAATCCGCTGATGTGGAACAATGCCGCGACCCGTCGCAATGTCGCGCTGCTGGCGCGCGACGGCGTCATCATGATCGGCCCCAATGCCGGCGAAATGGCCGAAGCGGGTGAGGCCGGCACCGGCCGGATGGCGGAGCCGCTGGAAATCGCCGCCGCCGCCGAGCGGCTGTTGCGTCCACCGGGTCCGCTGACCGGCAAGCGGGTTCTCATCACCGCAGGGCCGACCCACGAGCCGATCGATCCCGTGCGCTATATCGCCAATCGCTCCTCCGGCAAGCAGGGCTTTGCGATCGCCGCCGCAGCGCAGGCCGCCGGCGCCGAGGTCGTTCTGGTCACGGGGCCGGTCGATCTCGCCGATCCCTTCGGCGTGACGGTGAAGCACGTGGAATCCGCGCGCGACATGCTGCAGCAGGTCGAGACCGCGTTGCCCGCGGATGTCGCGATCTTCGCCGCTGCCGTCGCCGACTGGCGTGTCGCCAACCAGGGCGAACAGAAGCTGAAAAAGACCGCGGCGGGCATGCCGCCGCTGCAACTGGTGGAAAACCCCGATATCCTCGCGACCATTGCGAGGCGCAGCGAACGCCGGCCGAGGCTCGTGATCGGGTTCGCCGCGGAAACCGAACATCTGGTCGACAACGCCAAGGCCAAGCTGGCACGGAAGGGGTGCGACTGGATCGTCGCCAATGACGTCTCGCCGGCGACCGGGGTAATGGGCGGCGACCGCAATACCGTGCACCTTCTGACGCGCGATGGCGCCGGCATCGCCGTCGACTCATGGCCGGCCATGAGCAAGGAACAGGTCGCGGCCGAACTGGTGGCGCACATCGCCAAAACCCTCACCGAGGCCTTCACCGGGACGACGGCGGAGAATCCATCGTGAGCGCCATGGTCAACGTCGAGGTCCGCCAGCTGCCGCATGGCGAAGGGTTGGCGCTGCCGGCCTACCAAAGCGCACACGCCGCAGGGCTCGATCTGCTGGCCGCGATCGCCGCCGACGCGCCGATCATCCTCGCGCCGGGCCGGCACGCGCTGGTTCCCACCGGACTGACGATTGCGCTGCCGCCCGGCTATGAAGCGCAGGTCCGGCCGCGCTCGGGTCTTGCCGCGAGGCACGGCGTCACCGTCCTCAACGCGCCGGGAACGGTGGACGCGGATTATCGCGGCGAGATCAGCGTGCTGCTGGTCAATCATGGTGACACTCCGTTCCCGATCCGGCGCGGCGAACGCATCGCGCAAATGGTGATTGCGCCGGTGATACAGGTGGAACTGGTCCCGGTCACGTCGCTGTCCTCCACCGATCGCGGCAGCGGTGGCTTCGGCTCGACGGGGCGGTGATCCGAAGGAAATCCGATTCAGTTTTATGAAATTCGTGCGAATCAAACTTACGCGCTATCTTTTTTGCGATGCAGTTTTGCGTTCACGGTCTGGACTCTTACCGGCCATCTCCCGTTGGGGATATTGTCACGCGATTCGCGAACGGCGGGGCAACGCCGGGCGTAATTTTGTGCGGTTTGGGGCAAACCATGTCGGGCGTAGTCGTGGCGATGCGTCGGACCTTGCTGTCGTGCACATCACTGGCGCGCAACGGCCTGATCACCCTTGGCGCCGCCACGCTGCTGTCGGTCACGCCGGCCTGCGCCGAGGATGCGGCTCCGCTGCAGGGCTTGCTCGATCTCAACCGCCAGGAATTTGCGGTGCTGACCACGGCGCTGGCGCTGCTGGGTTTCTCGGTGGTGGCGGCAATCCTGCTGATGCGCACCCGGCTGCGCGCGGCGAAAAACGAGACGCGGCTGCGTTCCGACGTCCAGGCCCTGCAAACCGAGGCCGACCGCTACCGGGCGTTGCTGTTCGCCGAACCGCAGATTCTGATCTCCTGGCCCGCGGGCGACAACCGGCCGCAAATCAGCGGCGACATCACGCTGTTGCTGCCGCCGGACTCCCCGCACTCCCAGCCGCAGCGCATCCTGGCGTCCGGAACCTGGCTGCCGCCGGAACCGGCGCTGCAGATGGATCACGCGCTCGACGCGCTGCGCGAGGCCGGCGAGGGTTTTCTGCTCAACCTCACCGCTTCGAACGGACGGG
Organism: Bradyrhizobium sp.; assembly: GCA_036273255.1. Classification (GTDB taxonomy): domain Bacteria; phylum Pseudomonadota; class Alphaproteobacteria; order Rhizobiales; family Xanthobacteraceae; genus Bradyrhizobium. The sequence continues at coordinate 6,295 of DASUIA010000009.1, forward strand.
CCTTCGAGGCGATGGGCCGCGCCATCGGCGGCCAGGCCATTGTGCGGATCCGCGAACTCGGCGGCCTGCGCAAGGAGCTGGCTGAAACCCATCTCCGGCACAAGGCGCTGCTCGAAGAAACCGAGATGCTGCGCGGCTTCGCCGCCGCGGTGCCGTGGCCGATCTGGACCAGGCGCAGCAATGGCGGTCTCGGCTATGTCAACGCCGCCTATGCACGGGCGACCGAGGCCGCCAGCGTCGCGGACGCCATCAGCCGCGATCTCGAACTGCTTGACAGCGGCGACCGCGGCGAGATGGACCATGCCCTGCAGACCGGCGCCGGCTTTGCCGCGCGGCTGCCGATCGTGGTCGGCGGCGAGCGGCGCTTCTACGATGTGCGCGCCAACAGGGTCGGCGGCGGCAGCGCCGGCATCGCGGTCGACGCCAGCGAAGCCAGCGCACTCAGCGCGGCACTGGTGCGGATGGCGGAGGCGCATCGCCGCACCCTCGACCAGTTGTCGTCCGGCGTCGCGGTCTTCGACGACCGGCGGCGGCTCGCCTTCTACAACGATTCCTACCGGCGGCTGTGGGATCTCGATCGCGCCTTCCTCGACAACAATCCCGACGATTCGAGCGTGCTCGACCGGCTGCGCGCCGCGCGTAAGCTGCCCGAGCAGCCGGATTTTCGCGCCTGGAAGGCGAAGCTGCACGAGGCCTATCGCGCGGTCGAGCCCGAAAAGGACACCTGGTATCTGCCCGACGGCCGCGCGGTGCGCGTCGTCACCACGCCGAACCCGGAAGGCGGCGTCACCTATCTGTTCGACGACGTCACCGAGAGCCTCGAACTGGCGCGGCGATTCGACGGCCTGATCCGGGTCCAGCGCGAGACCCTGGACAGCCTCGCCGAGGCGGTCGCGGTGTTCGGCAGCAATGGCCGCGCCCAATTGTTCAACCCGGCCTTCGCCAGGATGTGGAAGCTGTCGCCCGAGGCGTTGCAGCAACAGCCGCATATCGAGACCGTCGAAGCCTGGTGCCGGCCGCTGTTCGATGACGCGGTCACCTGGCGAACCATCCGCGAAGCGATCACCGCGATCGAGAACCGCGCCGACGTGCCGCTGAAGCTGGAGCGCAAGGACGGCAGCGTGCTCGACTGCATGACGCGGCCGCTGCCGGATGGCGCCACCATGCTGACCTTCCAGGACATCACCGACACTGAAAACGTCGAGCGCGCGCTGCGCGAGCGCGCCGAGGCGCTGGAAACCGCCGACCAGATGAAGGTCGATTTCGTCCACCACGTATCCTACGAACTCCGCTCGCCGCTCACCACCATCATCGGCTTCGCCCATCTCCTGACCGATCCGGCCACCGGGCCGTTGATGCCGAAGCAGGCCGAATATCTCGATTACATCACCGCCTCGACCAGCGCCCTGTTCGCGCTGATCAACAACATCCTCGATCTCGCCACCATCGACGCCGGCGCCATGACCCTCGAACTCGGCACGGTCGATATCCGCAAGACCATCGAGGCTGCCGCCGAGGGCATTCAGGACCGGCTCGCAACCGATCGCATCGAACTCGAGATCGACGTCGACCCCGGCATCGGCGGGTTCATCGGCGACGAGAATCGTGTCAAACAGGTGCTGTACAATCTGCTCGCCAATGCGGTCGGGTTTTCGCCCCACGATGCCACGGTCGGCCTGAGCGCAAGGCGCACCGAGCATAGCGTGGTCTTCACCGTGACCGATTCCGGCCCGGGCATTCCCCCCGACGTCAAGGAGAAGGTGTTCGACTGGTTCGAGAGCCATTCCAACGGCTCGCGCCATCGCGGCGCCGGCCTCGGCCTGTCGCTGGTGCGCTCCTTTGTCGAACTCCACGGAGGCAGGGTGCGCGTCGATTCGATCGTCGGCAAGGGCACCACCGTCACCTGCGACTTTCCGATCGATCAGACCGCGCACCGCAACGCCGCGGAATGAACGATCCCGCGACATTCTCGCTGGCGCTTCCGAACGAGGCCGCGACCGCGCATTTGATGGCCGATCTCTCCCTGCTGGTTGGCGCCGGCGACGTCATCACGCTTTCCGGCGACCTCGGCGCCGGCAAGACCACGGCCGCGCGCGCCTTGATCCGCCATCTCGCCGGCGACGAGACGCTGGAGGTTCCGAGCCCGACTTTCACGCTCGCGCAAGCCTACGACCTGCCGCCATTCCCGCTGGTTCACGCAGACCTCTACCGCGTCAACGATTCCTCGGAGCTCGAGGAGATCGGCCTGTCGCCGCTGCCGGAAGCAACCATGGCGCTGATCGAATGGCCGGAGCGCGCCGCCGGTGTACTGCCCGCCGACCGCATCGATATCGCCTTCAGCCACCGCCCGGCGCTGGGATCCTCCGCCCGCGCCGCTGAAATCACCGGCTACGGCAGCGCGGCGGCGCAAGTGGTACGGCTCAGGGAGCTGCGGCAATTTCTCGCCGAAGCCGGCTATGCCGATGCGCGGCGGCAACGCATGCCGGGCGATGCCTCCACGCGTTCCTACGCGCGGCTGGTTCGCGACGATGGCAGCGTCATCCTGATGAACTCGCCGCGGCGGCCGGACGGTCCCGCGATCTACCACGGCAAATCCTACAGCGCGGCGGTCCATCTGGCCGAAGACGTCAAGCCGTTTGTCGCCATCGCCGGCGGGCTGCGCCAGCACGGCTTCTCGGCACCTGCGATTCATCACGCCGACCTCGACGGCGGATTCCTGATTACCGAGGATTTCGGCCGCGCCGGATTTGTCGAAGGCGATCCGGCCGTCCCCATCGCCGAACGGTACGAGGCCGCGGCCGACCTGCTGGCGGCGCTGCATCGCCAGGCGCTGCCGGAAACCCTGCCGGTGGCACCACACATCGCCTATGCCATCCCCAGCTTCGACACCGAGGCGCTGCTGGTCGAGGCCGGCCTGATGCTCGACTGGTATCTGCCGGACCGTGGCGCGGAGCCGGACAGTCACGCCCGCGCCCAGTTCGTCGCGATGTGGCGCGATCTGTTGCGCCGGCGCGCCGCCGCACCCCGGACCTGGGTGATGCGCGACTTCCACTCGCCAAATCTGATCTGGCTTGCCGAGCGGTCCGGCCTCGCGAGAGTGGGCGTGATCGATTTCCAGGATGCGGTGCTGGGTCCGCCCAGCTACGATCTGGTATCGCTGCTGCAGGACGCCCGGATCGATGTCCCCGAGCAACTCGAACTGGCGCTGCTGACGCGCTACATCAAGGCGCGGCGCGCCGCCGACCCGACATTCGATGCCGCCGCCTTCGCCGAGCTTTACGCCATCATGTCGGCGCAGCGAAACACCCGGCTGCTCGGCACCTTCGCCCGGCTCAACCGGCGTGACGGCAAGCCGCAATATCTGCGCCACCAGCCGCGGATCTGGACCTATCTCAACCGTTCGCTGGAGCACCCGGCGCTGTCGCATTTCAAGGGCTGGTACGCCGACAACGTGCCGCCGCCGGCCTGGTAATTTACCGCTTGTTAGCCGTCCGCCGCTTAATCTATCGGCAGTCATGCCGTTGCGCGGCGTGGGCGGCTGCATGTAGCGGGCGGAGCAAATCATGGTGGCGGATCGGCGCAAGGGCGAACGCATCACCTTCGAGCGCGGGATCGCGGCGCATATGATGGGCATCGACGGCACCTGGCGGCGCGAATGCATGATGGAAGACGTCTCGGAAAACGGCGCGAAGCTCGCCGTCGAAGGCTCCGTCGAGGGGTTGAACCTCAAGGAATTCTTCCTGCTGCTTTCGTCCACGGGGCTGGCCTACCGCCGCTGCGAGCTCGCCTGGGTCAACGGCGACCAGATCGGTGTCACCTTCCTGAAGCAGGGCGACAAGAAGAAAAAGGCCGGCAAGCGCGCCGCCCAGGACGCGGAAGCCTGAGCTGCCGGGCGAGGCGGTCGTATCCCCGTCATATCCGGCGACTATGGTGTTCAGGACTCGGTGCGGCACACAAATCGTCGTGATAGGGTCTGCACCATCCAACCAGCGGTTCGAGAACTCTCCGAGATGCCCGTCCATCCTGCCAAAGCCATGATCCTCGCCGCCGGCCTTGGCGTGCGGATGCGCCCGTTGACAGACCACATGCCGAAGCCGCTGGTGCGTGTGGCCGGACGGACGTTGCTCGATCACGTGCTGGACAAGCTCGACGCCGCCGGAGTCGGCGAGGCCATCGTCAACGTGCACTATCTGCCGGACCAGATCATCGATCACGTCGCGGCACGCAGCCGGCCCCGCGTCATCATCTCCGACGAGCGCAACCAGGCGATCGGCACCGGCGGCGGCGTCGTCAAGGCGCTGCCCCTGCTCGGCCGCGACCCGTTTTTCCTCGTCAATGCGGACACGCTTTGGATTGATGGCGTGCAGCCGAACCTGGCGCGGCTGGCGGAAGCC
>DASUIA010000010.1:0-20745 GCA_036273255.1 Bradyrhizobium sp.
GGCGCAACGTCGTCGCGCCGACCGAGCTTGCGTCACTTTGGAGAACGCGGCATGAAGCATAAACCGTGCCGGACACCTGTGGGACAAAGCCCGGGCATGACGGCCTCCGAATGATGGCAAAAAACAAAGACGCCCCCGACCAGCGGGAGCGTCCGGCTTCGGAGCCGACTTGCCGCGGCTTCAATCCTTCTTGAGGAAACCCGAAAATTTCTTCTGGAACCGGGACACCCGGCCGCCACGGTCGAGGATCTGCTGCGCGCCGCCGATCCAGGCCGGATGCGACTTGGAGTCGATGTCGAGGTTCAGCCTGTCGCCGGCCTTGCCCCAGGTCGAACGCGTCTGGTATTCGGTGCCATCGGTCATCACGACCGTAATCGTATGATAATTCGGGTGAATTTCGGCTTTCATGGCAGATCCCTCAGGCGCCGGGCGCCTGGCTTCTTATTGTCGGTGGACGGATTTGGCCGGCTCTATAACGTAGCCGGCGCGGCAACACAAGCCAGCTAATCTCGATTTGCCAACACCGGCCATGGCGCCTATGTGGGGAGAGCAAATCATTGGTCCGATCTCATGAGCGCAGTGGAACGGCTGGAAGAACGGCCGATTGAAGCGGCGGCGACGGCACCGTCGGGGGCGTCAAACGCCAATCGGCCGCTGACCACCCAACCGGCGAAGGGCGGTGCGCGGCTTCGTCCGCTGCTGGCGCTGGCCCCCTATGTGGCGCGCTATCGCGGACGCGCCACACTCGCCGTGATCTCGCTCACGGTCGCCGCGGTCACCACCCTCGTGGTGCCGGTCGCGGTGCGGCGGATGATCGACATTGGCTTCACGGCGAAGGGCATCGCCCTGATGAACAGCTATTTCAGCGTGATGATCGCGCTGGTAGCGGTGCTCGCCGGCGCCAGCGCCGCGCGGTATTATCTGGTGATGACGCTCGGTGAGCGCATTGTCGCCGATCTCCGGCGCGACGTGTTCGCGCATTTGATCTCGCTGTCACCCGCCTTCTTCGATTCCGCGCGCAGCGGCGAGCTGATCTCGCGCCTTACCGCCGACACCACCCAGATCAAGTCCGCCGCGGGCGCCTCGCTCTCGATCGCGTTGCGCAACATCCTGCTGTTCATCGGGGCGGCCTCGATGATGGTGGTCACCAGCCCGCGGCTGTCGGGCTTCGTCCTGCTTGCGATTCCCGCGATCGTGCTGCCGCTGGTGGCGTTCGGCCGCTGGGTGCGGCGGCTGTCGCGCAACGCCCAGGATACGCTTGCCGATGCCACCGCCTATGCTGCCGAGCTGATCGGCGCGATCCGGACCGTGCAGGCCTATACCGGCGAGCGGCTGGCCAACGGGCGGTTCGGCGGCGAAGTCGAGCAGGCCTATGAGGCGGCCCGCACCTCGACCCGGGCGCGCGCGGTTCTGACCGCGATCATCATCTTCATCGTGTTTTCCAGCGTGGTCCTGATCCTCTGGGTCGGCTCCCATGATGTGCTGACCGGCGCCATCACGCCCGGCCGGCTGGGTCAGTTCCTGCTGTATGCGGCGTTCGCGGCGACCGGGCTCGGCCAGCTCAGCGAGGTCTGGGGCGAGGTTTCGGCGGCGTCAGGCGCCTCGGAACGGCTGTTCGAGATTCTGCGGGTGAAATCCGCGATCACAGCACCAGCATCGCCGCGCGCCTTGCCGGTGCCGTCGCGCGGCGACGTCAGCTTCGACCATGTCGGCTTTGCTTATCCGACCCGGCCGGACGCGCGTGCGGTCGATGGCGTCACCTTCTCGGTACGTGCCGGCGAAAAAGTGGCGATCGTCGGCCCGTCGGGCGCCGGCAAGAGCACGCTGTTTCATCTGCTGCTGCGGTTCTATGATCCGCTTGCCGGCACCATTTCGTTCGACGGCGTGCCGATCAATTCCGCCGATCAGCACGAGTTGCGCCGGCATATCGCCCTCGTGCCGCAGGAATCGGTGGCATTCGCCACCACCGCGCGTGAAAATATCCGTTTCGGCCGCCCCGATGCCACCGATGCCGAGGTCGAGCACGCCGCGGCACTTGCCCACGCCACCGAATTCATCGAACGCCTGCCTGGTGGCTTCGAAGCGCAGCTCGGCGAGCGCGGGGTCACGCTGTCAGGCGGCCAGCGTCAGCGTATCGCGATTGCGCGCGCCATCCTGCGCGACGCGCCGCTGCTGCTGCTGGACGAGGCGACTTCGGCGCTCGACGCGGAAAGCGAGACCCTGGTGCAGACGGCGCTGGAGGAACTGATGCGTCACCGCACCACGCTGGTGATCGCGCATCGGCTCGCCACCGTGCTGTCCTGCGACCGCATTCTGGTGTTGGACCGCGGCCGCATCGTCGAACAGGGCACCCATGCCTCGCTGGTCGCCGCCAACGGCCTGTATGCCCGGCTGGCGCGACTGCAGTTCGAGGGCGTGTAGGGTTCGGCTACTGCTTCCACACCATCCGCAGCACCGGCCGGCCCGAGGTCGGATTGACGTCCTCGCCGGCATGCAGGAAGCCGTTGCGCTGGTAGAAACGGATGGCGCGGGCGTTGTCGGCGTTGACCAGGAGCGTGATCTCGCCGGGCGAGAGCTGCTTTGCCCGGTCGAGCAGGGCGGTGGCCAGCACGGAGCCCCAGTGATCGGGAGCGACCACGAGCTGGTCGAGGTAGCCCGCGGGATCGATGGTCACAAATCCGATCAGGGCATCGGCCTGTTCGGCGACCAGGATGCTGGCATTCGGCACCAGTTCATGGCGCCAGCGCTCACGCCACCAGCCGACCCGCGCGGCAAAATCGATTGTCGGATAGGCCTGCTGCCAGGTTTCCAGCCACAGGGCGATCGCCGCGTCTTCATCCTCGGTGCGATAGGGGCGAAGCTGGAAGGGGAGGCTCATGGATTCGTCATGACCGCGCTTGTCGTCAATGCCATGCGTCTTGCAAAAAGCCGAGCCGGAAGTTGCGAATGGCGATTCTGGCGGAGGGTCAGGCACGCTCCTTCTCGTTGAGATCAGCGAAATTCTTGATCTTGACCGCATGATCGGGGAATCGCGCGACGATCTCCAACTCACCGCCCATCGCCTCGATGAAGCGGCGCAGCGTGCTGACATACATATCCGCCCGCTTCTCGATTTTGGCGACCGATCCCTGCTTGATTTGGAGTGTCTGCCCGATTTCCTCCTGCGAGAGCTTCAAGGCGCGGCGCACTTCGGCGAGGTCCATTTCCTCACCCAGACACTGTGCCTCGGCCTGCGCCTTGACCTGTGCCTCGGGTGACATGCGGGCGCGAAGCTCCGCGAAACTATGCCTACCGGCCATCGTTCTTCTCCTTCTCCAACTCGGCCAGATGCTGGTCATAAAGGGCATCGGCGATCGGGATCATCTGTTCATAAAACCGCCGGTCGCCGGTCTTGTCGCCGCCGATCAGCAGGGATTGCCATGCGGCGCGGATCGAAGGCATAGAAGACGCGCAACGGCTTGGCCCCGCTCTGCACGCGCAACTCTCGCATATGAGCATGGCGCGATCCGTGGATGCCGCTCGAATAGGGAAACGGCAGGTTGGGACCGCGCTGCTCCAACCTGCGGACATGGGCGTCGATTCTGATCTGCTCGGCCTCGGTAAGGGTGTCCCCACCAGTCGCCGAATTCGTCCGCATATTCGACCGGCCATTCCATCAGAAGAATACTATTCCTTCCAATGTATAAATTCAAGTCCTCTGATGGCCTCTCCCACCAACCGCAGTCCCGGCCAGGAATCCAGCATCTTCAGCGTTCGGTCAGCTTCAGCTCGATCCGGCGATTGCGCCGGTAGGCATCCTCGGTGGCGGCGGTGTCGAGCGGCTCGAATTCGGCGAACCCGGCGGCGACCAGCCGCTGCGGCGGTACGCCGAGAGATACCAGATATTGCACCACCGAGATCGCGCGCGCCGACGACAGCTCCCAGTTCGACTTGAACAAGGGGCTGCTGATCGGTCTGGCGTCGGTGTGGCCGTCGACCCGCAGCACCCAGGCGATTTCGCTCGGTATCTGCTTGTCGAGGTCGATCAGCGCGCTCGCCACCTTGTCGAGCTCGGCGCGGCCTTCGGGCAGCAATTGCGCCTGCCCGGTGTCGAAAAACACTTCCGACTGGAACACGAAGCGGTCGCCGACGATCCGGATGTCCGGCCGGTTGCCGAGGATGGCGCGAAGCCGGCCGAAGAATTCCGAGCGGTAGCGCGACAATTCCTGCACCCGCTGCGCCAGCGCGACATTGAGCCGTTGCCCGAGATCGGCGATCCGGCCCTGCGATTCCTTGTCGCGTTTTTCCGAAGCATCGAGCGCCTCTTCCAGCGCGGCGAGCTGACGCCGCAGCGCGCTGATCTGCTGGGTCAGCACCTCGATCTGCGCCAGCGCGCGCGCCGACACCTGCTTTTCGGAATCCAGCGCCTTGTTGAGCTGATCGGCACGGCCGGCAGCGTCATTGCCGGTGCTGGCGAGGCCCTCATAGAGGCCCTTGACGCGATCGCGCTCGGCCTCGGCGGAAGCCAATCCGGCCCGCAACTGCGAGACCTGATCGTCGAGATTGAGCTTGCCGAGTTTCTCCAGCGACAACAGGTCGTTGAGCTGCGCGATCTTGGCGTTGAGCTGTTCCAGCGCCTTGTCCTTGCCGGTGACCTGCTGCGACAGGAAGAACTGCACTACCAGGAACACCGCTAGCAGGAACACGATCGACAGCACCAGGGTCGACAGCGCGTCGACGAAGCCCGGCCAGTAGTTGAATCCGCTTTCGCGACGTGCGCGGGCAAGGGCCATCGAACGTTCTCCGCTAACTCTTCTCGGGCTGACGGGCGATCCGTTCGAGCAGTTTCTTGATTTCGCGATTCTGCTCGCCCTGACCGTCGGCCCATTCGCGGATCATCTGCTGCTCGGTCCGCATATGCGCGACCAGGCCCTGGATGGCTTCGGCGAGATTGGCCATCGCGGTGGTGGTACCGCGGTTGCCGCCGCTTTCCTCCATGCTGGCGCGCAACCGGTCGATCGTGCCCTGCAGCTCGCTGCCGATGGTGCCGGTGGCGGCGGGCTCGCTGGAATATTCGCGGACCGTGGAGGCGAGCCAGTCCTCGAGGTCGGTATAGAACCGGTTCTGCGCCTGGCTCGATTGCAGGTCGAGAAAGCCGAGGATCAGCGAGCCGGCGAGGCCGAACAGCGATGATGAAAACGAAATGCCCATGCCGCCGAGCGGCGCGGCCAGGCCTTCCTTCAGGGTGTCGAACAGGGCGCTGGCGTCGCCGCCGACCTTGAGGCCGTCGATGATCTTGCCGACCGAGCCAACGGTTTCGATCAGGCCCCAGAAGGTGCCGAGCAGGCCAAGGAACACCAGCAGGCCCGTCATGTAGCGGGAAATGTCGCGGGCTTCGTCGAGCCGCGTGGCGATGGAATCCAGGAGATGCCGCATGGTCTGCTGCGAAATCGTCATTCGTCCGGTGCGTTCGCCGCCCAGGATGGCCGCCATCGGCGCCAGCAGCGCCGGGCGCTGTTCGAGGGCAAGGCCGGGGTCGGCGATGCGAAAATTGTTGACCCAGGCGACTTCCGGATAGAGTCGAATCACCTGTCGAAACGACAGGATGATGCCGATCAGCAGCACCATGCCGATCAGCGCGTTGAGGCCGGGATTGGCGAAAAATGCCTGGACGATCTGCTTGTTGAGCACCACCGTCACGAGCGCGCAGAGCACCAGGAACACCAGCATCCGTACCAGGAAAATCCGGGGGGAGGACAGCTTGGCCAGTTCGATCTCCATCGTCGAGCGGGAGGAGGGGGCTGGTGCAGGCATTGCAGTGTCATCCATTGGGAGAAACTCTTTCGGTCACCACTATGGCACAGCGGTGCCCGGAAAAAAGCCGGTTGCAGGCTGCGGCAAGGCGAGAATGGGAACTTCGGCGTGAAACCCGGCTTTGGCTTGTGGCACTTCTGACAAAGCTTTGTTCTCTCAGCCTCTTAACGGGCATTTGCGGGGTGAGCTGGTATCCGCAGGCGCTCGCGGCGATCGCGGCGTTTTATAGCGTTGATGCCTCGCGACGAAATTTGTTCTCGAGCTCCCCAATGAGAGCATTGAGACCTCCGGTCGGCATGCGCTTGGCCGCGTCGATCAAGCCGGCATCCAGCGTTTTCCGCAGCGTGCCGTTGAGTGAACCGTCGTCGCGCCAGCCATTCAATCGTTTGTCCTTGAAGGAGGCCGTCATGAGCAGCGCCGTTCGGCCATGCAACGTGAGCAACGTCGAATAGATCGCCCAGAGACGATCGCTAACGTAAAGCCGATAATCCTCAACATTGGCCGGTATGATACTCTGCAAGGTCTGAGCCACGAGAGGGGGTTGTCTATATCGTCGGAGCGTGTCGTAAATGGAGACGTCTCGCTTCCCACGGAAACATTCATCCAGCTCGCTTGCCGGGAGAACTGAATCAACCGCGGGGACTTCGGAAAACTCCTTCTTCAATTTGAGAAGGGTTTCCCAGAGCACTCGCACCGCTTCCTCGATTTCCGGGTTTTTGGTCGCCAAGGTTAAGAGCTTTCGGACCGGCATGGGTTTGCACGTTACGTTGCCAATCAAATTGTAAAGCTAGACCAGAGCCCAGTTCTGTTTCAATCAGAACCGAACAGGCTCCATAGCCTCGGAAAGGCAATTTCGCCGTGAAACCCGGCTTTGACTTGCGGGGGCGTCAGCCATTACCGGATGAAGACGGCGTAACGACTGCTCGCGGATATCGACGATCCCCTTCCATGCTCGCAACGGAGGTTCGTCATGGCCGGGACGAACCTGGACGAACCCGGCCATGACGATCTACTTGCCCAGCGGCTTCAGGATCTTCACCAGTTCGGCGTGGACGAATTCATTGCCGCAGATGACGTCGCCCGTCTTAAGCGGGTCATCGTCGCCGGCGATGCCGCTGACGATGCCGCCGGCCTCGCGCACCACGATCTGTCCGGCCGCCATGTCCCAGGCGTTCAGGTTGCGCTCCCAGTAGCCATCGAGGCGGCCGGCTGCGACGAAGGCCATGTCGAGCGAGGCCGCTCCAAACCGGCGCAGCCCCGCCACCCTGTTCTGGATCTCGGTCATCTCGTCGCGCGACAGGGCATGGTCGCCGCGTCCGATATGCGGCAGGCCGCAGGCGATCACGCATTCATTGAGATTGCGGCGGCCGGCGACGCGCAGCCGCTGGTCGTTGAGGAAGGCACCCTTGCCGCGTTCGGCAATGTAGAGATCATCGTTGGCCGGATTGTAGATCACGCCGGCGATGATGGTGCCTTCGCGCTGCAGCCCGATCGAAACCGCAAACTGCGGAATGCCGTGCAGGAAATTCGTGGTGCCATCGAGCGGGTCGACGATCCAGGTGTGGCTCTTGTCGGCGCCCTCGCGGGTGCCGCCTTCCTCGCCCAGGAAGCCATAGCCCGGTCGCGCCTTGGCGAGGTCGGTGTACAGTAATTCCTCGGCCCGCCGGTCGGCCATGGTGACGAAATTGGCGGGGCCTTTCAGCGAGACCTGGAGATTTTCAACCTCGCCGAGATCGCGCTTGAGGCTTCGGCCGGCGTGACGTGCCGCCTTGACCATGACGTTGATGAGAGCTGAGTGCAGCATGATCCCGGCTTGTGATTGTGGTTACGGCGGAAGCGCGCCGCTTCGATGGCGAAGCGAGCGCGGGTTGAGGCTCGGACTGGGTGCCCTGTGGTTGTCGTGGCGTCAAGGCGGATCATTTGGCGCCGAGCCATCGGCGTGCTGCGGCCTCCGCCTTGGCGCGATCCGCCGGACTGAGATCGGCAAAGGACTCGTCGAGCATCGGATCTCCCTTGCCGGCCGTTTTGGCCACGAGGTGCCATTTCAGCGCCTCGACCTTGTCGGCCGGCGCGCCCTCTCCGTTCACCAGCACCCAGGCGAGGCGGTTTTGGGCGATCGGATTGTTTTGCCGGGCGGCCTTGCGCAGCAGCGCCACCGCGGCAGGCTGGTTTCGCGGCGTGCCTGTGCCGTTAAACATCGCGATGGCGTATTCGACCTCGGCCTCGACATTGTCGGCGAGTGCCGCCGCCTGCAGCAGCCGCACCGACTTTTCGACGTCCTTGGGAACGCCGGTGCCTTCCTTGTAGAAGGTGGCGAGCGCGTATTGCGCCTCCGGGTTGCCGGCGTCGGCGGCGACGCGAAGCAGTTCCGCCGCGCGCCTGAGGTCCTGCGGCAGCGTCTGCCCGTCGATATAGAGCAGCGCCAGATTGTACGCCGCGTTGGAATTGCCGAGTTTGGCCGAGGATGCCAGCAGTTTGGCGGCCTCCTCGCCATTGGCCGGACCGCCGCGTCCGGCGAGGCGAAGCATGGCGAGCGCGAACATGGCTTCGCGATCGCCGGCGTCGGAGGCACGCTTGTACCAGTCGGCCGCCTTGGCATAGTCGAGCTTGACGCCCAGTCCATTGGCGTAGAGTTCGCCGATCATCGTCATCGCCTTGGGATCGCCCCTTTCCTGCACCCGCTTGGTCGCAAGGTCGAATGCGGTCTTGTACTGGCCGCGCTGGTAGGCCGCGTAGACATAGTCGACATGGGGATCGTCGGGCGCGGGCGCCGGCATGACGGTTGCCGCGGGCGCGGCCGGAGTGGCGTCCGGTTTCGGCGCCGCGGGCTTCTTGGCGATGACCGGCAGTTTGGCCTTGGGCCTGGCGGCAGGCTTGTCGGCCGCCGGCGTTTCGGTCGAGGGAGGCGCCAGCGAAACTTGCGCCGACGCGGCCGCGGTCAGGATCAGGCAGGCTGCCAGGATCATTATCGGACGCAGGACCCTCATGCCGGCGCCTATCCCTGCTCGGCCTTCACTTTGCCGGACGAGGCGGCGTGCGCCTGTCGGATCACCTGTTCGACATCCGCCAGTGCCGCGGCTGCGCCGCGCCGATCGGCCCAGATGAAATCGCCGACCAGAACAAAATCCGCGCCGGCCGCGGCAAATTCGCGTGCTTCCTCGCGCGAGGCGGCAAAACCGACGCAGGGCGGCTCGAACAATTCCGCCCACCATTGCAGCCGCTCCGCGATCGCCTCGGTCGAAGGCCGCCGCCCATTGGCATCGGGCTCGCCGAACAGCACATAGTCCGCGCCGGCTTCGGCCGCGCTCATCGAATCGTGCCGGGTGAAGAGGCCGCCGACGCCGGCGATGCGATCGGGCTTGAGGCCTGGCAGCGTTTCTTCCATGGCCTCGATGCCGGTCAGGTGCGCGCCATCGGCGCCCGACCGCGCGACCAGTTCGACATGACCGTCCAGCAGCAGCGCGGCGCCGCCTTGCTGGACCGCGGGCGCCAGCGCCTTGACCCGCGAAACCATGGTACGGGGTTCGGCCGGTTGCAGCCGCACCAGAACGGCGGCGATATCGACCGCGGTGAACAGGCCGGCAAGGTCCGCGATCAGCGCCGACGGGTCGTCCACCAGGGGCGTTGCGAGATAGAGTCGCGGGACGGGGCGGGGCGAAACGGGTTCAGCGGCCATGATGTCGGCTTGGTGCCCCCGGACTGCGGCCAAAAAAGGGGCGGCCGGACTGCCAATGCCACACCCTCATGCGACTTTCGGATCGAGCTCACCCTTGCTGTAGCGCCTCGCCATTTCCGCCGGGGTCAATACCTTCCTGATCTTGCTGGCCTGGCCGGCGGTATTGAATTCCTGCAGCCGCTGCCTGCACAGCCGGGCCATCGCTTCCATCGCGGGCTTGAGATATTTGCGCGGATCGAATTCGGACGGGTCCTCGTTGAGCACCTTGCGGATCTGGCCGGTCATCGCCATCCGGTTGTCGGTGTCGATGTTGATCTTGCGGACGCCGTGCTTGATGCCGCGCTGAATCTCGGAAACCGGCACGCCCCAGGTCGGCTTCATCCTGCCGCCATGGGCATTGATGATGTCCTGCAGCTCGCGCGGTACCGACGACGAACCATGCATCACCAGATGGGTGTTGGGCAGCTTGCGGTGAATTTCCTCGATCACCTTCATGGCGAGGATGTCGCCGTCCGGCTTGCGGGTGAACTTGTAGGCGCCGTGCGAGGTGCCCATCGCAATCGCCAGCGCGTCGACCCTGGTCTGCTTGACGAACTTGACCGCCTCGTCCGGATTGGTGAGCAACTGGTCGTGGGAAAGCTTGCCCTCCGCGCCATGGCCGTCTTCCTTGTCGCCCATGCCGGTCTCGAGCGAACCGAGCACGCCGAGTTCGCCCTCGACCGAAATGCCGCCGAGATGGGCCATGTCGGTGACGGTCCTGGTGACCGCGACATTGTAGTCCCAGTCGCCCGGGGTCTTGCCGTCGGTCTTCAGCGAGCCGTCCATCATGACGGAGGTAAAGCCCGCCTGGATCGCGGTCATGCAGGTGGCGGGCTCGTTGCCGTGGTCGAGATGCACGCAGACCGGAATCTGCGGGTGGATCTCGGTCAGCGCATCCATCATGTGCCGCAGCATCACGTCATTGGCGTAGGCGCGGGCGCCGCGCGAGGCCTGGATGATGACCGGAGCATCGAGACTGGAGGCGGCCTCCATGATCGCGAGCGCCTGCTCCATGTTGTTGATGTTGAAGGCCGGCACGCCGTAGTCGTGTTCCGCCGCGTGGTCGAGCAGTTGGCGCAACGTAATGCGGGCCATGGGGGGTCTTCTCCGCGTTGGGGCTTGCGACTAGCGCGTTTTCAAAATCTCGACGCCGGGCAGCGGTTTGCCTTCCATCCATTCGAGGAACGCGCCGCCCGCGGTCGAAACATAGCTGAAATCGCCGGCCACGCCGGCCTGATTCAGGGCCGCCACGGTGTCGCCGCCGCCGGCGACCGAGACGAGCTTCCTGGCGCGGGTCCGCTCGGCGGCATGTCTGGCCGCCACCATGGTGCCGCGGTCGAACGGTGTCATCTCGAACGCACCGAGCGGCCCGTTCCAGACCAGCGTCGCGGCGTCGTCGATCGCCGCATGAATCCGCGCGTTGGAGCGCGGGCCGATGTCGAGGATCATGCCGTCGGCCGGAATCGCATCGAGGCCGTAGGCGTGGGAGGGCGAATTGGCGGCGAAGTGGAACGCGACCACGGCGTCGACCGGCAGGATGATGGCGCAATTGGCCGTCTCGGCCTTTTCGATGATGCGCAGCGCGGTGGCCGCGAGATCCTTCTCCGCCAGCGACTTGCCGATGCCGATGCCCTGCGCGTGCAGGAAGGTGTTGGCCATGCCGCCGCCGATTACCAATGCGTCGACCTTGCTGACCAGGTTTTCCAGGAGGTCGATCTTGGTCGACACCTTGGCACCGCCGATCACCGCAATCACCGGCTTGACCGGCGCTTCCAGCGCCTTGCCCAGCGCGTCGAGTTCGGCCTGCATGGTGCGGCCGGCATAGGCCGGCAACTTGTGGCCGAGACCTTCGGTCGAGGCGTGGGCGCGGTGCGCCGCCGAAAACGCGTCGTTGACCCAGATGTCGCCGAGCCTGGCCAACTCGGCCACGAACGCCGGATCGTTCCTTTCCTCCTCCTTGTGGAAGCGGGTGTTTTCCAGGCAGAGGATGTCGCCATCCTGCATCGTCCCGACAGCCTTTGCCGCGGCTTCCCCGACACAGTCGTCCGCGAAGGCGACCGGCCTGCCGAGCAACTCTGCGAGCGCGGCCGCGACCGGCTTCAGCGACTCCTTGGCATCGCGTCCCTTCGGCCGGCCGAAATGGGCGAGCAGGATCACCTTGCCGCCTTTGCCGGAAAGTTCGGTGATGGTCGGCGCGACCCGCTCGAGCCGGGTGGTGTCGGTGACGCGGCCGCCTTCCATGGGAACGTTGAGGTCGACGCGCAGCAATACGCGTTTGCCCTTCACGTCGACGTCATCGAGGGTGCGGAATGTTTTCATGTGACGCTTCCCGCGTCATGGCCGGGCTCGTCCCGGCCATCCACGTCCTGGCCGCAGCCACGACAGACGTGGATGCCCGGCACAAGGCCGGGCATGACGATGAATTATTCAGATCAGCTTTCCGATCGCCACGGCGGTATCGGCCATCCGGTTGGAAAAGCCCCATTCATTGTCGTACCACGACATCACCCGCACCAGCGTTCCGTTCTGGACCTTGGTCTGGTCCATGTGCAGCGTGGAGGAATGCGGATCGTGGTTGAAATCGATCGAGACGTTGGGCGCGGTGGTGTAGGCGAGGATGCCCTTGAGCTGCTGCTCGGAGGCGCGCTTCATCGCCTCGTTGATTTCCCTGGCATCGGTCTCGCGCGAGGCCACGATCTTCAGGTCGACCACCGAGACGTTCGGCGTCGGCACCCGGATCGCGACGCCGTCGAGCTTGCCCTTCAGCTCCGGCAGCACCAGCCCGATCGCCTTGGCGGCGCCGGTCGAAGTCGGGACCATCGACATCGCCGCGGCGCGGCCGCGGTAGGGATCCTTGTGCAGGGTATCGAGGGTCGGCTGATCGCCGGTATAGGCGTGGATGGTGGTCATGAACCCGCTCTCGATGCCCACGGTGTCGTTCAGGACCTTGGCGACCGGCGCGAGGCAGTTGGTGGTGCAGGAGCCGTTGGATATCACCAGATGGTCCCTGGTCAGCTTGTCGTGATTGACGCCATAGACGATGGTCGCGTCGGCATTTTCGGCGGGCGCGGAAACCAGCACCCGCTTGGCGCCGGCGGCAAGATGCGCCGCGGCCTTGTCCCTGGCGGTGAAGAAGCCGGTGCATTCCAGCGCGATGTCGACGCCGAGATCCTTCCAGGGCAGGGCCGAGGGGTCACGATGCGCGGTCACCTTGATCCTGCCATTGCCGAGGCTGATGGAATCGCCTTCGACCGTCACCGTGCCGGGGAAACGGCCGTGAACCGAGTCGAAGCGCAACAAATGGGCGTTGGCTTCGACCGACCCGAGGTCGTTGATGGCGACCACCTCGATATCGGTACGGCCGGACTCCGCGATGGCCCGAAGCACGTTGCGGCCGATGCGGCCAAACCCGTTGATTGCGACCCGGACTGTCATCTCCTGCTCCTTCTCTGATAGCTGACGCCACGCTCCGATAGCTGGCGCCATCCCCCGCGAAGGACGAGAAGTCGTCCACGGGAGGCTTGCTGAGGAATCGCCCGGTTCGGCCGGGCGAGAACGGACCATATGAGACTTAAGTAGCTCTTTTTGCCGGCAATCTCAACCGGTCAGCCGAGCCGTTTCAGCGCGGCATTGACCGCGGCGTCGGCGGTGATCCCGAAATGCTTGAACAGGTCCTTGGCGGGCGCGCTGGCGCCAAAGCCGTGCATGCCGATGAATTCACCGTCCCTGCCAATCACCGCATCCCAGCCCCAACGCACCGCCGCCTCGATCGCGACCTTGACCGGAGCCTGACCGATGATCGCCTGCTGGCGGTCGGCCGGCTGCGCCAGCAGCAGTTCGAGCGAGGGCACCGATACCACGCGCGACGCTATGCCGCGTCCCTCGAGCTGCTTCTGCGCGGCTACTGCAATCTCGACCTCGGAGCCGGAGGCGAACAGCGATACCCTGGCCTCGCCTTGCGCGGCGACCAGTTCATAGCCGCCATGGCTGCACGGGTTATCGGTGGGTGCGGTGGTGCGCAATTGCGGCAGGTTCTGGCGGCTCAGCGCCAGCACGGTCGGGCCGTCGATCCGGTTCAGCGCCAGTTCCCAGCATTCCGTGACCTCGATCGCATCGCAGGGGCGGAACACGCGCATATTCGGCATGGCGCGCAACGCCGCGAGATGCTCGACCGGCTGGTGGGTCGGCCCGTCCTGGCCGAGCCCGATCGAATCATGCGTCATCACATAGACGACGCCGGCGCCCATCAGTGCCGCAATTCGCATCGCCGGCCGGGCGTAGTCGGTGAACACCAGGAAGGTGGCGCCGTTCGGGGCAAACCCGCCATGCAGGAAGATGCCATTCAGGGCCGCCGCCATGCCGTGCTCGCGGATGCCGTAATGGACGAAGCGCCCCTTCGGGGTCTTGGCCGAAAAGTCGACCGCGGATTTGGCCTTGTTGTTGTTGGAGCCGGTGAGGTCGGCCGAACCCGCGACGAATTCCATCGGCATCGCGGCGGCGATCGCGTCGATCGCCGACTCCGATGATTTGCGGGTGGCGATATTCTGCGGCGTCTCGAGCAGCGATTTCTTGTGCGCCTTCAGCGCTTTCGCCAGCGCCGGCGGCCGCTCATGCCGCAATCGGCGCTCGAATTCGGCGCGCTTGCGGCTGGACAGCGTCGCGAGGCGGGCTTGCCATTCCCGGTGCGCCGCGGCGCCGCGGCTGCCGACCTCGCGCCAGCTCTTCAGGACGTCGTCGGGGACCGAGAAGGGCTCGAGCGAAATACCGAGGTTCTCCTTGGCGCCCTTGAGTTCTTCGGCGCCCAGCGCCTCGCCATGGGCCTTGTTGGTGCCGGCCTTGGTCGGCGCGCCGTAGCCGATCGTGGTCTTGCAGGCGATCAGCGATGGCTTGTTGGATTTTTTGGCGCGGGTGATCGCCGCGGCGACCGCCTGCTGATCCTGGCCGTCGATCAACTCGGCCTGCCAGCCGGCAGACTTGAATCGTTTCACCTGGTCGACCGAGTCGGAGAGCGAGGTCGGGCCGTCGATCGAAATGCCGTTGTCGTCGTACAGCACGATCAGCTTGTTGAGCTTCCAGTGGCCGGCCAGCGCGATCGCTTCCTGCGAGACGCCTTCCATCAGGTCGCCGTCGGAGACGAGCACGTAGGTGTGATGGTCGACGATCTTCTTGCCGAACTCGGCAGCGAGCATCCGCTCGGCGAGCGCCATGCCGACCGAAGTCGCAATGCCCTGACCGAGCGGTCCGGTCGTGGTCTCGATCCCCTTGGTGTGGAAGTTTTCCGGATGACCCGGCGTCAGCGATCCGAGCTGGCGGAAATGCTCGAGCTGGTCGAGCGTCATCTCGGCATTGCCGGTGAGGTAGAGCAGCGCATAGAGCAGCATCGAGCCGTGCCCGGCCGACAGCACGAAGCGATCGCGGTCCGGCCAATCCGGATCGGCGGCGTCGAACTTGAGGAATTGCGTGAACAGCACGGTGGCGAAATCGGCGGCGCCCATCGGCAACCCCGGATGGCCGGATTTCGCCTTTTCGACGGCGTCCATCGCGAGCCCACGGATCGCATTTGCCATACGGGTGTGATCGACCTGCGTCATGATGGAAATCCGCCTGAAATGAGGTGCTTGCTGGCGGTTCGCCCGCCGGGTGGACCGCCCTGGGGATTGCTGGATGGTAACAGGAACCCAAGGCTGGATAGCATCTGCATTCCCTGAGTCCAAGACAATGAAACGCACGGCGAGGCCGAAAAGTTGCTTTGCGGTGCATAGTTCAGCAGCGGCGTTGCGCTTGCCTCGCTTGCCACGTAAATTTCTCGCTCTAAACGCTTGCCTAGCCGCTCATTTCCATTTTCCTTGGCTATCTCACGGAAGGCCCGCGCAAACCGCATGAGCGATCGTCCTGCCAATGGCTCCGGCAACGCGGAGCCGGCTTCGGCCGATGTCGACGCCGCCACGCGGCGGCTGATGGCGGCGCTCGATGCGCTGGAAAGTGCAGTCGAGCGGCGGCGCGAAGCCGACCGCGACGAGAACGAGCTGGCGGCGCGTATTCAGGCGCTCGGCGCCGACCGATCGCGGCTCGCCGACGAGCTCGACGGCTCGCTGGTGAAATCCCGCCGGCTCGAGCGCACCAATCGCGAGATCGCCGAACGGCTGGATGCGGCGATCGGTACCATCCGCGCCGTGCTCGATGCTGGAGAGGGCTGATGAGCCACATCAACGTCACCATCAATGGCCGGCAGTACCGGATGGCCTGCGAGGAGGGGCAGGAGGTGCGGCTCCTGAATCTGGCCCAGGGGTTCGACTCCCGGATCGAGGCACTGCGCGGCAAGTTCGGCGAGATCGGCGACGCCCGCCTGACCGTGATGGCGGCGCTGACCGTCTGCGATGAACTGCTCGACGTCGATCATCGCATCCGCAGTCTTGAAGAGGAACTGGAAGCGCTGCGCCATGTCCGCGCCGAGGCGGCGGATCACACCCGGGCGACGCAGGCCGCGGTGGCCGGTGCACTCAATTCCGCCGCCGAACGCATCGAGAAGACGACGCAGTTGCTCAATCGCACCATCGGCGGCGGTGTGGCGATCGGCTGACCACGGCCGGCGTTAACGCTGGCGGTTTGCGGCCGGCATGGTTACATTGGCCGGGCGAAGCTGCGTCGCGCGTCAGGAGCCATATATCCCCGGGGCCTTATCGATCCTTCCGGGAACTGTCCCTGGCCAGGTCCGTGGACTTGGTCACATGGTGCCCACCTACTTTCGTAGGGAACTCCGGGATCGAGCGCTCCAACGGCGATCGCGGCTTCGCACTTTTTCCTTTCGTCATGGCCGGGCTTGTCCCGGCCATCCACGTCTTTAATCTGCTCGCGAAAGCAAGACGTGGATGCCCAGCACGAGGCGGGGCATGACGGTGGCGGATGTCCAGTCCTCTCATTGCACCGAACCCGCAAAAAGCACTCCTCCGCGCTACCGCGCTGGCAGCGCGCGATGCGTTGAGCGGCGAGCACCGCGCTGCTGCGGCACAGGCCGTTGCCATGCGCGGGCTGCCATTCGAGATCGCACCCAATGCGATTGTTGCCGGCTACGCGGCGATCCGCAGCGAGATCGATCCGTTTCCCCTGATGGGAAGGCTTGCCGCGCAGCGCGCGCAACTGGCGCTGCCCGTGATCATGGCGCGCGACCAGCCGCTGCAATTCCGCGTCTGGGCGCCCGGCAGCGCGCTGCGGCGCGGGCCGCTCGGCATTCTCGAGCCGCTGCTCGAAGCCGGCGAGATCACTCCCGACATCCTGCTGGTGCCGCTCGTGGCGTTCGACCGCGCCGGCCACCGCATCGGCTATGGCGCGGGTCACTACGACCGCACCCTCGCGCGATTGCGCGCGGCGAGAAAAATCACCGCCATTGGTCTGGCTTTCGCCGCGCAGGAAATCCCCTACGCTGCCGCCTCCACCCACGACGCCCGTCTCGATTTCGTGCTAACGGAGAACGAGGCGATCGAATTTCGGAGTTGATGGATTGCGCATTCTTTTTGTCGGCGACGTGGTCGGCAAGGCCGGCCGCACCGCCTTTTCAGAACATCTGCCCGGTATGATCCGGGATTGGGCGCTCGATCTCGTGATCGTCAATGGCGAGAACGCCGCCGGCGGCTTCGGGATCACCGAAGCGATCTACCAGGAATTCATCGATATCGGCGCGGACGCGGTCACGCTCGGCAACCATTCCTGGGACCAGCGCGAGGCCCTCGTATTCATCGAGCGCGCCCCGCGGCTGATTCGTCCGGCAAATTTCCCGAAGGGCGCGCCGGGTCGCGGCACCACGCTGGTCGAAACCAGGAACGGCAAGCGGGCGCTGGTCATCAACGCCATCGGCCGCGTTTTCATGACGCCGTTCGACGATCCCTTCGCCGCCATCAATCAGGAACTCGAAGCCTGTCCGCTAGGTGAAGCGGCCGATGCCATCGTGGTCGACTTCCATGGCGAGGCGTCCAGCGAAAAGCAGGGCATCGGATTTTTCTGCGACGGCCGCGCCAGCCTCGTGGTCGGCACCCATACCCATGTGCCGACCGCCGATCATCAGATCCTGCCTGGCGGCACCGCCTACATGACCGATGCCGGCATGACCGGCGACTATGATTCGATCATCGGCATGCAGAAGGAAGAGCCGATGCGGCGTTTCACGTCCGGCATTCCATCGGGCAGGTTCGAGCCGGCGCTCGGCACGGCGACCCTGAGCGGCGTGGCGATCGAGACCGACGATTCAACCGGGCTTGCGCTGCGGATCGCGCCGGTGCGCGTCGGCGGCCGGCTCGAGCCGACGCTGCCGGGATTTTGGTGAACCGGTAACGGGCGTCATGGCCCGGCGTGTGTCCGTCATGGCCGGGCTTTGTCCCGGCCATCCACGTCTTTCGCGCTGCTGTCACCATGAAGACGTGGATGCCCGGGACGAGCCCGGGCATGACGATCAAAGCGCAATTCTATTTTCGAGAAAGGCTCTCAGGCCTGGCGAAAGCCCATGCGGAAGGCGCCCCAATGGCGGCCGCGAACGTGAATCGGTGCCGAGAGGTCCTTCATCAGCACGAAATTGCCGCCGCCCATGTCGCGCCGGTAGGTTTGCACCAGGAACGGCTTCCTGCTCGCCGCCACCTTGCGTACCGCGCGATCATTGAACAGTCGCCGGTTGCGGCAATGGGCGCTGTTCCAGACGGGGTCGGAGCCCTGCGGCAGACGGTAGTTCGGGTTGTGCGTCGGAAGGTATCCGCCCTTCGCCCATGCGACGCAGAAGACGATCCGCGGATCCATCTTTTGGATCGGATCCTGTATCGGCGGCAGGATGCGGTCGGTGAAGGCGACATAGTTGGTCAAATATTGCTTGGGGTTGGTGCCGGGAATCTCCCGGTAATTCTCGTCCATCAATTGTTCGATGCTGATGTCGCCACGTTCGACGGCGCTCTCGAATGCAGCCGCGATCCGGCTGGCGGTATCGACGACGACGCGGACCAGCGGAGTATCCGAGGTCTCGACGCCGCTGTCGGCGATGAGCTCGATCAGCACTTCGGAAAGGTCGAGCAGCTTCGCCACGCGATCGTCGGCAGCCTTGAGCTCGGTCGACGACAGATCGACCCCGCTGCCGAGATTGCCGAGTTCGTCGATCACCATGTCGCAATGCGCGAGGTTCGAGGTGGCCGCCCTGGCGACCCCATCGATCTCCCGGCCGACCGAGGTGAAGCCCTTGTGCACCCGCTCGATGATGCTCTGGATCTGCTCGGCGCCTTCGCCGGCACTCTTGGCCCGCAGCGAGGCCTCGCCGCTTTCGCCGATCAGGTTGCCGACCTGGCCGTCGAGATCGCGAACGGTGTCGCCGATCAGATGCGTCGCCTGTCGCGTCGCCTCGGCGAGGCTCTTGACCTCGCTCGCGACCACGGCAAAGCCCTTTCCCGCATTGCCGGCTCGGGCGGCCTCGATGGTCGCATTCAGCGCAAGCAGGTTGGTCTGCTTGGCGATCGCCTCGATCGAGCCGGATACCTTGGCGACCTGCGCGAGCGCGGTCCCGACCGAACCGAGCCGCCGCTCGATGCGGTCGACGGCATCGATCAGTGCGGCGATATGCTGGACTGCCGTTTCCACGGCGGCGCGCGACTGGGTGATCTCGCCGACCGCGGCGGTGGTAGCGGACTGCACCGACCGTGACGCGTCTGCAATCTCGTGATTGGCTGCGACCATCGTTTCGGCGGTGTTTTGCAGATGCCCGAACCGGTCGGATTGACTGGCCACGCGGCCGGCGACTTCCTGCAGATTGCCCGCCACGTCCGCGAGCTCGACCCCCAGGCCGCCGATCCGGTTCGAGAGCTGCTCGACCAGGCGTTCGCAGATGACCGTGGTTCTGTCCGACACTGCGGGCTGCGCGTCCGGTGCCTCGGGTTGCTCTGGATGACTGGACCTGAGCGGAGGACGAATGCCGGCGGCCGCCGGTTCCGGCAGGTTTTTTCGAAGCAAGCCGAGCGCCATAAATCTGCCTTGGGAGACCTGGATCAGGCCGGCATTGTCGCATTCCGGCGTGAAGTCAGGGTTAACGATGCTCGTCTGGCGGGCAGCAACCACTACTGCCGTACCGAAAACATCGGCAGTTCTTTGATTTTGCGAG
Organism: Bradyrhizobium sp.; assembly: GCA_036273255.1. Classification (GTDB taxonomy): domain Bacteria; phylum Pseudomonadota; class Alphaproteobacteria; order Rhizobiales; family Xanthobacteraceae; genus Bradyrhizobium. The sequence goes on from DASUIA010000010.1 coordinate 19,632, forward strand.
GTCGCCGGCCTATAACGCCGCGCCTCCCATCCGACGACATCCCGGACGAATCCCGAGAGAGACTGCATGGCCGGACATTCCCAGTTCAAGAACATCATGCACCGCAAGGGGCGCCAGGATGCCCAGAAGTCGAAGCTCTTCAGCAAGCTGGCGCGCGAAATCACCGTCGCGGCCAAGATGGGCCAGCCCGATCCGGCGATGAATGCGCGGCTGCGCGCCGCGATCATTTCCGCCCGACAGGAGAACATGTCGAAGGATTCGATCGAACGGGCGGTGAAGAAGGCGATCGGCGGGGATAGCGAAAACTACGACGAAATCCGCTACGAAGGCTACGGACCGGGTGGTGTTGCCGTGATCGTCGAGGCATTGACCGACAACCGCAACCGCGCCGCCTCCGACATCCGCTCCTACTTCACCAAATCCGGCGGCAACCTCGGCGAAACCGGTTCGGTGGCATTCATGTTCGACCGCACCGGTGTCGTCGAGTACGACGCCCGGGTTGCTTCCGATGAGGCGATGCTGGATGCGGCGATCGAGGCCGGCGCCGATGATGTGTCGTCGAGCGAGAGCGGCCATGAAATCTACGCCTCGCCGGAAACCTTCCGCGAAGTCGCGAGGGCATTGGAGGCCAAATTCGGCGAAGCCCGCAAGGCGGCGCTGACCTGGAAGCCGCAGAATACGGTGCCGGTCGACGACGACACCGGCGAGAAGCTCCTGAAGCTGATCGATCTGTTGAACGAGCACGACGACGTGCAGAACGTCTACGCCAATTTCGAAGTCTCGGACGCGCTGCTCGCCCGAATGGGCGGCTAGGGCGTCGCGCCACTCCTTCGTCATTCCGGGGCGCGCCCGCTTGGCGCGAGTCTCTCTTCTCGTCATTCCGGGGCGCGAAGCGAAGCGGCGCGAGCCCGGAATCCATCCCACCGCGATCATTGCGGCCCAATGGATTCCGGGTTCGCGCTCACGCGCGCCCCGGAATGACGAGGTGAGAGACCCGTTGCCCGTCGGCTTGCGGCACAGTGGCACGACGGGCAAGATTGCGCTTCACACCGACCCCAAATCAGTGGCTTAAGGGCGGCCGTCCCGTTCCGGCAAGAGGGGCGTTTCGCGATCG
>DASUIA010000011.1:0-16962 GCA_036273255.1 Bradyrhizobium sp.
GTCGGTCTCGCCGATCTCGGCCGCCTGCAGCATTTTCGCCATCACCGCGGGCTTGATCAGAAAGCGCTTCGCCCCAGCGCCGTCGCTAACGTCGAGATCGAGGTCGAGATAGGCCAACGCGCGCTGATGGACGGGAACGAATGCCTCACGCGGCACCACCAGCATCGCATCGATAATCCTGATGTCCGTGACATCGCTGGGACGTACCTGACCATCGACCATTTTTTGGCGGGCGGTCGAAAAGCCGGACATTGGCGGACCCCGGAATAGAGCGGACGCTGCCGCAGGCTGAGGCATTGGATTGGCGCCATCTTTGATACAAGGCCCGGCAAAACGCAACACGGGCGGAACCCTGACGCACTCGCGCACGTGTCCGGTTCCGGATCCGATCTATTCGATGGTGACGGCGAGCCGCGCGATCAGCCTGGCAAGCTCGTCGAGATGCGCGGAATCACGATGGTCGATCGCCCGCGCCAGCCGATCCAGGCATTCATCATCGCTCAGCGCGGGGATGTCGCTGGGTATGATGGATGGGGCTACCTGCATCAAATTGGTCTCATGCATCGCGTCACTCCCGGCGAATCCGTCGGGTGCGAGCGTGATCGGCGAATAGGTCGATTTGGCGGTCATTTCACGGCACCGGCCAACGACCACTGCGGCGACGGCGCGCTCCCATTTCGGCCTTTGCAAGGCCGGGAGGCTTTGTTATACGCTGCGGCTCGCGAACGCCTGTTTCGCCTGTTCCTCGGTAGCTCAGCGGTAGAGCATTCGACTGTTAATCGAATGGTCGCTGGTTCGAATCCAGCCCGGGGAGCCAAAGAAAATCGGGTCCGTTCCGGACACATGGGTTACGGTTTATACCGACGACATGGGTAACACTTTTGGTCCGAAGGGGTTCGCAATTGGTTCGAGCCTGCAAGTCTCGTCGTCGAAGTAACCGAGATCATAGTCCATAAAGCTGACGAGCCAAATACGCTCGACCGCCGGGCATATGCCGCTGCCAGGCGTTATTTCCGATCGGGGATATTGAGTCCGCCGGCATCGCGCGATCGGTGGATGTTCGTCATCCAGGACAAATAGCGCTGGACAAAGATGTATTTTTTTATCATGTTTGTTTGCGACTGCCCGATTTGCGACCCTACGCCGGGAAGTCAAAAAACCCTCGGTGCGAATCTCCTCCCTCGCACCGGGGGTTTTGGTTCTGCGGCATAGTTCAGTGTCCAGTCAGGGGCATCGCCTGGCTCGTCTACTTGTGCCATTTAGGACACACCCGAACGCTTTGCAGCTTGGTAGCCCTGAATATCACGACCGGGGCTGGGCTCGGGCTCCGTGCCTGCTGGCGAGGCTCGGCTTGACCAGCGTCAATTCTTTGGCGTAGCTTCGAGCAATGTTGATGGGGATGGAGTCCCCCGACACCCGCCGCAAGGCTGATGACTCCTACCGGGCGCTTGCGCGTCGGTAGGAGCTATTTCCTCCCAGCAGCGCCCAAAGGACTGGGGCGTGCAAGATGACTGGGATACCTCGCGCAACGGCCATCGCGCTTTGGGTCACCGGCTCGTGCTGGGCCATCGCGCTCGTCATCTACCTGTTCAACGGACCGCCCGATCTCGTCCTCCCCATCCTCATCTTCGGGGCACTCACCGGCATTGTTGAATGGATTTTGAGGAGCATCGAACCTTGAACCCGCAATTTGTCCTGGCCGTCGCGGTCGGCGGCGCAATCGGCTCGGTCGCACGATATCTCGTGGCGATTGGATCGGGAAAGCTGTTCGGAACGAACTTCCCGTGGGGCATTCTGATCATCAACGTCACCGGCTCGTTTCTGATCGGCCTGCTCGTCGGCTTGTTCGCGTTGAAATGGGATTTGCCACAAGCGGTCCGCATCTTCCTGACAGTCGGAATCTGCGGCGGCTATACCACCTTCTCGACGTTCTCGCTGGACGCCTTCTATCTGATGGAGCGCGGCGCCTGGCCCTCTTCCCTGGCCTACATGCTGGGTTCGGTCGTCTATCGGTCGGGGCGCTGGCACTCGCGCTCCGGCTCGCGCGAAGTTTCTAGACGCGGGCATCGACGCCTTCCCGGTTGGTTGCCGGCCGCGAGGCAGGCGGCACGCAGGCTTGTGCCGAAACAGCGGTGAATAACCCGAAGATACGGCTGAGCGCCGACATGCGGGACATGCTAAACCTCGCCGTTTCCGGCGAGCGGCGGGGATCGTCGATGGAATGTGATTTCTCTCACATGGCGATGCGGCAAGACCGCTCTAATCTTCATCGCCGGATAAGAAATTGATTAACCAGGCCGGCGGCGACCGGCCGATAGATACAATTTGAACAATCGCTTCAATCTGGAAACAAAGGCCTTTTGAGACGGTATCCGCGCTTACCCCGGAGAGCGCGATGAGTGAAGTAGAATTCGACCGCATGCTGGATGCCGTGAGAGCGGCCGTTGCGCCCGTTCCGCAGGAGGACTTCTTGCCCTACGCGTCGAACTCCAATCGGTCGCCGCGCGCTGCCAACGACAACCAGATTCCCTGGGGCTTCATTCCTTTTCCCGATGGCTGGTACGCCGCCTGCTGAGCAGGTCGCGCGGCCAATCGGGATTCCTTCCCGGACACCCCTCGAAACCGAACATCCCCGGACACCGTATGCCTTGATGCGGCGGATGCGCTGCTCCCCACGTCGATGCGCACCCGCTACCATCGGCCCCGCCTTTTTATTAGCCGAAGGGCGGGGCCGTTTGGCGATCCGGTGAGGCGGCCTCGCGGAGTTCAGGGTCTCGCCCTATGCGGCGGATATGCTGGCGGTTCCGTGATGCACGTACCCTCCGGCGACACTCGGCAAGGCACATCGTAATGCAGTCTGCCGCCGGGGACGTTGCCGTCGTTGACCCGCACCTCAGGTGGCTTCGCCCTGGGGACCGGCTCTGTTACGACAATCTGGTCTTGCGCGACAGCCAGAGGCGACAAGGCAACCAGCGCGGTCGCTGCAAGCAAGGTGGTTCTCATAGCTTGTCCTCCGATCTGCTCCCAGACCTGAAATTAGGACACTGGCAGATTAAACTTAGGACACTGAGGGTCAATACGGACAGTACCCGATCGAGGGTACTGGCCCGGGGCCAGCACCCGATCGAGGTTTTGAACGTTAGGCGAACATTAGCTTATCGTGAACGCAAACGGAACAAGAACAGAGTGTCACAGTGACAGAACTACCCTCGACAAGTGCAATTGTTTCGTTTGCGATAACCCGCTGCGCCGTTTATGGGAACGGTCAGCGGGGCCACGTGGGAGAGTGGTTATTCAGCGGTCTGCAAAACCGTGTACTCCGGTTCAATTCCGGACGTGGCCTCCATCTTCAATCTGTTGATTTCATTGGAACTTCGTAGCGGACCCGGATCACGCACCGGGTTCGCTCGCCGCTCGGATGAAGGCAGCGGCGCGGGACCGGCCGAAGTCCTCTATAACGGGCATTTGCAACAGCCCGGGATCCGCGCGGATGATCGCACGTCTCAAACGTATCGCCACCTGGCTGGTGTCGCGGAAGGTCGAGCTTGGCCTCGGGCTCCGCGTGACCGTCGCCGCCATGGGAGCCCTCGCGATCGCGCTGGCGCTGGGGCTCAAATTGCCGCTGTGGGCGGTGCTGACCTCGATCATCGTCACCCAGATGAGCGTGGGCCGTTCGCTGAAGGCAACCCGCGACTATCTGGTCGGAACCCTCGGCGGCGCGGTCTATGGCGCCACCGTCGCTGTGCTGGTCCCGCATGGCGGTGAGAGCGCCCTGCTCGCGGTCCTGGTGTTGGCGGTTGCGCCACTGGCCTTTGTCGCGGCCATCAACCCGAGCCTGAACGTAGCCACCGTTACCGCGATCATCGTGCTGCTGCTTCCCACCATGAACCACGGCAATCCGCTGGACTCCGCGATTGATCGGGTGCTGGAGGTCGCGGTCGGTGCGATCACCGGGCTGTCGGTGTCGTTTCTGGTATTGCCATCGCGGGCGCACAGCCTGGTTCGCGCCAGCGCTGCCGGCATGCTGGAATTGATGGCGGCTGCGCTGAATGAATTGCTGTCCGGCCTGACCCGCGGCCGCAACATTGACGCTCTCCACGCCTTGCAGGACGGCATCGGGGCCGCGCTGGTCGGCCTGAATGCAACCGGCGCCGAGGCGGAGCGCGAACGCGCCGCCAGGCTCTCCTCCGGGCCCGACACCGGGCCGCTGCTGCGCACCATCCTGCGGCTCCGCCACGATCTCGTAATGATCGGGCGGGCAAGCGTGGTGCCATTGCCGGTCGAACTGCAGCGGCGCCTTGCGGTGCCGGTTGCGAACATCAGCCAGGCGATGACCGACTATCTCAGGACGATCGCCGCAGCCCTGCGCAGCGGTCGTGGCGCGCCCGCGATCTGGCCGGTGCAGAGCGCGCTCGAAACCTACGCCACGGAGGTCGCCGCCGTCCGCAGCGACGGCCTGACCCGGGGCGTTCCGGGCGACGCCACCGAGCGCTTCTTCGCGCTCGGATTTTCGCTGGAACAAATGCGGCAGAATTTGAAGGACCTCGAACGCTGCGTCTCCGACTGGAGCGAATCGTCGGAGCCGGCGTCCAACAAGCCCGGCGTGGCCGCCCAGTGATCGGCGTCCGTTGACGAACATCCGGTCAGGCGCGCCGGCGCCGGCGATAATCCCGCTTCGGTCGTGCTTTTCGCACGAGATCAGGCAGCATGCCCTCGACCTCGCGGTATCGTGCCAGCATCCGCTCGAAACTGGCGTGCAGCGTCTCGGCGATATCGGGCCGCCCTTCCAGCACGGCCAGCAACATCGCCGTCGCCTCGATGGTCGACAGGCCGTCGCGGCGCGGCTCGCGGCGCAGCCGCCCGTAACGTGACGGGCGCGCCGGGCCAAGAATGACGCGCTGGCATTTCAGCATCCAGGCATTCCGCCACCACAGAGCCTTGGCCTGACTCCAGCTACCGTCGAGCACGACGATGCCCTCAATGCCATCCAGGATTGCGCGCTGGTTGTCCTCGATTTCGCCCTTGCGATTAATGGCAACGATATCGCTCCGGATCTCGAGGTCGGCCACCCTGGCCGAACCAAGATGGAGCACGGCCCAGCGCGACGGATCTTGGACCGGCCGTCCCAGCGCCTTCGACAGGCTCGGCCACGACAATCCGATCTTCACCACGGCATTGCGGAAATGCAGCGCGGTCAGCCGCGCCGTGCCCAGCGCCCGGTCCTGCTCCTGCGGATGCTGCAGGATCAGCAACGAGATCCTGCTGTCGATCGGCGTGATGCTGTCGCAAATGCACAGCGGCAGCGGCTTGTTGCAGTGCGGACAGTCCTGCATCGCTTCCGCGGCGACGGCGTCAGGCTCGGTCTGGTTGGACATCCGCCCGCTATACGCTGCGCCGGCACCTTCATCAACAACGGAACCAGACCCTGCCTGTTCTGCCGGAGGGCGCGCTTCCCGGACGTGGCCTCTGCCAGACTTCCAGGTGGTGTTCGCAAAGTCGAAATAACGACGGCGACTGGTCCGCTTGTGCCCTTCACGGCAGTCCTCTAGGGTCGGCTGACGCGGGGGCCAGCAAACGGCAATTTCTGCACATGACCATCAAACATGACGTCATCGAAGCGATCGGCAACACGCCACTGGTCAAGCTGAAGCGGGCTTCCGACGCGACCGGCTGCACCATCCTCGGCAAGGCCGAGTTCATGAACCCGGGCCAGTCGGTGAAGGACCGCGCCGGAAAATGGATGATCCTCGAGGCCGAGAAGCGCGGTGAGCTCAGGCCGGGTGGCCTCGTGGTGGAGGCGACCGCCGGCAATACCGGAATCGGTCTCGCAGTCGTTGCCAGCGCGCGCGGCTATCGAACCCTGATCGTGATCCCGGAAACGCAGAGCCAGGAAAAGAAGGACATGCTGCGGCTGTGCGGCGCCGAACTGGTTGAAGTCCCCGCGCTGCCCTTTTCCAATCCGAACAACTACCAGCATGTCGGAAGGCGCCTCGCCGACCAGCTTCGCAAGAACGAGCCCAACGGCGTGTTGTTCGCCGATCAGTGGAACAATCTGGATAACGCGAAGGCGCATTACGACTCGACCGGTCCCGAGATCTGGCAGCAGACCGGCGGCAAGGTCGATGGCTTCATCTGTTCGGTCGGAACCGGCGGCACGCTCGCCGGCACCAGCTCCTTCCTGAAGGAGAAGAATGCGGGCATCGTGATCGGCTGCGCCGATCCGCGCGGGGCGGCGATGTATGAACTGTTCAAGCATGGCGAGGCGAAATCGACGCCGGGCGGATCGATCACCGAAGGCATCGGGCTTGGGCGCGTGACCCCGGTCATCAAGCAGGCCAAGGTGGACGAGGCCTATCTCATTCCCGATGAGGAAGCCGTCCCGATCATCTACGATCTGCTCGAGCACGAGGGGCTTTGCCTCGGCGGCTCGACCGGCATCAACGTCGCCGGCGCGATCCGGCTGGCGCGCCAGCTCGGGCCGGGCCACACCATCGTCACCGTGCTCTGCGACAGCGGCAACCGCTATCAGTCGAAACTGTTCAACCCCGACTTCATGCGCTCCAGGAACCTGCCGGTGCCGGAATGGCTGGAAAAGCGCAGCGCGATCAGCGTGCCGTTCGAGAAGGTGTGATACGAACGGCCCTGCGTAATTGACTCGTCATGCCCGCGCTTGTCGCGGGCATCCACCTCTTGAAAGCCGAACAGCATCAAAGACGTGGATGGCCGGAACAGGTCCGGCCATGACGAAGATAGAGAGTCATCATCCGGGACCATTGGTGTGAGCCGCGCTATCATTCCCGGTTCGTCATGGCCGGGCTTCGTCCCGGCCATCCACGTCTTTCGTCCTGGACGGACCAGAGACGTGGATTCCCGGCACAAGGCCAGGCGACGAGAGCGGCGACGCTTGTCACCGCAGGATCTGACTGAGGAACAGCTTGGTCCGCGCATGCTGCGGATTGGCAAAGAAGTTCGCCGGCGTGTTGGCCTCGATGATCTGTCCGGCGTCCATGAACACGATGCGGTTGGCCACTTCGCGGGCAAATCCCATTTCATGGGTGACGACCAGCATGGTCATGCCGTCTTTGGCGAGGTCGACCATGGTGTCGAGCACTTCCTTGACCATCTCGGGATCGAGCGCCGAGGTCGGCTCGTCGAACAGCATCACCTTCGGGTTCATGGTCAGCGCCCGCGCGATCGCGACCCGCTGCTGCTGCCCGCCCGACATCTGCCCCGGATATTTGCTCGCCTGATGCGGGATCTTCACCCGCTCCAGGTATTTCATCGCCGACGCCTCGGCGTCCTTCTTCGGAACGTTGCGCACCCAGATCGGCGCCAGCGTGCAGTTCTCCAGCACCGTGAGGTGCGGAAACAGATTGAAGCTCTGGAACACCATGCCGACTTCACGCCGGACTTCATCGACCCGCCGCAGCGTCGGGCCGAGTTCGATGCCGTCGACGACGATGCGGCCCTCCTGGAATTCCTCCAGCGCATTGATGCAGCGGATCAGCGTCGACTTGCCCGAACCCGACGGGCCGCAGATCACGATCCGCTCGCCCTTGGCGACCTCGAGGTCGATGTCGCGCAGCACGTGAAAATCGCCGTACCACTTGTTGAGGCCGCTGATGCTGACGATCGAATGCTCGGTCATGGTCGCTTTTGCCTAACTACGCCGATGGGCGTTCAGCCGACGTTCGACGAACAAGGAATAGCGCGACATGCCGAAGCAAAACAAGAAGTAGATCATTCCGGCAAACGCGAACCCCGTAAACAGCGTGGTCGGCGTCGACCAGACCGGATCGGCGAACGAAGCGCGCAAGCTCCCGAGCAAGTCGAACAGTGCCACGATCGAAACCAGCGAGGTGTCCTTGAACAGCGAGATGAAGCTGTTGACGAGGCCGGGAATGACATGGCGGAGCGCCTGCGGCATCACGACCAGGCCGGTAGTCTTCCAGTACGACAGGCCGAGCGCACTCGCCGCTTCCGCCTGTCCGCGCGGAATGGCCAGCAGCCCGCCGCGTATGGTTTCGGCATTATAGGCGCCGGCGAACACCGCGATTCCGATCAGGGCCCGCATTAGCCCGTCGATGGTGAAATTGGCCGGAACGAACAAGGGCAGCATGTAGGTAGCGAAGAACAGCACCGTGATGAGAGGTACGCCACGCCAGAATTCGATGAAGGCGATCGAAAAGATCCGGATCAAAGGGATGGTCGAGCGGCGCCCCAGTGCAAGCGCTATGCCGATCGGCATGGACGCGACGATGCCGGTGACGGAAACCACCAGCGTCACCAGAAGGCCGCCCCAGAGCCTGGTATCGACAATGGGCAATCCGCCGCGGTCGAGGCCCATCACGGCGATCACGACAGCGATGCCGGCAAACACCCCGAGACTTGTTGCGAAGGCGCGCCAGCCGCTGCGAATGCCGCCATTGAGGACCAGGAGCAGCAGCGAGACCACGCCCGCGGTGGCCGCGAGGTCGGTCCAGACCGGCTGGCTCGAGGCCTGGAACCGGTCGCGGAGCCAGATCAGCGGCGAGATCAGGATCGAGATCCCGAAGCCGAGTGCGCCGATCAGCTTGCCGAGCAGCACCAGCAGCGGTCCAATGATCGCCGTTGCCTCGCCGGCGCTGGCCAGTGCGTGTCCCGCCTCGCCGATTGCGTCGGCAAGGCCCGACAGGATGCCGGCGGCCCAACTGATGCCAAAACCACCGAGACCGCCGCCATGCAGCAGGAAGAAGGCGACGACCGGAAACGCAATGAAGAACAGCCCGGCATTGAGGCTTTTGCCCGGCAGTTGCGGGATCAGCAGAGGCAGCAACAGCACTGCGGCAAGGAGGAAGGTCAGATTGGCCCGCCACCGCTCGGCATCGGGGTAGAATCCATAGATGAACTGGGTGAATTTCGCCTGCACGTAGGGCCAACAGGCGCCGACGACATGCCCGGCATGGGCGGCAAGGCAGGCGTCCCGATCGGTGCCCTGCCAGACCGCGTCGATCAGCAGAAATCGAACGGCCGGGACGACGACCAGCGACAGCAGCAGCCCGCTCGCGACGGTCAGCAGGATGTTGGTTGGCGTGTTGAACAGGCGTGTACGCAGGAATCCGACCAGGCCGGTGGTCTTGACCGGCGCGGCACGCTCGGGGACCAACTCCTGACGGACGAAGGACGAAGCCGCGATGTCGCTCATGCTCCGAGACTCCGGCCGATCCGCCAACCGTAGAAATTCATGATCGCGCTGGTCACCAGCGAGAGCAGCAGATAGACGCCCATCGTGATGGCGAGAATTTCAATCGCCTGACCGGTCTGGCTGAGTGTGGTGCCTGCAAATACCGAAACCAGATCCGGGTATCCGATCGCTACCGCGAGCGAAGAGTTCTTGGTCAGGTTCAGGTACTGGCTGGTAAGCGGCGGCAGAATGACGCGCAGCGCCTGCGGCACCACGATCAGCCGCAGGCTGGAGCCGCGCGGCAGCCCGAGCGATGCTCCCGCCTCCATTTGTCCCGTATGAACGGACAGGATTCCGGCGCGGACGATTTCGGCAATGAACGCGCCGGTATAGGTCGACAGCGCGAGCGTCAGCGCCACGAATTCCGGAATGACGCGCGAGCCCCCCGAAAAATTGAACCCCTTGAGCACCGGCCATTCAAACGAGAACGGCCGGCCGAACACCAGCACCGCCAGCACCGGCAATCCAAGCAGCAGGCCGGCCACATAGGGCCAGACCAGGATCCGTTTGCCGCTGTCGAACAGTTGGCGGCGGGCATGGCTGCGCAACGCCAGTGAGCCGGCGATGGCGATCAGGATGGCCAGTCCAAAGGCTGCCAGACCCGCCTCCGCGATCGGCCTTGGAACGACCAGCCCGCGATTGTTGAGAAAGAACGCGCCGAATAGCGAGACGCTTTGCCGTGGCGCCGGCAACGCCGCGAGCACGGCGAGATACCAGAACAGGATCTGGAACAGCACCGGCAGGTTTCGCACCAGTTCGACATAGCCGCCGGAAATGCGCGCCAGCAGCCAGTTCGGCGACAGCCGGCCGAGCGCCACCAGGAAACCGATGACGGTGGCGAAAAAAATGCCGATGACGGAAACCAGCAGGGTGTTGAGCAGGCCAACCAGGAATACGCGAGTATAGGTATCCGACCCCGTATACGGAATCAGGCTTTGGCTGACGTCGAAGCCGGCGTTATGTGACAGGAAGCCAAAGCCGGAGGTGATGCGCTGCGACTGCAGGTTGGCGCGGGCGTTGGCGACGATCTCGTAGCCGATCCAGACCAGCGCCGCGACAAACAGCAGTTGCAGGACAAACCCGCTCCAGCCCGCGCGGCCGCCAAGCGCACGCCGCAGTCTGGCAACAAACCGCGACGGTGGTGGTCGGGACGCGCTCGTCATCGCCGCCACCGCGGGCACCGCGATCAGCGGATTGGCGGCGCGTATTGAATCCCGCCCTTGTTCCAGAGCTGGTTGAGGCCGCGTGCGATTCCAAGCTTGGAACCGGCGCCGACGTTGCGATCGAAGGACTCGCCGTAATTGCCGACCGCCTTGATGATCCGTGGTACCCAATCCTTGGTCACGCCGAGCGACTCACCGAAGTTGCCGTCGGTACCCATGACGCGCTTCATCTCGGGCTTGTCCGATTTCGCCATGTCGTCGACGTTCTTCTGGGTAATGCCGAGTTCTTCGGCGTCGACCATCGCAAACAGCACCCACTTCACCAGATCGAACCACTGATCGTCGCCGTGGCGCACCATCGGGCCGAGCGGCTCTTTCGAGATGACTTCGGGCAGCACGACGTGGTCGGCCGGATTGGCAAGCTTCAAACGCTCGGCATAAAGCTGCGACACGTCCGACGTGAACACATCGCAGCGCCCGGACTCATATGCTTTCACGGTTTCGTCGGCGGTGCCGAACGCGATCACCTCGTACTTCATGTTGTTGCTCTTGAAATAGTCGGCGAGGTTCTGTTCCGTCGTAGTCCCGGTTTGCACGCAAACCGACGCGCTGTTCAGCTCCAGCGCCGAATTGACCTTGAGCGATTTCTTCACCAGGAAACCCTGGCCGTCGTAATAGGTCACGCCGGTGAAATTGGCGCCGAGCGAGGTATCGCGGGAAAGCGTCCATGTGGTATTGCGCGACAGCACGTCGATTTCCCCGGACTGCAGCGCGGTGAAGCGGTCCTTGGCCGACAGCGGCACGAATTTCACCTTGGTCGGATCGTTGAAGACGGCGGCGGCGATCGCCCGGCAGACGTCGACGTCGATCCCGGTCCAGTTACCCTTGTCGTCGGGCGCCGAAAAACCCGGCAACCCCTGGCTGACGCCGCAGGACAACATGCCGCGGTCGGTGACGGTCTTGAGCGTTTGCGCGTGAGCAGTTTGGATACACAGACCGGCGGCAACGGCAAGGATGAGAACCAGCGATACGCGTTTCATGGGTTAAGCCTTTCAAGGTCGTCCGGGAACGTCTGCCTTATCACCCCCCGCGCCGATGGGCCAACCGATGATCCACTGTCGATTGCGTCAGCCGACCGTGGGTCTGACGCAGATTCAGATCAGGCGATGGATCGAAGGTCGCGGCAGGCCCCTCAACATGCAGCGGCGGGAATGGTCGGCGCGCATCACAGAACGACTGGCGAGCCGGGTCAAGGGGTTGACGGCCGTGTTCTGTGTCCTGTTACTACCTGCTCCGGCCCCGGGCGGTAGTCCGCGCCGCTTCAAGCGGTATCGTGGGCTGCGGCAAAACGTCTTCCGATTGGCGGCACCTGCATGAACCATTCCAGCAATGATGAGGGATCGAACCCGCTGCGACCTGAAACCACGCTGGTGACGGCGGGGCGGGACACCAAGGCGCAGAAGGGTTTCGTTAATCCTCCCGTGGTCCACGGTTCCACCGTGCTTTATCCGACTGCGGATGACCTGCATGCCCATCGCGGCGAATTTCAGTACGGTCGCCACGGCACGCCGACCACCCGGGCGCTGCAGGAAGCGCTGATGGCGCTTGAGGGCCCGCAATGTGCCGGCGTCGGTCTTGCGCCCTCGGGCCTGTCCGCGATCAGCACCACCCTGCTGGCGGTGCTGAAGGCCGGCGATCATGTACTGGTCTGCGACAATGTCTACCGGCCCTCGCGCAATTTCTGCAATGGCATGCTGGCCCGCTACGGCGTCGAGGTCGGCTATTTCGATCCCTTGATCGGCGGTCGCATCGCCGACCTGTTCAAGCCGAACACCCGTGCCGTTCTCGTCGAGGCGCCCGGCTCGCAATCCCTCGAAATGCCGGACGTCCCGGCCATCGCTGCGGTCGCGCATGTGCGCGGCGCGCTGGTGATCGACGACAACACCTGGGCCACTCCGCTGTACCATCGTTCGCTCGATCAGGGCGTCGATATCAGCCTGCAGGCGGCGACCAAATATATCGGCGGACATTCCGACATCATGTTCGGCACCATCTCCGCCAACGCGAAGGCCTGGCCCGTGGTCGCGGAGGCGATCCGGCTGCTTGGCGTCTGTGCGGGACCGGACGATGTGTTTCTGGCGCTGCGCGGCTTGCGAACGCTGGCGGTGCGTCTTGCGCGGCATCATCAGTCCGGCCTCGAACTGGCGCGATGGCTCGCGACCCGGCCTGAAGTCCTCAGGGTGCTGCACCCTGCCCTCGAAACCGATCCGGGCCATGCAATCTGGAAACGGGATTTCAGCGGGGCCTCGGGCCTGTTCAGCGTGGTGCTGAAGCCGGCGCCGCAAGGAGCGGTCGATGCCTTGCTCGATACCGTCAGGCTGTTCGGCATGGGCTATTCATGGGGAGGCTTCGAGAGCCTTGTGATTCCCTTCGACTGCAATTCCTACCGGACCGCCACCGTCTGGGCGCCGGGCGGCCCGACACTGCGGCTGCATGTCGGGCTCGAAGACGTCGAGGATCTCAAGGCCGATCTGGCGCGCGGATTTGCGGCCTTCAACGCTGCCTCGCCTGGTTGAATGCGTCGCCTGCGACACTACGTTAACTGACGTCATGCGCGGCGCCCGGCGCCGCACCTCCCGCACGCACGCGCGCGAATAAAAAGATTGATCCGCTGACGTTTGGCGATAGCGTGGTCCGTCGATCAGAAAAGCCGGAATTGGACAACATGGGAAGCCTGGTTCTTCTCGACCTGATGGGTGGAGTGGCGTTGCTGCTGTGGGGCCTGCATATGGTCCATAGTGGCATCCTGCGCGCGTTCGGCCCCGACCTGCGGTCGCTGCTGGCGAACGCCCTCAACAACCGCTTCTCCGCCTTTGTCGCGGGCCTTGGCCTGACCGCGCTGTTGCAAAGCAGCACCGCAACCGCCCTGATCACGAGTTCCTTTACCGCCGAAGGGCTGGTCAGCCTGGTCCCGGCGCTGGCGATCATGCTGGGCGCCAATGTCGGTACCACGCTGATCGTTCAGGTGCTGTCGTTCGACATCTCCGCGGCCGCGCCCGTCCTGTTCGTCATCGGTCTCGTTGCGTTCCGCAGCGGCGCGCGCTCGCGGATCAAGGATGTCGGCCGGGTATCGATCGGGCTCGGTCTGATGCTGCTGGCGCTGCATATTCTGCTCGGAACGCTGGCGCCCGCAGAAAACGCGCCCAGCGTGCGGGTCCTCATGAGCGCGATGACCGGCGATCCCGTGCTCTGCATCATCATCGGCGCCGTCGTCACCTGGGCGGTGCATTCGAGCGTGGCCAGCGTGCTTCTGATCATGTCGCTGGCCTATGCGCATTTCATCACTCCTTTCGCGGCGCTGGCGCTGGTGCTCGGCGCCAATCTCGGCAGTGCCATCAACCCGGTGTTCGAAGGCGCCCGCCGCGACAATCCCGCGAGCTACCGCCTGCCGCTCGGCAACCTCGCCAATCGGCTGGTTGGCGTGTTGCTGGTCGCACCGTTTCTGCACCCCATCGCCGCGGAATTGCAGGTCTGGCAACCCCACCTTGCGAAGTTGACCGCCGAATTTCACATCGGCTTCAATATCGCGACCGCGATCGTCTTTATCGGCCTGCTCGACCCCATGGCACGGCTTTTGAAAAAATTGCTGCCGAACCGGATCCGGGACGCCGACCCGTCGCGGCCGCGCTATCTCGACGAGAGCGCGCTGGAAACACCGTCGCTCGCTCTGGCCGACGCCGCCCGCGAAACCCTGCATATGGGCGATCACGTCGAGGTGATGCTGCGCAAGGTGATGGCGGCGATGATGAACAACGACCGATCCCTGGTCGATCAGGTGTCCAAGATGGACAACAGCGTCGATGGCCTCGACGAGGCGATCAAGCTTTATGTGACCAAACTGACCCGCGGCAGCCTCGACGAGCACGAGGGACACCGGGCGATGGAGATCATTTCGTTCACCATCAACCTCGAGCACATCGGCGACATCATCGACAAGAACCTGAACGAACTTGCGGCGAAGAAGATCAAGCGCCGATTCCAGTTCTCGCCCGAAGGTGCCGAAGAACTGTCGGCATTCCACAAGCGAACGATGGATTCGCTGCGGATGGCGTTCGGCGTATTCATGTCGGGCGACGTCAACGAGGCCCGCAAGCTGCTGGCGGAGAAGGCGGCGCTGCGCAATACCGAGATTGCGGCCACCGAACGGCATCTCGACCGCCTGCGCGAAGGCCGCCCCGAGACCATCGAAACCACCTCGCTGCATCTGGATGTGCTGCGCGACCTGCGGCGAATCCACTCGCATATCTGTTCGGTGGCCTATCCGGTGCTCGATGCGGCGGGCGAATTGCCGGCCCTCGAGCGCGCCGGGAGCGATCTGGCGACACTGCCCGCATCCGCGGTGCATCCCTCGGCGCGGTGACCGCAAATCAGGCCAACGGCCCGCATAATTGACTCGTCATGCCCGCGCTTGTCGCGGGCATCCACGTCTTGAAAGCCGAACAGCATCAAAGACGTGGATGGCCGGAACAGGTCCGGCCATGACGAAGATAGAGAGTCATCATCCGGGATCATTGGTATCAGTCGCTCCGCGACGCCTGCCGTCCGGTCAGGATGATGAAATAGAGATTGCGTGTGTAGACCAACAGCCCGAGCGCCTGTCCGGCGATGAATACCGGGTCCCTGCGGTATAGCGCGTAGGCCAGCAGCAGGATGCCGCCGCCGATCGAGAAGAACCAGAATGCCACGGGCATCACGCTCTTGCGCGCGCGTTCCGATGCGATCCACTGCACCACAAAGCGCATGGTGAAAAACCCCTGCGCCACGAATCCAAGAACGACCCACCCGTCGAATTTGAGAACGAAGACATCGTGCAGATAATTGACGAGGCCATTGAGCAGGTCAGTCATGACGTCACCTCGGTCGCGACCGGCGTCGGTTTCTTGCGGCGGATCAGCCACCAGACGCCCGCCAGATCCATGATTCCGATCCATAGCCGATCGAAGAAGCCGTAGTTCGACACGCCGGACCGGCGTGGCCGGTCGATGACGTCGATGTAGGCGATGTCGTATCCCTCGCGACGGACCAGCGCCGGCAGGAAGCGGTGCAGGCCGTCGAAATAAGGGAGTGCGAGGAATACGTCGCGCCGGAAAACCTTGAGCCCGCAGCCGGTATCGCGGGTACCGTCGTGCAGAATGGCGCTGCGTATCCCGTTTGCGATGCGCGACTGCAATTTCTTGAAACCGGTATCCCTGCGCCCCACCCGCTGGCCGGCAACGAGGCCCACGCGATCGCCACCGTTCTCGATCGCCGCAATCAAGTCCGGCAGGAATGACGGGTTGTTCTGGCCGTCGCCATCGAGCGTCGCCACGATGGCGCCGGCCGCGGCGCGAACCCCGCTGCGCACTGCTGCCGATTGCCCCGACGATGTCGCGTGACGGATCTGGCGCAGATTTCCGCGCTGCCGCCTGATGGCTGCGAGCCGTTCGGCCGTCGCATCCGTTGAGCCATCATCGACATAGATGATTTCGTGGGCCCAGCGGCCGTCGAGCGCGGCGGCGATCTCGGCGATCAGCGGCGCGACATTCTCGGCTTCGTTGCGCACGGGAACAACGATGGACACGGCGACGCCGGCGGGGTCTGGAGAGGGCAAATCAGCACTCGTCGTTTGGGGTGGCCTGTGAACGGGCCTGTGGCCGGCATTCCCGGGCCGGCAGCACGGCGACCGCTTCTTATGGGGCGAAAGCGCGCCGGGCAACCCCTTTGGCGGCCCGCGTCTTCCGTGGCGTGATGGTACCGCCCTCACCGATGACGAATCCCAAACGGCGGGCCGCGAACCAGTACCGGACCAGCATCGCACCGGCCAATCCGATCACCGCACCAGCAACCACATCGCTCGGATGATGGGCCAAAAGCACCAGCCGGCTGGCGGCGATCAGCAGTGCATACACGATCATCGGAATCCGTGTCTGACGCCACACCGCCGAAACCGCGAAGGCCAGCGCGACGCTGGTGATGGCGTGCGCCGATGGAAAACTGGCATAGGCCTGGGTTCCCGCGAAATGCGCGAAGTTGAAGGCATTGGCTTCGCCCCCGACAAACGGCCGGCCGCGCCCGACGATCCATTTGATGAGTTCGCCCGCGAGCAGCGGCACCAGCACCGCCAGGAACACAAACTGCAAATGCGTCCCGAGAGCGAGCAGCCGGGATCGCGAGGGGCCCCGCAAGCGCGGCAAGACGACCGCCACCGCAAACAACAATGCGGCGAGGAACCACAGCACGAAGGCCGCCTTTCCGAAGTCGGTCAGGATGCGCACCGGCCAAAGCCCGGCGCTGCCGCGCGGCGGCATCTGCTGGATTTCCAATGCGTCCAACCCGAACATCAGGGCGACCACGAGGGCGGCGCCGATGGTCGTGAGCAGCAGGGCATGGCGGGCCAATCGGCGCCTCGCCTCGCCGCGGCGCCCATCCGAAGATGGCCGCACCAATTGGGCGAGCGAACTCTGCAACAGCGCGAAAAGCTGCGCGAAGTAATTCGAAGGCGCGCCGAGGCCGGCGGGAACAGCCATCTTACTCCGT
>DASUIA010000012.1:0-8196 GCA_036273255.1 Bradyrhizobium sp.
CAGCGGTCATGTGCGACCGCCACAACAGACCGGACATATGGCCGCAATCGCTTCGATCAGAACTCATTCAATCTCTTGCAAGCAGGGGGCCGTCCACATATGGATTCCGGGCCTGCGCCAAGAGGCGCATCCCGGAATGACAAAAAATTATTTCGGCGGCTTCGGCCATGGCTTTTGCGGGCCGCGCAGGCCTTCGAAGGTCTTGGCCATCGCGAGTACGCCGAGATCGTCGAAGCGGCGGCCGATGATCTGCACGCCGATCGGAAAACCGTTGGCGTCGAAGCCGCCATTGATCGAGACCGCCGGATTCTCCGACATGTTCCAGGGCACGGTGTAGCAGATATGCTCGAACGGCCGGTCGGGGTCGTTGAGCGGCGCGGCGAATTCGGCCGCGAAATTCACCACCGGCGACACCGGCGAAATCACGTAGTCGAGATCGCAGAACAACCTGGCCGCCGCGGCCCGGATCGCCATGGTGGCGTTGAAGCCCCTGATGACCTCGACGCCGGACGATTTTGCTCCGGCCTCGGCCCACCTCTGGATATAGGGCAGCGCCTTGCTTCGCTCGCTTTCGCTGAGCCTGGACAGATCGTCCCACATCCGCGCCCGCCAGAAATGGTCGAGACCATCGAGCAGCGCGCGGGTCAGCACGCCGTCGACTTCGGTGACGACCGCGCCGGCGGCCTCGAACGCCTTCGCGGCCTTGATGGCGACCTCGCGTACCGGCCGCTCCAGCGCCTGGCCGACGCCGAGATCGAGCATCAGGCCGAGGCGAAGCTTGCGCGGTGATTTTTCCTGCACCTTCCAGTGGATGTCATTCGGCGGCAGGCTCATGCCGTCGCGGCGATCGGGCCTCGACAGCACGCTCATCATCAGGGCGGCGTCGTCCACATTGCGGGTCATCGGGCCGGCGACGCGCCCGACATAGGGCGGATCGATCGGAACCCGTCCGAGGCTCGGCTTCAACGCGACCAGACCGCACCAGCACGCCGGCAGCCGAACCGAGCCGCCAATATCGGTGCCGAGATGCAGCGGGCCGTAACCGGCCGCACCGGCGGCGCCGGCGCCGGCACTCGAACCGCCAGGATTCTTGGTGAGGTCCCAGGGATTGCGGGTGAGCGGATGGAAACTCGACAGGCCCGAGGACAGCATGCCGTAGTCGGGCATCGTGGTCTTGGAAAAGATCACCGCGCCGGCCTCGCGCAACCGGGCCGCCGGCGGCGCATCGGCCGGCGCCGCGACCAGTCTCATGGCGGCAGTACCCAGCGGCACCGGCACGCCCTTGGTCGCGATATTGTCCTTGATCGTGACCGGCACGCCGTCGAGCGAGCCGGAATGGCGGCCGTTCTGCCAGCGCTCGGTCGATGCCCTGGCGGCGGCGCGCGCGCCTTCCGGATCGAAGGCGTACAGCGCCTTGATATGCGGCTCCCACACCGCGATATGCGCCAGTATGTCCTCCAGCACCTCGGACGGCGAGAATTGCTTGCTGCGATATCCCGCGAGCAGGTCGACGGCGCTGAGATCGTGCAGCGACGTGACCGCTTCTTCTTTTGCCTGGTTATGCATGGGCACCTGCCGGCAACCGGGTTTCGATGATGCGGGCGAACATGCTGGCGCCGATCGGCAGGATCTTGTCGTCGAGGATGTAACCGGGATTGTGTACCGGGACCGAGCCGTCGTGACCGATCCAGAAATAGGCGCCGGGGATTGCCTGCATCATGTCGGCGAAATCCTCGCTGCCCATCTTGGGCTGTGTCCGCGTGAGGACCTTGGACGGCTCGACCACGGTGCGCGCAACCTCGGCGACCACCTTCGACTGCTCTTCCTGATTCACCAGCACGCTGAAGGTGTCGCGGATGTCGGCCGTGATCTCGACCTGGAAGGCGCTGGCGATGCCGGCGCAGATCGTGCGCATCCGCTCACGGATCAGCACGCGCACCTCGTCGGAAAAGGCACGGACGGTGCCGCACAATTTCGCCTCGCCCGGAATGACGTTGTAGGCGGAGCCGGCGTGGATCTGCGTGATCGACAGTACCGCGGCCTTGAGCGGATCGACATTGCGGCTGACGATGGTCTGCAGGGCCTGTCCAAGCGTCATCGCAATCACCACCGCATCCTTCGATCGCTCCGGCATGGCGCCGTGCGCGCCGTAGCCCTGAATGGCGATGTCGAAGAAGTCGGCGCCGGCCATCGCCGGTCCGGGCAGGATTCCGATTTCGCCATGGTTCAAATCGGGGGCGTTGTGCAGCCCGTAGACCTCGTCGCAGGGAAATTTCTGGAACAGGCCGTCCTTGATCATGGCGCGGGCGCCGCCAAGGCCTTCCTCGGCCGGCTGGAAGATGAAATGCACGGTGCCGTCGAAATTGCGGGTCTCGGCGAGGTAGCGCGCGGTGCCGAGCAGCATGGTGGTATGGCCGTCATGGCCGCAGCCATGGAAGCGGCCGGGGATGGTGGAACGCCATTTCAGGTTGGTATTCTCCTCCATCGGCAGCGCGTCCATGTCGGCACGCAGGCCGATGCGCTTGCCGCCGCTGCCCTTGCCCTTGAGCACGCCGACCACGCCGGTGCCGCCGAGCCCCCGATGCACCTCGATGCCCCATTGCGCCAGCTTGGCGGCGACGATGCCCGAGGTTCGTACTTCCTCGAAGCCGATTTCGGGATGGGCGTGCAGATCCCTGCGGATCGCGGTCAGTTCGTCGGCAAAGCCTTCGATGCGGTCGATATTGGGCATGTCTGTCATCCAGTGGCGGGGGAGGGTGAATGTGATGTGACGGTTGGCGTGAAGGCGGGGCCATTCGGCTTGACGCGAATGCCCGCGCGCAACCGCGTCCACGGCAACGCGGCGGTATCGGCGGGCATCGCGCCGGGCGCGGCGCAAATCAAGAGCCTTTCCGCGATCGGCTCGAAATCGGCGCGGAAATGCACCGAGCTCTTGTTGACCAGGATGGCCTGCTCGGTGGGCTCGATGCCGACATAGCGGTACATCGACCGATCCGCGAGCTGCGCCTTGTGCGAGCTCACGGCCACGCGGACGCCGCCGATCCGCAAGCCCGCCGAGGGTCCCATGTCCATGTCGCGACCGCCATAATACGGACCGGGCGCGATGAATTTTCCGTCCGACAGTTTCTCGACGACGAAGCTCTCCTGGTACGGCGCATCGCCGGGTATGCCCGATTTGCCGCCGAGCGCAAGGGTGATGGTGGCGCCGGTGCCGGCGGCATGGGCGGCACGCGCCGATTGCGGATCGCAGATCACGCCGATGGCGGCACGCCTGGCGTGGTTGCGCACCAGCGCGCGCAGCATGCCGGTGGTGTCGGAATCGCCGCCGGCGCCGGGATTGTCCTGGGTATCGGCGATCACGACCGGCTTGCGCGCCCGGCTTGCGAGTTGCATGGCGTAGCGCACGCCCTCGTCGGGCGAATAGATGCGCCCGTCAAAATCGGCTTCATGGCCGATGACGAGCGTTGCCATGGCATCCGCCGCGGCGTCGGCGTCGGCCTGCGTCCGCCCATAGGCGAATACGCTCGGCCCGCAATCCGGAAAATCCGCCGCTGGAAACCCCGGCGCGAAGGACAGCGTCGGCACCGCCGCACTCTGTAACGCCGCAAGCTGGCGGTAGATGCCGCTGGCCGGTCGATCGTTGGTGCATTGCCAGCTTATCGGGATCAGGAACGGCAGTTGCCGGAATGCCTTTGCCAGCGGCTGCCCGGTGCGCAGCAGCAGCGCCAGATGTTGCGCCGCGGCGCGGCCGGTGTCGGCCATGTCGACATGCGGATAGGTGCGGTAGGCGATCAGCGCGTCGGCATGCGCCACCATTTGTGGCGTGACGTTGGCGTGCAGGTCGATGCTGACCACGAGCGGCAGCTTCGTGCCGATCGCCTTGCGCACGCGCGCGAGGATTTCGCCTTCGCCATCGTCGAGATGCTCGGTCACCATGGCGCCGTGCAGGTCGAGATAGACGGCGTCGAGCCGTCCCGCCGCCGCGATGCCGTCGACCATCACCTTGGCGACGCGCTCGAACGCGTCTTCGGTGACATGCGCCGAGGGGCTCGCGGCGCATGCGATGGTCGGCACCAGTTCCCAGCCATGAGCCTCCGCCTGCTCGACAAAGCCGGCCAGCCCGACATTGATGCCGCGCATGGTCTCGAGCACATCGGCGCCTTGCGTCATCGCGGGCCAGCCGCCGCCATGCACGAAGTCGTCATAGGTCGCCTTCGTCGGCGCGAAGGTATTGGTCTCGTGCAGGAACCCGCCAACGGCGATCCGGGTCATGGATACATCTCAACCAGTGAATTCGTCATTCCGGGATGCGCCGCTTGGCGCAGGCCCGGAATCCATACTCACGATGGTGGTTATGGATTCCGGGCTCATCGCCACGCGATGCCCCGGAATGACGACGACCTGTCCAGGGGTTTCGGTCCAATGTCAAAGCGAAGCTGCGGCTTCGCGCGCCACCGGCCGGAAGTTGGCGAAATCCCACTCCCGTCCGGGGGCGGCGTCAAGCAGCGCCCGGGTATAGGCAACTTGCGGATTTGTCAGGACTTGCGCGGCGGGGCCCTGTTCGACGATGCGGCCATGCTGCATCACCGCGACGTCGTCGCAGATTTGCGCGGCGACACGCAGATCATGGGTGATGAACAGCAGCGCGATGCCGAGCCGGGTCTGGATCTCGTCGAGCAGTTCCAGTACCTGGGCCTGCACCGAGACATCCAGCGCCGACACCGCCTCGTCGGCGACCAGCACATCGGGATCGAGTGCCAATGCACGCGCGATGGCGATGCGCTGGCGCTGGCCGCCCGAGAACTGGTGCGGGTAGCGCGAGATGGCATCGGGCGGCAGATCGACCAGTTCGAGCAGATCGCGGGCCCTTGCCAGCGCTTCGGCATGCGGCATGCCGTAATTGACCGGCCCCTCGGCGATGGTCTCGCCGATGCTGACGCGCGGGTTGAGCGAGCGGTAGGGATCCTGGAAAATGATCTGGATGCGCTTGCGGTGCGGCTGCAGCAGCCCGCGCGACAGGCTGGAAATCTCGCAGCCCGCCAGACGAATGGCGCCGGAGGTCGGATCGATCAGCCGGACGATGCAGCGCGCCACCGTCGACTTGCCGGAACCGCTTTCGCCGACGATGCCGAGCGTGCGGCCCTTGCGCAAGGTCAGCGAGACGTCCTGCGCTGCCGCCACCTGGCGCACGCGGCCGAGAAACGAGCGTTCGCGATAGACCTTGCCGAGGTCGCTCGCCTCCAGCACCACCGGCTCGGAGGATGGCGCGCGCGGCGCACGCGGCACCAGGCTCGGTACCGCCGACAGCAGATTGCGGGTGTATTCCATGACAGGGGTACGCAGGATGGCGTCCAGCGTGCCGGTTTCGACCAGCCGGCCGGCCCGCATCACCGCGACCCGATCGGCGATTTCCGCGACCACGCCCATGTCATGGGTGATGAAGAGCACGGCGGTGCCGTGATCGCGCTGCAGATCCCGGATCAGGGTCAGGATTTGCTTCTGGGTGGTCACGTCGAGCGCCGTGGTCGGCTCATCCGCGATCAGGAGCTTCGGCTCGAGCACCAGCGCCATCGCGATCATGATGCGCTGGCGCTGGCCGCCCGACAGCCGGTGCGGGTAGGATGCGAAGATGCGCTCGATCTCGGGCAGCCGGACCTGCTCCATCATGGCAAGAATGCGACTGCGGCGCGCGCGCGCATCGAGGCTGGTGTGGACGCGCAGCACCTCGTCGATCTGGCGGCCGACCGGCACCACCGGATTGAGCGCCGTCATCGGCTCCTGGAAGATCATCGCCATGGTGGTCGCGCGCAACTGCCGCAGCCGCCGGTCGCTGGCGCCAAGCAGTTCCTCACCGACCAGCTTGATGCTGCCCGCGGTCGGCGCCAGCGAGCCTTTTTGCAACAGGCCCATCACCGTCAGCGAGGTAACCGACTTGCCCGATCCGCTTTCGCCGACCAGGCACAGGGTTTCGGCTTCGCTCACCTCGAGCGACACGCCGTCGATGATCCGTTGACCCTGCGGGTGGCGGCCGAGGCCGACGACGAGGCCGTCGATGTCGAGGACGGGGTTGGTCATGTCATGACCTCTCCGCCGTCATTGCGAGGAGCGCAGCGACGAAGCAATCCAGTCTTTTCTCGGACGGATGGATTGCTTCGCTTCGCTCGCAATGACGTACTCACTTGCCGCCCTCGCGCTGTTTCATGCGGGGGTCGAGCGCGTCCCGCGCGGCATCGCCGATCAGATTGACGCTGAGGATCGCGATCGACAGCATCAGGCCCGGCCAGAAGATCAGCGACGGCTTGACCTGGAAATAGGCGCGGCCCTCGGCCATGATATTGCCCCAGGTCGGGATCTCCGGGCTGATGCCGGCGCCGAGAAACGACAGGATCGCCTCGGTCAGGATCGCCGAGGCGCAGACATAGGTGCCCTGCACGATCAGGGGGGCAATCGTGTTCGGCACCAGATGCCGCCACATGATCCTGGGCAGGCTCGAGCCGACGGAAATCGCGGCTTCGACATAGGGCTCCTCGCGCGCCGACAGCACCACCGACCGCACCAGCCGCGCCGCCCGCGGGACCTCGGGGATGGTGATGGCGATCATCACCGTCATCAGGCTTGCACCCGACAGCGAGACCACGGCAATGGCGAGCAGGATGCTGGGGATGGCCATCAGGCCGTCCATGATCCGCATCATGACGGCGTCGATCCATTTGAAGAATCCGGAGACGAGGCCGATCAGGAGGCCGACGCCGACGCTGATCACGGCGGAGCCAAGTCCGATCACCAGCGAAACCCGTCCGCCATAGAGGATCCGGGACAACACGTCGCGGCCATAGGCGTCGGTGCCGAGCAGGAACTGGGCGCTGGCCGGCTTCAGCCGCTGCGCCGGCGCGAGCAGCAGCGGATCGTGCGGCGAGAGCCAGGGCGCCAGCACGGCGGACGCCGTTATCAGCGCAAGACAGATGGTCGCCGCCGCGATGATCGGCGTCGAGGTGAGAAAGCCGAGCCGCGGCCGGAACGGCGTCGTGACCGGTATCGACGGCTCGGGCAGGGTTTCGATGGCCATCGGATACGACCCCTCAGTACCGGATTCGGGGATCGAGCAGGGTGTAGGCGAGGTCGATCAGGAGATTGACCGCGACATAGATGCCCGAGGTCAACAGGATCATCGCCTGGATCACCGGATAATCGCGGGCCAGCACCGCGTCGACCGTGAGGCGTCCGATCCCCGGCAGGTTGAAGACGCTCTCGGTGACGACGACACCGGAAATCAACAGCGCGAAGCCGGAGCCGATCACCGTGATCACGGGCACGGCGGCGTTGCGCAGCGCGTGGCGCAGCAACACGCCGGTCTCGCCGATGCCCTTGGCGCGCGCGGTGCGCACATAGTCCTCGCCGAGCACATCCAGCATCGCCGCGCGGGTCATTCGCGCGATCAGCGCGACATAGATCAGTGACAGCGTGACGGTCGGCAGGATGAGACGCTGAAGGAACGGGCCGAAGCCGTCGTGGATGCTCTTGAACCCCTGCACCGGAAGCCAGCGCAGGTCGATGGCAAAGATCTGGATCAGGACATAGCCGATCACGAACACCGGCACCGAGAAGCCGAGTACCGACAATCCCATCACGAAGCGGTCGATCCAGGTGCCGTGCTTCCAGGCCGCAATGACGCCGAGCGGCACCGCGACGGCGATGGAAAGGATCATGGTCGACAGCGCGATGCTGATCGAGGGTTCGACGCGCTGGCCGATCATTTGCAGCACCGGCACATTCGAGATCAGGGAAACGCCGAGATCGCCGTGCAGCAGCTTGCCGATCCAGGTGAAGAACTGGTCATAGAGCGGTTCGTTCAGCCCGAGCGAAGTGCGAATGCGATCGAGTTGTTCCGGGGTCGCGTTGTCACCGGCCAGAATCGCGGCGGGATCGCCCGGGGTCAGTCGCAGCAGCAGAAACACGAACAGCGCCACCGTGCCCATCACGGGTACGGCGGCAAGGACGCGGCGAAGCAGATATCCTAGCATCGTTTTCCATCGCAGACGCGCCAGCCTCGATCGAAGCCGTCGCTGACTTGGTCCCCCGCCAGCGTATCAGTCGAGCGAATGCTGTGCCATGACGATCGCAGCCAACTTTTTCTCGTCATTCCGGGGCGCGAAGCGAAGCGCGTAGGGTGGGCAAAGCGCAGCGTGCCCACCGACA
>DASUIA010000013.1:0-4613 GCA_036273255.1 Bradyrhizobium sp.
AAGCCGGAATGGCAGCACAACCAGGACTATTGGGCCGAGAAGGACCAGTTTCCGGCGATCGACCTCGGCGATCCCGCCTTCGTCTACGAATAGACCGGCAGTATATGCGGGCGATCAGTTCAGCGGCGCCAGCGCATGGCGGAGCTGTTCGCTCGATATCTGCATCAAGCCGGCAAACGGCTGCCCCAGATCGGCGACCAGAAACAGCGCACTGGACACCGACAGGGCATAGATCAGCAGGGCGACTCCCACCACGATGCCCGGGTCGACGAACAGGCTGAAACTGGCGAAGATCACCGTCAGCCAGAACACCAGCGTCAGCAGGAATGGCGTCATGATTGGCGTGTCGACATCGGCAAACATCAGCAGCCGCGCGTCGGCGATGTCGCTGCTGGCCCGCAAAATGCGGAGCTTGAGCGCGCGCTGCTCGTCGTTGGTGGTCGGCAACGCCTCGATCGCATGAAAGATCTGCTCCGCGGCCGACGTGGGCGTAAACGCGGTATCTTGTGCTGCGCGCGTCGCTTTCTCACGCCAGATCCGATCGAGCGCCGCGGGGATGGCCTGCCGCAGCAACTCGCGGACCCCGGTGGCCTCCGGGCCGAACTGCGCCAGCAATTGATCGACCAGAATGACATGCGAGGAAAATTGCCGGAAATGCGCATCCTGGGTGTCGTAGGAGGTCTTGGCTGAAGCGATCATCAGGCTGATCACCACCGCCGCCAGCGTCGCCAACAGGCCGGCGCCGAGCCTGACGACTTCCTTCGTTTCCTGGGTGAGATGAGGTCGCGGCAGGCGGGTGCGCAGCGTCAACCCCAGCGCGATGCCGGCGGTGGTCGATGCGAACGACGTCAGAAAAACCCACCCGGATGTCACGCTCCCCCCTGCAATCGCGGCTTTCAAGACCATCTGCTCCGCAAGGTAGTTCGATTTGCCGAATTGGCGCAACGCCCTCGCCGTTCAATTGGCCGACGCACTGCGGCCGCGGATCAGGTCGGAGGCCTTGTCGGCGATCATCATGGTCGAGGCGTTGAGGTTGGCCGAGATCATCCGCGGCATGATCGAGGCATCGATCACGCGCAGGCCCTGCAGCCCGTGCACGCGGAGCTGGTCGTCGACCACCGCCCAGGTGCTGGCGGCCGGGCCCATGCGGCAGGTGCAGCCGGGATGGAACGTGGTGGTGCCGCGCTGGGTCGCCGCAGCGAGGAATTCTTCGTCGCTCTGTACCTTGGGACCGGGGAAATCTTCAAAGGCGTAGTACGGCGACAGCGGCGCCGATGCGAGCAGCCTGCGCGCCAGCTTCATGCCGGCGACGACGGTGCGGCGGTCGAGCTCTTCGGCCAGGTAGTTGGTCTGGATGATCGGCGGATCGAACGGATCGGCCGAACGGGCGTGAACATAGCCGCGACTTTCAGGCCGCTGCTGCCAGGATGCGACCGTCATGCCGGGCTCGTCCTCGAGTTGCCCCTGCACGCCCTCCTTGTAGCTCGCCGGCGTGAAGGTGAGCTGCAGGTCCGAGCTCTCGGTGGTCTCGCCGGAATGCCAGAAGCAATAGACCATGGTCGGCGACAGCGAAAGCAGGCCGCGCCGGGTCGTCGCCCATTTGATCGCCTCGAACATGAGACCGAGGCCGCGCCGGCGCTCATTGATGGTCTTGATGTTCTTGACGCGGGCAACCGAACGCGGGGCATAGTGATCCTGCAATCCCTCGCCCACGCCGGGCAGCGCATGACGCACCTCGATGCCGAGCGACCGCAGCAGGTCGGGCGATCCGATGCCCGACAACTGCAGTAGTTGCGGCGAGTTGTAGGTGCCTCCGGCCAGGATCACTTCCTTGGCGGCGCGTATTTCCACCGGCGCACCGCCCCTGCCGCCCCTCGCGTAGCGCACGCCGACCGCGCGCTTGCCCTCGAACAGGATGCCGGTGACATGGGCGTGGGTCCGCACACGGACATTGGGACGCTTCCGGGCCGGATGCAGAAACGCGGTCGCCGCGCTGACGCGCAGGCCATTTTCGATGGTGCGCTGGGCGTAGGAAACGCCCTCCTGGATCGCGCCGTTGTAGTCGGGGTTGCGCGGAATGCCGAGACTGATCGCACCAGCCATGAACGCCTCGCAGAGCGGATCGCGCCAGTCCATGGTGGTAACGGTCAAATTGCCGTCACGGCCGCGAAAGGTGTCGTCGCCTTCGCCGACGCGTCGTTCCAGCCGCTTGAAATAGGGCAGCACGTCCTGATAGCCCCAGCCGCGATTGCCGAACTGCGCCCAGGTATCGAAATCCTGGCGTTGGCCCCGATTGTAGATATGGCCGTTGATCGAGGAGGAACCGCCAAGCGTCTTGCCGCGCGGCGCGTAGATGCTGCGGCCACCGGTCCAGGGACCTGGCTCCTGCTGGTAGGCCCAATTGATGCTCTTCATGTGAAAGGTCTTGATGAAGCCGGCCGGCAGATGGATATAGGGGTGCCAGTCGCTGGGTCCTGCTTCGAGCACGCAGACCGCGGTGCCGGGATCCTCGCTGAGCCGGTTCGCAAGCACGCTCCCGGCAGAACCGGCGCCCACGATCACATAGTCGAATGTATCCATGGTTCGGCTCTCGCGCGACTATCGCGTCTTTTCGTTCAGTTGGTAATCGAGATGCGCCCGCACCGTCGGCCATTCACTGGCGATGATGCTGTAGACGACGGTGTCGCGCAGCGTGCCGTTCGGCGCAATCTGATGGCTGCGCAGGATGCCATCCTGCTTGGCACCGAGCCGCTCGATGCCGCGCCGGCTCTGGTGATTGAAGAAATGCGTGCGGAATTCAACCGCGATGCAATCGAGCTTCTCGAATGCGTGCGTCAGCAACAGCAGTTTGCACTGCGTGTTGACCGCGCTGCGTTGCACGCGCTTCGCATACCAGGTCGAACCGATCTCGACGCGCCGGTTCGGCGCATCGACGTTCATATAGGTCGTCATGCCGGCGATTCGGCCGCCGGCATCGAACACCGTCCATGGCAGCATCGCGCCGGTGGCCTGCAGCCCGAGCCGTCTATCGATCTCCTTGCGCATCCCCTCGGCGGTCGGAACGGAGGTGTACCAGAGCTTCCACAGTTCACCGTCCTGCACCGCCTCGGCCAGCCCGTCGCGGTGATTCTGCGACAAGGGCTCGAGCCGCGCATGTGCGCCGCGCAAGACTACCGGTTCAAGCCAGGCCATCAACGACTCCTTCCCCTCATCCAGAGGAGCGCTACGCATGAAGCGCGTCTCGAAGGATGAGGCCACTCGACCTCATTCATGGTTCGAGACACGTCGCGAGGCGACGCTCCTCACCATGAGGATTGCACCAAGACGCCGTCACTTGTTCAGAAAATTCAGCGGCAGGCCGGGGCGCGCCCAGTCCATCGCGACCAGTTCGCCCTTGCCTGACAGCGTGATGTAGGCGGTCTTTAGTTCGGGACCGCCAAACGCGATGTTGGTGGTGACGCGGTCCCCGGTCGGCACTTGCTCCACCAACGCGCCACCCGGAGCGATCACCGAAATACAGCCGGAGATCAGGGTCGCGACACAGACATTGCCGGAAGCTTCGACTGCCAGCGAGTCGAACATCTGGTAGCCGCCAAGGCCCGCGATCGGCTTGCCGCGCTCGCCGCGATAGATCACGTCGCGCGGCCTGACTGTGCCCGGCCCCGACAGATCGAAGGCCCACAGCCGCGCGGTCGGCGTTTCCGCGACATAGACCGTGTTTTCATCCGGCGACAATCCGATGCCGTTGGCCGGCAGCATGCCGAATACGCCTTCGACGATCTCCCTGGCGCCCGGCTTGATGTAATAGAATGCACCGACATCCATGTCGCGGGCGCGACGCTTGCCGAGATCGGTGAACCAGAGACCGCCGTGGCGGTCGAACACCAGGTCGTTCGGGCCCTTCAGCGGGTGCTCGCCGCATTTGTCGAACACGGTTTCGACCTTGCCGGTCGCAAGATCGACGCGCTGGATCGAGCCGCCGATATATTCATGCGGCTCCGGCGCCCCCGGCATCAGTGTGCCGCGCGAGGGTATCCAACTGAAGCCGCCATTGTTGCAGATATAGATCTTGCCGTCGGGTCCCATCGCCGCACCGTTGGGGCCGCCCGGAATTTCCGCGACCACCTGCTTGCGGCTGTCGGGCCATACCCGCGTCAGCCGCCGGCCGCGGATTTCAACCAGCAGCACCGACCCGTCGGGCAATACCACCGGCCCTTCCGGGAATTCGAGGTCGGCGGCGAGAACGCGGATATTGGGCATTGCAATCCCCGGCTTTTCTTACGCTGCCGGCGGACCAGCCTTGTCTCCGCACGCGCAACGATCCCGTTGCGCCATGTTATGGCAAAGTCGCCATCGCTTGCCAAGCAATCCCCAAGTCGCGGTCCGCAAGGTGCCCGCCGCGGCTGGCGCGACCGCCCCTCAGTCCCGCACCGGTATCCATATTTCGAGACCGCCATTGCCGGTGACTGGATCGAAGTTCGCGTCATAGCGCTCGAAGTTGGGCGCATCGGCCGCCTTCAGGCCCGACGCCGGCAACCATTCATTCCAGATCGTGTTGATGGTGCGGCGGATGGTCGAGACGTGATCGCGGTGGGCGAAGACCGCGTATTTCT
>DASUIA010000014.1:0-4986 GCA_036273255.1 Bradyrhizobium sp.
AGTTCGCGATGGCCCCGGCAATACCGCTTCGTCCATCAGGATCGGCCACAGGCCGGTACCCAACTCGCAATGACGGCGCGGGAAACTCCTCCGCCGCCGCTCGCTGCACTTGCCCGATCGACTGGACTGGCGGCACGCTCAGGACCATAGTGAACGCCGCCGGCGGGAAACATCGCTCATGGTAGCCACTGCACAACTGGCGAACGCGGCTTTGCCGAACGTGGCTGACGGGACTGCCCCTCGCTTCGATCCCTTTGGCGCCGACTATCTCGCCGATCACCAACCGCGGGCCGCTGTCGCTGCCGGTGACTTGGTAGCTACTCCACCTGGTAGCTATTCCGCCGCCTCGCGCTGCACTTGCAGGATCGGCTGGATGCGGGCGCGCTCACCGGCCATGGCGATCAGCGCGTGGTTTTCGGGAACGGCGATCCACTTCTTGTGATCGTCATCGAGCGGCTCCGATACCACGACGATGCTGTCCGCCGATTCCCGGTAGTAGAGCGTGTTGGCCTTGTCGTTCACCGAATAGCGGAACGCGTAGAGGTCCTTGCCGTTCGACAGCGCTGCGGTGAAGCGGAACCGGTCGCCCGGCGCGCTCTGGTTGACCATGTCGGTGAGCGTCGCCAGCGTCTTTTCCGTCGCCGACAGCGGCCGCTCGATGCCAGCGCCCATGATGGCGAGAAACATCGCCTCGGAGTCGGTGGTGCCGACGCGCGACGGATAGCGGTCATCGGGGATCAGGTTCTCGACCCTGCGGCGCAACCGGCTCCAGTTGCCGACGAAGCCGTTGTGCATGAACAGCCAGGTGCCGCAGGAGAACGGGTGACAGTTGGCGCGGGTGATCGCCGTGCCGGTCGCGGCGCGCACGTGCGCGAAGAACAGGCGCGATTGGAGGTGCCGGCACAGATAGCGGAGATTCTCGTCGGACCAGGCCGGGCGGATTTCGCGGTACAGGCCCGGCTCGGGATGGTTGCCGTACCAGCCCAGCCCGAAGCCATCGCCGTTCACGCTCGCAGTCGCCTCCAGCGCATGAATGCTCTGGGAGATCAGCGAGTGGGCGGGCTCGGTGACGTAGTGCTCAAGGGCGGTCAATTCCCCGCGATATGCAATCCAGCGGCACATAAAAGGGCCTTGTCAGGTCATTTTCGCCACGCCGATCATGCGACCCAGTGGAGCAGATTTGACATTCGCTACCTGCCAAGCCGCTACCTCGTCAAGCGAATGTCAAATCTAAAGGCTCCACTAGCAACTTATAAGTGCTAGTGGTTCTTTGATTCAAACATTCGCACGAGGCGGCTCCGGAACGGGATGCGAATGTTTGAATCGAACCACTAGGCCGGTCACGCAACCAATGTGGCGTCGCGAATCCATCGGGTCACCTTTTGTAACGCAATATCGGCCCCATCGTGTTCATTTTCTGTAAATATCCGTAACTGGGCGTCGGCCGAGGTGCCTTCGGCGACGATGGTGCGCAGGTGCTCCAGCTCGCTCGCGCTGCCGAGCGCCTCGGCGTCCTCGCCGACCAGCCCGATCAGGTTGTGCACCATGTCGCCGACCGAAATGCCGCCGGACCGGGTGACGAAGCTGCCCTGGGCGCCGTAGCGCTGCGCCCGCCATTTGTTCTCGACCGCGATCGAGCGATCGACCACGTCGATCTCTGCGTTGTGCTCCGGATGGCCATAGAGATACCGCGCCAGCGACCGATACAGCGCAACCAGCGCCAGCCCGTCGTCGAGGCGAGTGCAGCAGTCCGGCGCGCGCAATTCCAGCGTCGGATATTTCAGCGACGGCCGGACCGCCCACCACAGATGGCTGGCGTCCTGCATCGCCCCCGACCCGACCATGGCGTCGACATAAGCTTCGTACTCGGCGTTGTTGCGAAACAGCTCCGGCAGCCCGGTCCGCGGCAACTCATCGTAGGCCGCGAGCCGGTAGCCTTTGAGACCGGTCGCCTGGCTTTGCCAGAACGGCGACGACGCCGACAGCGCGATGAACAGCGGTATGTAAGGCAGCATGCGCGTCATCACGTCGACACGCGCCTCGGGATCGGGGAATTCGACGTGCACATGCATGCCGCACAACATGTTGCGCCGGCCGATCATCTGCAGCACGTCCATCACATCGGCGTAGCGATCCTTGGGCGACGGCACCGCTTCGCGCCAGTGCGCCATCGGGTGCGTGCCGCAGGCGACGACCGACAGGCCGTGCTCCGCGGCAGCGGCCGCCGCGCTTTGCCGCAGCCGCAGCAGTTCGCGCCTGGCATCGCCGGCGTCGGTGTGCGGCTCGGTCGCGACCTCGATCTGCGCCTGCAGGAATTCACGCCCGATGCTGCCGCTGACGCCGAAGCCGGCGCGCTTGAACAGCGCATCCGGCGTCTCCACCGACACCTGCAGCGTCTGCGCATCGCACAGGAAATATTCTTCCTCGATGCCGAACTGGAACTGATCGTCGGGGGTAAAAAAGCGCGCGGGCTGTCCCGCCGGAACCAGCGTCTGGATACGGAAGCGCCGCGCTGACGGATCGTATCTGAATTCCATTTGTGGATACCTTTCGATGCCTTGTTCAAAGGCCCAGGTTTTGGATTCCTTCATCAAATGCCCTGGGTTTGCAGCCAGCACTCAAGCAACGCGACTTGCCAAAGCTTGGAATGACCTTTTGGCGTCAGCTCCGCTTCCGGATTCGCCAGAAGGCGATCGATGTATGGGCGATTGAAGATGCCGCGCTGACGTGCCGCCGGTGCGTCCAGCGCCTCGCGGACAAAATCATAGAAGGCGCCGCGCAGGTATTTCAGCGCCGGCACCGGGAAGTAGCCCTTCGGTCGGTCGATCACTTCATCCGGCACCACGCCGCGCGAGGCTTGCTTGAGAATATACTTGCCGCCATCGCGGACTTTCAGCTCCGCCGGAATCCGCGCCGCAAGCTCGACAAGCTCGTGATCGAGAAACGGCACGCGCGTCTCGAGACCCCAGGCCATCGCCATGTTGTCGACCCGCTTCACCGGATCGTCGACCATCATGATCTCGGCATCGAGCTGCAGCGTCTGGTCGATCGGGGTGGAGCTGCGGCAATTGCGGAAGAAGTCATCGACAAATGCGCGGCTGTAGTCGCCGTTCATCAGCTCCGGCGCCAGCGCCTGACCCATCTCGTCGTGATCGCGGTCGAAATAGACCTTGGCGTAATCGGACGTCGGGTCGTTCGAATGCATCAGCTTCGGGTACCAGTGATAACCGCCGAAAATCTCGTCAGCGCCCTGCCCGCTTTGCGCGACCTTGACGTGCTGCGACACTTCCTGCGACAGCAGATAGAAGCCGATCGCGTCGTGGCTCATCATCGGCTCCGACATCGCCGCAATCGTGCCGGGCAGCGCGTCAATGGCGCGCGAGGCGTCCACCTTGAGCCGGTGATGCTCGGTGACGAACTTGCGCGCGATCAGGTCGGAGTAGCGAAATTCGTCGCCCTTGACGTCGCCGACGCTCTCGAAGCCGACCGAGAACGTTTTCAGATCCTTCTGGCCCAGCTCGGCGAGCAGCGCCACCAGAACCGAGCTGTCGAGACCGCCTGACAGCAGCACGCCGACCGGAACGTCGGCGACTCGGCGCCGGTCCACCGCCTTGCTCAAGCCTGCGTGGATGGCGTCGCACCAGTCGGCTTCGGTCAACTTGCGGTCGTCCGGGCGTTGCCCGACCTCGAGCTGCCAGTAGGTCTCCTCCTTGCGCTTGCCATCAGGCTCGATGATGCAGATCGTCGCCGCCGGCAGCTTGCGCACGCCTTTCAGAATCGTCATCGGCGCCGGCACGACCGCATGCAGGCTCATGTAATGATGCAAGGCGGCCGGATCGATCGAGGTGTCGACGTCGCCCGCCGCCAATAGCGCCGGCAGCGTCGAGGCAAACCGGAAGCGATCGGGCCGCTCGACGTAGTAGAGCGGCTTGATGCCGAGCCGGTCGCGCGCCAGCACAACGCGGCCGGAATTGCGTTCCCAGATCGCGAAGGCGAACATGCCGTAGAAGCGCTCGACGCAGCGCGGGCCCCATTCGGCATAGGCCTTGAGGATGGTCTCGGTGTCGCCCTGCGAGAAGAAGGTGTAGCCCTTCGCCGCCAGCTCGTTACGCAGCTCGCGATAATTGTAGATGCAGCCGTTGAACACGATGGCGAGGCCAAGCAGCGGATCGACCATCGGCTGCTGCGACGCCGACGCGAGATCGATGATGCTCAGCCGGCGATGACCGAACGCCACGCGATCCTGCATCAAGGCGCCGCCGGCGTCGGGCCCGCGCGCATGCATCGTCTCGGTCATTGCCGCAATGCAATGACCCGCAGTGCCGCCATTGAAGGTCAACTCACCGCAAATACCGCACATACTTTGTTTATCCGGGATGCGCCCCACTAACCGGCGCGTCACAGCGCCGTACCCGACAACGATTTCAAACACCCCCGGTTCCTCGCAGTTCCTTCTTTGCAGGGCTGCCGGAGCCATGCGCGGGACAGCCTTGAAAAAAGGCCGTAAAACCGCTTGTTGATAAACAACGGGAAAATTCGGCGGGAAGGTATGGGCATGGGCGCTCGGGACGGCAAAAGCTACATCGCGGGATTGAAAGCCAGTCCGCGCGAAGTCTGGGTCGCGGGGCGAAAAGTCACCGACGTGACATCCGATCCGGTATTTCGCAGTCCGATCGCGGCAATGGCCAAGCTCTACGACATGCAGGGCGATCCGGAACTGCGCTCGACCATGACCTATCTGCCGGACGACAGCAGCGATCCGTGCGGGGTGTCATTCATTGTCCCGCGCAACCACGCGGACCTGGTGCATCGCCGTAAGGCGATGAAGGCCTGGGCGGATGCGAACTTCGGCACCATGGGCCGCTCGCCCGACTTCCTCAATGCCGTGCTGGTGTCGATGGTGGATGAGCCCGGCGTGTTCGCCGAGTGCAATCCGAAATTCGCCGGCAACGTCGAGCGCTATTACCGCTACTGCCGCGACAACGA
>DASUIA010000015.1:0-2751 GCA_036273255.1 Bradyrhizobium sp.
TCCGATCGCGTCGATCGCCGTGATTCTGGTCGGGTGCCTGAATGGCGCCCATGCGCAACAGCAGGTCATCGGCGCGGCCCCGGAAGCCCTGAACATGCGGCTGGTCGGCAGCAACGATTTGCAGGCGCGCAGCGCCTATCAGCCGACCATCCATCATCAGGGCGACCGCTGGATCGCCTATATCGGCCATCACGGCGGCACCGATCCGGTCAATCCGCTGACCGGAAAGGCCGAACCGAACGGCACCTCCATTGTCGACGTCACCGATCCCGCGCATCCGAAATATCTGCATCACATACCCGGACAGGAAGGAAAGTATGAGTCCGGGGGCGCCCAGATGGCGCGCGTCTGTGACGGCAAGGCGCTGCCCAAGGGGGATCCCAACGCGGTGTACCTGCTGCGTACCTTCGGCAGCGCCGCTCACGAGATCTGGAATGTCGCCGATCCCGCCAATCCGGTTCTGGTGACGCGGCTCGACGGGCTGAAGGACACCCACAAGAGCTGGTGGGAATGCGAAACCGGCATTGCGTTCCTGGTGTCGGGTGCGCCGGGCTGGCGCACCCGCCGCATGACAGAGGTCTACGACCTCAGCGACCCCGCCCATCCCGTCAAGATCAGGGATTTCGGGCTGCCCGGCCAGGAGCCGGGCTCGACCGGCGCGGTGCCGACCGAGTTGCATGGGCCGATCTCGACCGGCCCCGAAGGCAACCGGGTCTATTTCGGCTATGGCACCGACAAAGGCGGCATCCTGCAGATCGTCGATCGCGACAAACTGATCCACGGTCCGGCTGCGCCGACACCGGAAAACCTGCGCTTTCCCGAGGTGGCGCGGCTGACGCTGTCGGCTTTCAACGGCGCCCACACCACCTTTCCGATGAAGGGCATGCCGATTGCCGAATTCGCCCGGGACAAGGACGGCCAGAGCCGCGATATCGTGATGATCGTCGACGAGGCGATCGCCAACGAATGCGGCGAGCCGCGGCAGATGGTCTGGTTCGCCGACGTCACCACCGAGACCCGGCCGATGATGATCTCGAGCTACACGGTTCCGGAAGCCAGCGGCTCGTTTTGCGAACGCGGCGGCCGGTTCGGCTCGCATTCTTCCAACGAGAGCATGGCGCCGGTCTACTACAAGAAGATGGCATTCATCGCCTTCTTCAATGCCGGTGTGCGCGCGCTCGATATCCGCGATCCCTATCATCCCCGGGAGGTCGGCTACTTCATCCCTTCGATCACGGCGGCGACCGACAAGCGCTGCGTGAGCGTCGACGGCAAGGAACGCTGCAAGGTCGCGATCCAGACCAACAATGTCGAAACCGACGAGCGCGGCTACATCTATATCGTCGATCGCGCCAATACCGGCCTGCATATCCTCGAACTGACCGGCCCGGCGCGCACTGTGGCCGGACTGCCGTGACGCCGGGGTCATCGACATGCGCAGGCTCCTGATCGCAGCCACGGTCACGGTCGCCACACTTTCCGGCGTCGCCGCCTACCAGCACGGCCAAGTGCGGCCTGATGGCGTGCACTGGCACGAGATCGGCTGGCCGTTTCCGCGCGATGGCTGGCCCGCCGGGCGCGCGTTCCGCTGCGATGCCGCCGGGTGCGGCGCCGAGGTCGAATTGTATGTGCGGCCGAAAATCGGCTTCTGCAATTGCGACAACGGCGTTGCCGATGACGACGAGGTCGACCGGGTCGCCGACCTCGATCTGATGAGCAACCGGTTTGTCCCGCGCGAAGCCGGCCGGGCGATCCAGATCGACGGCATGTCGGGACGATGGCGCAGCTACGATCTCCGCATTGCCGGTGGCTCGAAGCGTATCGCCGTCGGGTTTGCGCTGTCGCGGCACTGCGATCTGCTGGTGGCCGCGGTGCAGGGCGACGGCCCGGCGGCCAGGGTGCAGCGCGCGGCACTCGACTTCCTTGGCACCGATGCGATGGTCCGTTGGATGAGGTCCGCGCTGGACGGCGGCTGATGGCTTGCGCAACCAACCGCCATGCCTGGGACTCGTCCAGGCTTCGTCCCGGCCATCCACGTCTTTTTATCGGAGCAGCCTTGGGGTAAGACGTGGATGGCCGGGATGAACCCGGCCACGACGGATTCCGCGAGCCTTCCTCATGTCGCTTCAACTCTATTTTGCCTTTGTGGCCGCCTGCGTTGCACTTGCGTTGCTGCCGGGACCGATTGTCACGCTGGTGATCGGCAATGGTCTCCGCTACGGCACCCGCGCGGCGCTGACCAACATCGCCGGCGCGCAAGCCGGCCTCGCCATCGTGATCGGGATCGTCGCCATCGGCCTGACGTCGCTGATGGCGACCATGGGCTACTGGTTCGACTGGGTGCGATTTGCCGGCGCCGCCTATCTGGTCTGGCTCGGCGTCAAGCTGATCCGCGCGCCGGCGGTCGGCCTCGATGCCGATGCGGCGCCGCCACCGCCGCCGCGCGGCGGGTTCTTCCTGCAAGGCGTATTGGTGCTGCTGTCAAACCCCAAGGTTCTGGTGTTCTTCGGTGCGTTCATTCCGCAATTCATGGACATGAGCCGGGATCATGTCTCGCAGGTCGCGTTGCTCGGCGTCACCTTCATGGTGATCGCCGGAATGACGGATGCGATGTATGCGCTACTGTCGGGACGGGCGCGGCTGTTCTTCTCGGCGCGGCGGACCCGGCTGGTGTCGCGCATCTCCGGCGGCTGCATGATCGGCGGCGGGGTCTGGCTCGCCTTGACCCGGGCGCGGTAGTCAGATCAGCCG
>DASUIA010000016.1:0-50216 GCA_036273255.1 Bradyrhizobium sp.
ACGGATGCGCCAATTGAAGCTATCGAACGCTGGCTGAGCACCCATCTCGGCAAGGACGGCTTTCCAACCACTCTTGTTGCGGTCTCGGATGCTGAGGCTATCGGAACGATTTCTCTGCACGAAACCGAAGCGGAGGATCGACCGACCTACAAACCCTATCTAGGCGCGTTGTTCGTGAAACCGGACAGTAGGGGCCGCGGCCTTGGCGGGACGCTTGTCCGCGCCGTCGAAGCCCATGCCAGCCAACTCGGTCACCCAGCCATCTACCTGAACGCTGCCGACTCGCTGACTCACTTCTATGAAGCGCTTGGTTGGCAAGTTGTCGAACGCGCCTACGGTCGCAAGCAACTCAACATTATGCAGCGGTTGTTATCCCGGCAGGAAGACCGCTAACCAATCGAACGGCCGAAATCAGGCCATATCGGTGGACGCTTCCAGGAGGCTTCCCTCGGTTGGCGGCCTCAACAATGCGCGGAAAGCGGAAGCAGGCCTCCCATCTCGATATGCAGCCGCCGCTGCTGCTGCCGGGGATTCGGCTCAAGACCAGTCCGACGGACCTCCGCCCGATCCAGCAGATGCGGCTGGTCCGCTTCGACGGCGAGCGGTACGTGCTGTTCAGCGACGTGCTCGCGAGTCAGTGACGCCGCACCGACTCCGCGCGTTCGCGATGCGGCCAAGCCCGGCGTGGCCCGTCGCCATTTGCGGGATGCGCGCATCGAGATATTGCGCACCTGCCCCGAATTTCGCCGCATTCGCAGGTCCGAAATAAGCCCTCTGCCGTCCGGAATTACGGCACATTGCTACCCAAGTCTTTGCGGAGACTTGCCGCGCGAAGCGTTCAGTATCATCGCCGGAGACGTACATGCCAAACCGAACCGCGAAACTCGCGTCAATCGTATTCGTCAGCGTTCTTGCCGGCATTCCCTTCAGCACCTCATCCTACAGTGCAACGCCGGCGCCGGACGATTGCCTTTCGGCACCCAATGCTCAAACGCCCGAGGGCAGTCATTGGTACTATCGCATCGAACGTGGCACCAAGCGCCATTGCTGGTATCTCCGCCAGGAGGGCGAAAGGGTCTCGCAGAGCGCCCCGTCGAGCTCCCTGGCTTCCGCCAAGCCGATTGCGCCGAAGCCAGAACCGGCGATCCGGGGTTCGGTCGCGAATGCCCGCGCCGAACTGTCGCCAGCGCAAACACGCGACACGGCGGACAGCACCGCGCCACTGCCGCCGGCACCCGGCCTGAATGCCGCCAGTTCCACGGCCCCCCAGCCTGTCACTGTCCCGGATACCAGTACGCCGCCGCCACCGACGGTCGCTTCCCGCTGGCCCGAGCCGTCAAGCACGGTCCCGTCTGCCAGTCAGACACAGGCCGCAGCCGATGTGGACGATACCGATGTGCAGCCCGCGGCACCGGTTGCGGCGCCGCGCCCGCCGGTCGCGCTCGCCGCCGCCGATGCACCCGCTGAAAAATCACCGGGCCACTCCGGTTCGATTCCGATGCTGTCGATCGTGATGATGGGAGCGCTGGCACTGGCCGGTCTGATCGGAAGTGTGATCGTCAGGTTCGGCGGCTGGCGTCGTCGCAACCGGGTTGATATTGCAGTCGACCGCGATGCGATGTGGGATGCGATCAGTCCCGAACCACGGTCATCACGCGCGACCGAAGCGCGGTCGTCACGACCGGCTCCGCCGGTCGCTGCCCCGATGCCGCGGAGGCCGGGCTTCACCATGCCGCGCGAGTTGCAGATGGCCGACCATGCTGCGGACCGCCGGGACGATCGGGTTACGGAAATGCTGGCGAGACTGGCCAGAAGCGCCGCAAGGTAGGCGCCCCGATCATTGGTCCAATTGCCGCTGGAGCTGTCGCACGAACGTCGTCAATCCGGTACGGCGTCTGCGCTTCAGCCGCTCCGCCTCGAGGACGGATTGCACCTCGGCAAATGCCGCATCGATATTGTGATTGATGACGATGTAGTCGTATTCCGCCCAATGGCTCATCTCATGGCTGGCGCGGCTCATCCGTCCCCGGATCACCTCGTCGGAATCCTGCGCACGCGAGTGCAGCCGCTGCGCCAGGTCGGCGGCGGTCGGCGGCAGGATGAAGACGCTAACGACGTCCTCGCCCGCCTTCTCCCGCAATTGCTGGGTGCCCTGCCAGTCGATATCGAACAGCATGTCCTGTCCGGCCGAAAGCGCGGCTTCCACCGGCGCGCGCGGCGTGCCGTAGCGATGGTCGAACACAATGGCCCATTCCAGCAGCTCGTCCTGTCGCACCATCGATTCGAATCTCGATGGGTCGACAAACCAATAGTCGCGGCCGTCGACTTCGCCGGGGCGCATCGGCCGCGTGGTTGCGGAAACCGACATCTTCAGGCCGGCCACCCGGTCGATCAGAAGCCGCGACAGCGTGGTCTTTCCCGCGCCCGATGGTGACGACAGCACGAACATCAATCCGCGCCGCTCAACGCCGTCGAAGCCGTGGCCGCCGCTCATGCGTCACTCCAGATTCTGTACCTGTTCGCGGAATTGCTCGACCACGTTCTTCATTTCAAGGCCGGTATTGGTCAATTCGAGATCATTGGCCTTGGAACAGCAGGTATTGACCTCGCGGTTGAATTCCTGAGCCAGGAAATCGAGCCGTCGTCCGACCGGTCCACCCTTGCCGATCATTTCGCGGGCCTGCGCGACATGCGAGGCGATGCGATCGAGTTCTTCGCGAATGTCGGCCTTGGCCGCGATCAGGATCGCTTCCTGGTTGAGCCGGTCGGGATCGAAACGATCCGTGGTTTCGAGCAGGGCCGCGATCTGTTCGGCGAGGCGCGCCTTGATTGCCTCGGGTTTGCGGCCCGGCGCGGCCTCGGCCTGCTTTGCCAGGCGCTCCATCTCGTCCATCCGTTGCGACAGGATTTGCCCGAGCGTGGTGCCCTCGCGGCGGCGCATCTCGATGAGGTCGGCGAGCGCCTGTTCGAACGCCGTTGCCGCGGCGGCCTTCGCCGCCTTGTCTTCCGCCTCGCTGCTTTCCGGCTCGACCACCTCGATGACGCCCTTGATCGCGAGCAATCCATCGATACTCGGCGCCACCGCGTCGATCCTGCCCGCAAGTTCGCCGGCCACCCGGGTGATCGAGGCCAGCACGTCTTCGTTGACCCGGACCGTCGAGGCCGCGCCGGTGCGCTTGATGTTCAAATTGGCGTAGACCGTGCCCCGTGCCAGCAGCTCGCCGGCCCGCTTCTTGGCGACGGCTTCGAGGTCGTCCCATCCGGGCGGCAGTCGCATCCGCAGGTCAAAGCCCTTGGCATTGACCGACTTGAGTTCCCATTCGAACGCATAAGGCCCGCTGGCGCCGTGGCTTCGGGCAAAGCCGGTCATGCTCGATAGCGCCATCGCGTGCGATGCTCCTGGCAATAAGGGTGAAAGATTCGCCGCTGCAGGTCGCGACCTTAGAGCGTTTTCACGCAAAGTGGAATTCGGTTGCAGCGCGCAACCGCCGCGCCGTCAGCGCTGAACCACCGGCGGGGCCGTCTCCGATTGCGCGGCGCCCTGGCGCCCCACGGCGCCCCGGACGCGCTTCTTGGGTGCGGTCGGCTTTGCCGGCGTCGTGGTGGTCGCCGTGGGGCTCGCATCGGCGGGCGCGGTTGCCGCGGCGGGCGGCGGCGGTGGTGGATCGTCTGCCGGCTCGACCGTGTCGTTCTGGATCTGCTTTTCCATCGCGCGCAATTTGGCGACGTTCTTCTGGTGCTGGTCGTAGGTCTCGGTGAAGACGTGGCCACCGCTGCCGTCGGCAACAAAGAACAGATCGCGGGTGCGCGCCGGATTGGCGGCAGCCTCCAGCGAGGCGCGCCCGGGATTGGCGATCGGCCCCGGCGGCAGCCCTTCGATCACGTAGGTGTTGTAGGGCGACGGTTGGGTGATTTCGCTTCGTTTGATCGGCCGACCCAGCGTTCCCTTGCCGCCGACCAACCCATAGATGATGGTGGGGTCGGATTGCAGCTTGATCTTCTGCCGCAGCCGGTTGACGAACACCGCGGCGACGCGGCTGCGTTCATCGGCCTTTCCGGTTTCCTTTTCCACAATCGAGGCCAGCGTCACCAGTTGTTCCGGCGTCTTGACCGGAATGTCCGGATTGCGGCGTTCCCAGATTTCCGCGAGGACGCGCTTCTCGGTCTGCTGCATGCGGGCGATCACCTGCTCGCGGGAGGTGCCGCGCGGAAATTTGTAGGTTTCGGGCAGCAAGGTGCCCTCGCGGGGCACTTCGCGCACGGTGCCCGAAAAGAGATCGTTGTCGGAAAGCCTGGTAACGATCTGCTCGGAGGTCAATCCTTCGGGAATCGTCACGGCATGCTGTACCACCTTGCCGTCGACCATGGTGCCGATGACGTCGCGCAGGCTGGCGTTCTTCTGAAACGCGTATTCGCCGGGCTTGAGTTCGGAGCGCGCCTTCAGTGCAAACACAGCACCGATGAACGCCCAGCGGTTGTTGTCGATCACGCCGTCCTTCTGCAGGATGTCGGCGATGTCGGTCATTCCCGCGCGCGATGGAATGATGACGACCTTGTCCTCCTGCAGCGGGCCGGGAGCCTCGAGCTTCTGCTTGCCGTAGAAGTAGGCGCCGCCAGCGCCGATCATCAGGACCAGCACAATGGTGATGACGGCGTTACCGATCACGACGAAGGGATTGCGGGCACGCTCGGACCGCCTTGGCGGCGGCGGAACCTGTTCGGGCTCTAGCGCCGCGCGCGGACTCCGTGGCGAAATGGGCGGCCGTTCACTCATCGATGCAACCTGAATGCTGCCGGTTAATCGTGGCCTCGCTTGAACCCCGTAGCGGCCGGTAGTCTACGCCCTAAACTAGGAATTATCACCGAATGCGGCGAAACGGTGGACTCATCTGGGGATGACGCTCAGTTGGCAACGCGCTGTACGATCAAGGAAGCGTTGGTGCCCCCGAAACCGAACGAATTCGACAGCGCGACATCGATTTCGCGCATGCGCGGCGCACGCGGCACGAGATCGATCGCTGTTTCCACCGACGGATTGTCGAGGTTGATGGTCGGCGGGGCCATATTGTCGCGAATCGCCAGAACGCTGAAGATCGCCTCGATCGCACCGGCGGCGCCCAGCAGATGCCCCGTCGAC
The DNA here is from genome assembly GCA_036273255.1 of Bradyrhizobium sp. Lineage (GTDB taxonomy): Bacteria > Pseudomonadota > Alphaproteobacteria > Rhizobiales > Xanthobacteraceae > Bradyrhizobium. Next base: position 5,138 of record DASUIA010000016.1, read on the forward strand.
GATTTGGTCGACGACATCGATACCTTGGAGGCGGCATTGCCGAGCAACCGCTCCACGGCACCAAGCTCGATCTCGTCGCCGATCTGGGTCGAGGTTCCGTGCGCATTGATATAGTCGATATCGGACGCCGCGATCCCCGCCCGTTTCATGGCGGCGATCATGCTGCGGAAGCCGCCATCGCCGTCCGGCGACGGCGAGGTGATGTGGTAGGCGTCGCCGGACAGTCCGTAGCCCACCACCTCCGCATACATCCTCGCGCTGCGCTTCCTGGCATGCTCGTATTCCTCGAGCACGACGATGCCGGCGCCTTCGCCCATGACAAAGCCGTCGCGAGCCTTGTCATAGGGCCGCGACGCCTTCTCGGGCGTGTCGTTGAAGCCGGTCGACAGCGCACGGGCCGCGCAGAATCCGGCCATTCCCAGCCGGCAGATCGGCGATTCGGCGCCCCCCGCGACCATGACATCGGCATCGCCGAGCGCGATCAGCCGACTGGCATCGCCGATCGCATGCGCACCGGTCGAGCAGGCGGTCACCACGGCATGATTGGGGCCCTTGAGGCCGTGCTCGATCGACACGTATCCCGAAGCGAGGTTGATCAGTCGGCCGGGAATGAAGAAGGGCGATACCTTGCGCGGTCCGCGCTCCTTGAGCAGCAGCGCGGTATCGGCGATGCCGGAGAGACCACCGATGCCGGAGCCGATCATCGTTCCGGTGGCGCAACGTTGCTCCTCGGTCGCGGGGTGCCAGTCGGCATCGTCGAGCGCCTGACGCGCCGCGCACATGGCAAAGATGATGAAGTCGTCGACCTTGCGCTGGTCCTTCGGCTCCATCCACTGATCGGGGTTGAACGTGCCGTCGCGGCCGTCGCCGCGCGGAACGACGCAGGCGATACGGCTGGTGAGGTCGGAGACGTCAAAGGTGTCGATTTTCCTGGCGCCGCTCTCGCTGTTGAGGATGCGCCTCCAGGTCGGCTCGATGCCGCAGCCGAGTGGCGACACCATGCCGAGGCCCGTGACGACAACCCGCCTCATATCCAGCACTCCGGCTCAGGCCCACAACAAGAAGCCGGTGGACCGCTCGCACGCGGCCCGTCCGGCTTCGTCAGCGCCGCTTGCGGACGTCAGCTTTTCGCGTTCTTTTCGAGAAACTTTGTGGCGTCGCCCACGGTCAAGATCGTCTCCGCGGCGTCATCGGGAATTTCGCAACCGAATTCTTCTTCAAATGCCATCACCAACTCGACGGTGTCGAGGCTATCGGCGCCAAGGTCATCGATGAAGCTCGCGTTGTCGACCACCTTCTCAGGCTCGACACCGAGGTGTTCGACCACGATTTTCTTAACCCGCTCGCCAATCTCGCTCATCGTTCAACCTCGTGCCTGTTCAAGTGAGCCCGTCCCCAAGACGATACGAGCCATCGTGATCTCGAAATTCTGTTCGCAGTTGCACATCTTGTGTGGCGCCCGTCATCGCCGCCCAGGACCCGGCGAGCGACAGCAGGCTCCGCACCGCCAATATACAGGGTTTCAAAATCCTGCAATGGCGTTCTTTGCCCATCCGTTCTTGGTTCGGTTACCATACTTCCCCAGCCTTGACTACAAGCCTCAATTGACCGGGCGGAAACGACTTTCTGCCGCGCAGCAGACCGACAACCGGCTCAAACCATGGCCATCCCGCCGTTGACGTGAATGGTCTGTCCGGTGACGTAGGCGGCTTCGTTCGAGCTCAGATACACCGCCGCCGCGGCGACATCTTCCGGCGTTCCCAGCCGTGCCGCAGGGACTTTGGAAAGAATGGTTTCGCGCTGCTTGTCGTTGAGCGCGTCGGTCATCGGCGTTGCGATAAATCCCGGCGCGATGCAATTGGCGGTGACGTTGCGCTTGGCATATTCCATGCCCAGGCTCTTGATCATGCCGGTCAGTCCCGCCTTCGACGCGGTGTAGTTGCCCTGCCCGGGATTGCCGGTGACGCCGACCACCGAGGTGATCGCGATGATACGGCCGAAGCGTTTGCGCATCATCAGCTTGGTCGCGGCGCGGGCGAGCCGGAAGGTCGCCGTCAAATTGACCCTGATCACCTCGTCCCAGTCCTCGTCTCGCAATTGCACGAACAGGTTGTCTCGGGTGATGCCGGCATTGGCAACGAGGATATCGACCTGACCCATCGCACGTTCGGCTGACGGCACCAGCTCTTCGACTTCAGCGGCATCGGAGAGATTGCATGGCAACACATGGACCCGTCCGCCGAGCCTGGCAGCCAGCGCATCCAGCACCTCGCGGCGGGTCCCGGAGAGGGCCACGGTTGCGCCCTGTTCATGCAACGCCTGCGCAATGGCGGCGCCAATGCCCCCGGTTGCGCCGGTAACCAGTGCCGTCCTGCCGGTCAAATCGAACATCACCGTCCCCTTGCTCAGGCCGTCTGCGCCGCCGCGAGCGCCTCTTTCGCCAACGCGATGTCATTGGGGCCACCGACCGAAATGCCGACAGCCCCGTCGGCGATACGTTTGACCAGGCCGCTCAACACCTTGCCGGCGCCGATTTCGAAAAACCGGGTCACGCCGTGGCTTGCCATGTAGGCCACGGACTCGCGCCAGCGCACCGTTCCCGTGACCTGCTCGATCAGTCGGCGGCGGATCTCTTCCGGGTCGACGATCGGCGCCGCCAATACGTTCGATACCAGAGGGGAGCTCGGCGGCCTGATGCTGACACCGGCAAGGGCATCGGCCATCGCATCGGCGGCGGGCTGCATCAGCCGGCAATGGAACGGCGCCGACACCGGCAGCAGCATGGCGCGCTTGGCGCCCTTTGCCTTGGCGATGTCGAGGGCGCGTTCGACCGCAGCCTTGTCGCCGGAGACCACAACCTGACCACCGCCGTTATCGTTGGCTGCCGCGCAGACCTGCCCTTGAGCGGCCTGCTCGGCGACGGCCACGGCCGCCTCGTAGTCGAGGCCGAGCAGCGCGGCCATGGCACCCACCCCTACCGGCACCGCCTTCTGCATGGCAAGGCCGCGGGTGCGCAGCAGCCGCGCGGTATCGCTGATGCTGAGGCTGCCTGCCGCCGCCAGCGCCGAATACTCGCCGAGCGAGTGCCCGGCGACGAACGCGGCGTCCCGGCCCACGGAAAAGCCGGCCTCGGATTCCAGCACGCGCAATGCAGCCAGCGAAACCGCCATCAGCGCCGGCTGGGCGTTTTCGGTGAGCTGCAAGGTCTCGGCAGGTCCGTCCCACATGATGGCGGTCAGTTTTTCGCCGAGCGCGGCGTTGACTTCGTCGAATACGGTTCGGGCGGCCGGAAAAGCCTCCGCCAATGCGTTGCCCATGCCAACCGCTTGGGAACCCTGCCCCGGAAACGTGAATGCTGCCGTCATGCTGCCCCTGAATGGCCCCGCAAATCCCTCAAGTTGAGCCGAGAGACACTGCAGAAGCTGGTTGTGTCAAGCCGCCAGCGGTTCCGGGCGGCCGGCCCCCCATCGATCGGGCCGCTTTCCCTTGCCATTGCGCCGAAATTCCGTATAAACCCCGCAATCCGTGGATCCCGGCCGGGAGCTGAACGGACGGTCTCAACAATTTTCACCCGATCGGGCGATGTTGATGTGGCAGGGCCAGTCGGTCCGTCGTCCCGTGCTTCCGCCTTCTGAGCATATCGAGTCCTTTCCGAAGGGTTCGAAGGGCTTGCCGCCGGGAAACACGCCAACACAGGAAAGGACACCCATGCCTCTTTATGAGCATGTCTTTCTCGCGCGTCAGGATGCGAGTACCCAGCAGGTCGAGGAATTGACCACGCAGATGACCGGCATCGTCGAGCAGCTCGGCGGCAAGGTCACGAAAACGGAAAACTGGGGCGTGCGTTCCCTCACCTATCGGATGAACAAGAATCGCAAGGCGCACTTCGTGCTGCTGAACATCGACGCCCCGTCGGCCGCGGTCGCCGAGATCGAGCGCCAGGAGCGCATCAGCGAAGACGTGATCCGCTATCTCAGCGTTCGCGTCGATGAGCATGAGGAAGGCCCCTCGGCGATGATGCGCAAGGCCGATCGTGACCGCGATCGGGACGACCGCGGCGGCGGCTTCCGCGGCGACCGCGATGGCGGGTTCAGGGGCGATCGCGATGGCGGGTTCAGGGGCGATCGCGACGGCGGCGGCTTCCGTGGCGACCGCGGTCCGCGCCGTCCGCGCGATGACGCCGAACCAGCAGCAGTTGAGGAGTAGGAATCATGGCTGAAGCTGCGCGCCGTCCCTTTTTCCGTCGCCGCAAGACCTGCCCGTTCACGGGCCCCAATGCGCCCAAGATCGACTACAAGGATTCCAAGCTCCTGATGCGTTACGTATCCGAGCGCGGCAAGATCGTGCCGAGCCGCATCACGGCCGTCTCCGCCAAGAAGCAGCGTGAACTCGCGCGCGCCATCAAGCGCTCGCGCTTCCTCGGGCTGCTGCCTTACGTGATTCGGTAAGTTGGTTCGTCACCCCGCGGCGTCGCGCCGCGGAGACATCTTCATAAGGCTCCGGGGTCGTCCGGCTGCCGATGGTTGGGGTTTCTCGAGGAACCTCTAACCGCTCGAAAGGAGCGGGACAGCTAATGATCACGATCCTTCTCATTGCCGTGGCGGCCGGCTGCGCGTCGGCGCTGATGTTTGCCTCGATCATCTCGGGCGTGCTGATCTCGCTGCTGTTGTTCTATCTGGCGCCGCTGCCACTGATGGTGGCCGGACTGGCCTGGGGCCCGCTCAGCGCCACGATCGGCGGCATCGCTGCCGCCTCCGGCCTCGCCGCGATCTTCGGCCTTCCCTATGGCATCGCCTTTGCCATCATGATTGCGCTGCCCGCCTGGTGGCTCGGGCACCTCGCTTTGCTGGGGCGGCCCGCAGGTGGCGGTGCCGGTGCGGGCGACGGCACCGCGCCCGCCGCACCGCCACTGGAATGGTACCCGATCGGCCGCATCCTGCTGTGGATCGCCGCTTTTGCCATCCTGACCACGACCGCGATCCTGTTCACGCTTGGCACCGACGCCGCCACGATCGCCAAGGTCATACGCAAGACCCTGCAATGGTTTCTCGGATTGCGCGGCGGCGCGGTCCCGTCCGGCGAAACCGAGCAGGCGCTCGACGCGCTGGTAATCGTCGCGCCGGCCGCGGGCGCCATCTTCACCATGATGACGCTGACGCTCAACCTCTGGCTCGCCGCAAAAATCGCCGCGACGTCGGGACGGCTGCACCGCCCCTGGCCCGACATGAAAGGTGCGGACCTGCCGCCGATGACGCTCGCGGTGTTGTCGCTGGCACTCGCCTTCTGCTTCGCCACCGGACTGCCCGCGATGCTGGCGCGGATCGTCGCGGCGACGCTGATCATGGCATACGCGCTCACCGGCTTTGCAGCCCTGCACACATTGACGATGTCGCTCAAACATCGCGCATTGTGGCTGGGCTGCACCTACGCGGTCGTGGTGATCTTCAGTTGGCCGGTTCTCGCCATGGCGGCTCTCGGGCTTGCCGATGCGGTTTTCGGCCTTCGCCGCCGCTATCTGCAGGGAAGACCGCCGCCCCTCGTCCCATCCTGAATTTGCCCGTCAATTCCAACCCGCCGATCATCACCTCAAGGGAGCACGAACATGGAAGTCATATTGCTGGAACGCGTCGCCAAGCTCGGCCAGATGGGCGAGGTCGTCCGCGTCAAGGATGGATTTGCGCGCAATTTTCTCCTGAAGCGGGGCAAGGCGCTCCGCGCCACCGCCGACAATCGTGCCAAGTTCGATGGCATGAAGGCCGAACTCGAGGCGCGTAATCTCAAGGCCAAGGGCGAGGCTACCAAGGTCGCGGAAAAAATCGACGGCCGCAATGTCGTGGTGCTTCGTCAAGCCTCCGAGACCGGCCAGTTGTTCGGATCGGTGAGCGTCCGCGACATCATCGCCTCGTTCGAGCACGATGGCGTCACCATCAGCCGCAGCCAGATCATGCTCGACGCGCCGATCAAGACCATCGGCAAACACACCATTGCCATCGCCGTGCACCCGGAAGTCGAGGTCGGCGTGACCGTGACGGTGGCGCGCAGTGCCGAAGAAGCCGAGCGCATCAAACGCGGCGAAGACATCAGCACCCGACAGGAAGACCAGGACGCCGCTGCGGAGGCGTTGGCCGCTGCCGGCGAATTCTTCGACCCCGAGGCGCAGCAGGACGACGCGGTGCGCCAGGACAGCGCGGCGTCCGACCAGTAACGCAGGCTGGGCAACCAGGCTTCACCGAGTCGGGGCCTGACCAGACCCGGCTCGGAGCTTCAGCGGTGTCGGCCCTCACCGCCCCCGAATGGGGCCTCGGGGCAGCCTTTATTTCGAGATAGGCGGCACGGGTGACCCTTCCGGGGCCGGCGGCTGGGGCGCTGCTGACGCGGCGGCCGGCGCCGCAGGCGCCGATGTGTGCTCCGGCGCCGCGTTGGAAGTCGCTGCCGAGGATCCGCCCGGAGCCACCGTGGACGCGGCTGGTGGTGCGGCCGGCGGCGCAGGGGTCACCGGGGGAACCGGGTCGGTGCGCTGCGCCGGGGCGGTGCTGCCGGTTTCCTTCGGTGGTTCGCCCTTGGCCGCCTCGGAACTGCCCTCGCTGGAAGGCCTGGCTGCGGTGGGCTTGCCCTGATTGCCGGCGGGCTTCTCTTCCTGTGCCGGCTCGGGCTTTGCCGACTGGTCCTTGGCCGTGTCGGGCTTGGCTGCACCGGTCTGGCCAGCTTGAGGTTTGGCGTCGTCGGACTTGATGCCGTCGGACTTGGCGTTGTCAGACTTGGGTGCCTCTGAGTTGCCTGTCTCCGGCGTTGCCGCACCCACGCCGGGCTCCTCGTCGACGGCCGGCCTGCCGCGCTTGCCCGCCCGGTGTCTGGCCTTGCGTCCATCGCGGCCGTGCTGGTTGGCTTGCTGGGCCGGAGCCTGAACTTCCGCCGGTTTCGCGACGTCGGGACCCTGTCCTGCCCGCTCCAGCCGCCTGGCGTTGCGGCCCCGGGGTCGCCGCTCGGCCTGCCCGACATCCGGCTTGCCGCCCTGCGGCGGCTCTGCAGCCACGCGCGGCGGGTTGATTCGGTGACCGTGTCGGTCAGCCTGTTCCGGCTCGCCACTGTGCCTTGCCTCGGATTTCGCACCCCGGTCCGGCCTGGGTTGGCCACCGCCATAGCGCGTATCGGCCGCCCCGTTTGAGATCAGATAGTTGCTGAGCAGCGAAGCCATGCCGCTGCTGGTCGTATAGTGCTCACGAAGGAAACCAGGCAGCGATCCCGCCGGGACGGTCCTCAAAAGTCCGCGCGGGCTCCTGTGGCAGGCGGTGCAGGCCCCTGCGAAGATCTGGGAAGGGCTCTTGCCGGCTTCGAGATTTTGCGCCTGCACGGGCGCCAGGGCCGGGGCGAAACAGCCGATCAAAAGCGCCACCGTCGCTAACCTGAGCGCTCGGCCCAACATTCTCTTGGTTCTCCAGATGTGGCCCCGCTGGCGTCCGAGCGGGGCCGTCGGCGGTCACCTTTTAGCCGATTATGCCGCGAATGGAAGCGCGCATATGACGCAATGGCGTGAACATGACATTCTCGAATATCCGCTTTGTGGACAACGCAGTAGCGTTCGGAGAACGACACGAATAAGATGTTGGTGAGGCGCTGGAACCATTCCGTCATCCGGACGTCTGCCCTGGAGACAGGCGCCCTGGCCTGCGGAATCGCTCATTCGGTGATTTCGATGGATCGTTTGCTACATTACTTCCTCGACCACTTCATCCGCCGCGGGGCGATGACATTCACCACCGCAAGCGGCGCCAAATTCACCTGCGGTGACGGCAGCGGCGAACCGGTCGCAGCGCGCTTTCTGACTGCCGACGCCGAGCGCCGGATCCTGCTCAACCCCGAACTGGGGCTGGGTGAAGCCTATATGGACGGAACCTTCGTGGTCGAACGTGGTTCCATCGCCGACGCGCTCGCCATTCTGCTCGACCAACCCGAAATATTGCCGCGCTGGGCCAGGCTGCAATGGTGGCTGCGTTACCTGGTCCGCCATTCCCAGCAATTCAATCCGCGCCGCCGTGCAAGGAATAACGTCGCGCGCCATTACGATCTCGACGGAAGGCTTTACTCTCTCTTTCTCGACGCCGACAAACAGTATAGTTGCGCCTATTTCGAATCGCCCGAGACGACCCTTGACGATGCCCAGCTCGCCAAGAAGCGCCATGTCGCCGCGAAGCTGCTGACCGGATCGGGCGACCGCGTGCTCGACATTGGCTGCGGTTGGGGCGGCCTCGGGCTCTATCTTGCGGAGATCGCCGGGGCCACCGTCACCGGGATCACGCTGTCGACCGAGCAACTGCAGGTGTCGAATGCCCGCGCCGCCGAGAAGAACCTGACAACCGTCAAATTCCTGCTGGAGGACTATCGGGACGTCAAAGGCCCGTTCGACCGCATCGTGTCGGTGGGAATGTTCGAGCATGTCGGCGTCGACTTCTACGAGACCTATTTCCGGCACTGCGCCGAACTGCTCACCGATGACGGCATCATGGTGCTGCATTCGATCGGCCGTTCAGAGGGCCCCGATGCCACCAATCCCTGGATTGCGAAGTACATCTTTCCCGGCGGATACATCCCGGCGCTCTCTGAAGTGATCCCCGTGATCGAAAGGACAGGCCTTCTGGTGTGCGACATCGAAATCCTGCGGCTGCACTATGCTGAAACCCTGAAGGCGTGGCGCGAGCGCTTCATGGCGCGGCGGCAGGAAGCGGTGCGGCTTTATGACGAGCGATTTGCCCGGATGTGGGAATTCTATCTGGCTGGTTCGGAGATGTCGTTTCGCAAACAGAACCTGATGAATTTCCAGATCCAGATCACCAAGCGCCAGGGTGTGGTGCCAATGACGCGCGACTACATCGGACGCGAGGAGGCCAAACTGCGCCGCATCGAACGCGGCAACCGGCCGCGGCTGCAGATGGCGGGCGGGTAGGCCGGAATTCGCTGGACTCAGTTGCGCAAACCGAAACGCCAGGCGCCGCCCGCGCAAGGAGACGCCGGTTGCGCCAGTTGCGCGCGGAGCGCTGCGAGGAACCGACCATCACAGGGCGCAGCGCGAACATCCCGGCGCGAAACCATCTCCATGGCGTCGATCAAGGTCGACAACCATGCCGCTTCGCCGTCGCCGGATCGCCATGGCCTTAGCTGCTGGCCCATCGCTCGCCTCTCTTGCCTACTGCCTTCTGTCCGCAAACCACTCCTGACAACCCGAAATCCCGCGACCTGTTCCGTGTGACCATGACGCAAATAAAACGCGCCAGATGTGAACTGGTTCACAGGGAACCGGGTGTGACCCGCCCTACACTCCGCAAATGGCCCGCAAATCCTGCCCATCCCCGTCCGATCAGCCACGCGAACTCGGCACCGATTACGCCCTGATCGCCATTGGGGTCGGCGCCGCCGTGATCGCGCTGATCTACCTTCTCCTCATTTGAAGCGGCGGCGAGCGCACCGGAACCAGGAACGGGTTCTGGTGAGTATCGCTATCCGGCAAAAGGTTCAGAGCGGCCGGATTTCACCGGTACCCTGTGACCGGGCGATGGTAGCAACCCGTCAAGTAGCCAAATGATCCCCCGGTCAGGATTCACAGACCGGATGTGTGAATCGGGCATAAGGCATGTTCCTGCTTTCGCTGCGGGCCGGGGTGGCGCCTTATCCCGCCCCGCATCCGACAAAGTTCCGCGAACACTTGAGAACCATGGCCCCGCTTGATTCGAATGTCCTCAAACTAGCGCCCGACGCCACCACCCCTGCCTATAGAAGTGCACCGCACAATATCGAGGCGGAGCAGAGTTTGTTGGGCGCGATCCTGGTCAACAACGACGCGTTCTATCGGGTCTCGGACTTTCTGGAGCCGAAGCACTTCTTCGAGCCGATCCATCAGACCATTTTCGAGACCGCCGGTAGCCTGATCCGAATGGGCAAGGTTGCGACCCCGGTCACGCTGAAGACCTTCGTGCCGGCCGAAACCGACATTGGCGGCATGACGGTGAGTCAATACCTCGCCCGCCTCGCCGCGGAAGCCACCACCATCATCAATGCCCAGGATTACGGCCGCACCATCTACGAACTCGCGCTGCGTCGCGACCTGATCCGGATCGGCGAGGACATGGTCAATGTCGCCTTCGACGCGCCGGTGGATTTTGCGCCGCGGGCACAGATCGAGGATGCCGAGCGCAGGCTGTACGAGTTGGCCGAGTCCGGACGCTATGACGGCGGGTTTCAACGCTTTGCGCAGGCCCTCACGGTTGCCGTCGATATGGCCGCAAAGGCCTTTCAGCGCGACGGCAAGCTGTCCGGGATCGCGACCGGACTGCGCGATCTCGACACCAAGATGGGCGGCCTGCAGCCATCCGACCTGATCATCGTTGCCGGCCGTCCCGGCATGGGCAAGACGGCGCTCGCCACCAACATCGCCTACAATGTCGCCAAGGCGCATCGCTCCGAAGTCCAGGCTGACGGCAGCATGAAGTCGGTCAATGGCGGCATTGTCGGGTTCTTCTCCTGCGAAATGTCGGCTGAACAGCTCGCCACGCGTATTCTCGCCGAGCAGACCAGCATCGCCTCGAGTACGATCCGCCGCGGCGGCATTACCGAGGCCGACTTCGAGAAGATCCGCGAATATTCCATCGAGTTGCAATCGCTGCCGCTCTATGTCGACGAAACCGGCGGCCTCTCGATTGCGCAACTGACCGCGCGCGCCCGTCGGCTGAAACGGCAGAAGGGGCTCGACCTGCTGGTGGTCGACTATATCCAGCTATTGCAGGGTTCGAGCAAACGTTCCGACAACCGCGTCCAGGAAGTCACGGAGATCACCACCAGCCTGAAGGCGCTCGCCAAGGAACTGAACGTCCCCATCATCGCGCTGTCGCAGCTATCGCGTCAGGTCGAAAGCCGCGACGACAAGCGCCCGCAATTGGCCGACCTGCGCGAGTCCGGTTCGATCGAGCAGGACGCCGACGTGGTCATGTTCGTGTTCCGCGAGGAATATTACCTCGCCAACAAGGAGCCACGGATCGGCACGCCGGAATACGAGAAGTGGCAGCTCGACATGTCGCTGGTGCATGGCAAGGCCGAAGTCATCATCGGCAAGCAGCGCCACGGTCCCACCGGCACCGTCGAACTGCAGTTCGAGGGGCAATTTACCCGGTTTGGCGACCTCGCGCATGACGGACACCTGCCGGCGCACACCTACTGACGACGCCCCGCCCGGTTGAACCGCCGGGGGCCTGCGCATAAAGTGCGGCATGAACATCGTTCCGGACCCGAATTCGATCCCTCCCGGCAAAGTGCTCTCGCCTGAAACGAACCAGGCGGCCGTACCGGCGGGTACGACCGGCGTTCTCACCGTCGACCTCGACGCCATCGTCGCCAACTGGCGCAAGCTCGAGAAGACCGCCGTGCCGGCAGAATGCGCCGGGGTGATCAAGGCGAATGCCTATGGCTGCGGCGTTGATCCGGTGGCACGCGCCCTGGCAGGTGCCGGCTGCAAGACGTTCTTTGTCGCCACGGTCGACGAAGCGAGGGCCGCCCGCGCCGCCTTGCCGTCGGCGGCGATCTATGTGCTCGACGGCTTTTTCCAGAACTCCGGCGATGCCTATGCGCAGTGCGACGCCAGGCCGGCGATCGGCGATCTCAACGAACTCGCCGAGTGGGACGTGTTCTGCCGCCGCTCCGGCTGGGCCGGCAGCGCCGCCATTCACATCGACACCGGCATGAATCGGCTCGGCATGACCCTCACCGAGGCGCAGGGCATCATTCCCAGAATCAATGCCGGCGATCACGGTATCACGCTGGTCATGAGCCATCTCGCCTGCGCCGAGAATCTCAATCATCCGCTCAATGCGCGACAACTCGCCACCTTTCGCGAGATCGCCAGCCTGTTTTCCGGGGTGCCGGCGTCGCTGTCGAATTCCTCGGGCGTCTACCTCGGGGCGCCGTTCCAGTTCGACATGGTGCGGCCCGGTGCGGCGCTCTACGGCGTCAATCCGACGCCCGAGGCGGACAACCCAATGCAACCGGTAGTCGATCTGAAAGCGCGCGTGGTGCGAATCCGCAATGTCGAACGCGGCGAGAGCGTCGGCTACGGCGCGGTCTGGACCGCGCGACGTCCCACCCGGCTTGCGATCGTCTCCGCCGGCTATGCCGATGGATATTTCCGGGCCGCCGGCGGCGGCGACGGCACCCGCAGCGCCGAAGTGGTGGTTGCGGGCAAGCGCTGCCCGGTCGCCGGCCGCATCTCGATGGACCTGATCGCCGTGGACGTCACCGATTTGCCCAGCAATGCCGTACGGCGCGGCCACATGGTTACGCTGATCGGGGAAGGCATCACCGTCGACGAACTGGCCCACCATTTCGGGACCATCGGCTACGAGGTCCTGACCAGCTTCGGTCCACGCTATGCACGAGTTTACAAGGGCGGGACATCGGAGGCCGCAGCCGCGCGCGATGACGCGTCCGTTTAGAGCGGCCTATTTCTTCTGGGCATCGACGACGTTGCGGCAGGCCTCGCTGATCTGGGCGCGCTGCTTGTTCAGGCAGGCTATGATGCGACCGCCGCCGGGCTTGGTGCCCGCGCAGAATTTCTCGAAATCCGCCTTGCATGCGGTGCGTTGTTCGGCAGTCAGGGTCTGGGCGGAAGCGCCAGTGACAGACCCGACCGCGATCGCGAGAACGACGAAACCTAGCCTGGGCATGGGACCTCCGGTTGACTTTGGGCGAGCTTCGCCACTCTGCACATGAAAATAGCAACGTTCAACATCAACAATGTCAACCGCCGCCTGCCCAACTTGCTGCGGTGGCTGCGTTCGGCAAAGCCCGACATCGTCTGCCTGCAGGAGCTGAAATCGACCGACAGGGAATTTCCGTCCCATGCCCTCGCCGAGGCCGGCTATGGCGCGGTTTGGCAGGGGCAAAGGGCGTGGAACGGGGTCGCGATCCTGGCGCGAAAAGTCGATCCGGTGCTGGTCCGAACCGCGCTTCCCGGCGATCGCACCGATGCGGAGGCGCGCTACATCGAAGCCGCCGTCAATGGCGTCATCGTCACCAGCCTCTATCTGCCGAACGGCAACCCGCAGCCGGGCCCGAAGTTCGAGTACAAACTCGCATGGTTCAGGCGGCTGCGGCGGCACGCGGCGAAATTCGTCAAGCAGGACATTCCGGTCGTGCTGGCGGGCGACTACAACGTCGCCCCGGCGGCTCTCGATATCTATCCGACAAGATCATGGGACAATGATGCGCTGATCCAGCCCCGCAGCCGGGATGCTTTCGGCTCGCTGGTCGCACAAGGCTGGACCGACGCCGTCCGCGACCTGCACCCGTCAAAACCGATGTTCACATTCTGGGACTACAAGCGAAACCGCTGGCCGCGCGATGCCGGACTGCGGCTCGACCATTTGCTGCTGAGCCCGGCATTGGCCCCTCGCCTGCTGAAGGCCGGCGTCGACCGCGAGGTCCGCGCCGAGGACGGCGCCAGCGACCATGCCCCGGCATGGATCGTGCTGCGATGAGCAAGTCGTTGCGGATGACCCCAGCGACGGAGGCAAACGCTTGAACTTCCTTTTCATCCTCGCGGTCGGGCTCGTCGCCGGAACCATCAGCGGCATCGTCGGCACCGGCTCGACAATCATGCTGATGCCGATCCTGGTCTATCAATATGGGCCGAAACAGGCCGTGCCGATCATGGCGATCGCAGCCGTGATGTCGAACCTGTCGCGCATCCTCGCCTGGTGGCGCGAGGTCGACTGGCGTGCCTGCGCCGCCTATTCGATTCCCGGCATTCCGGCGGCCGCGCTCGGCGCCCGCACCCTGCTCGCCTTGCCGTCTCACACCGTCGATGTCGCGATCGGCCTGTTCCTGATCGCGATGGTACCGGTGCGGCACTGGCTCGCCCGGCACGATCTGAAGATACGATTATGGCAGGTCGCCATCGGCGGCGCCGTGATAGGCTACCTCACCGGCATCGTGGTTTCGACCGGGCCCCTGAGCGTGCCGTTGTTCCTGTTCTACGGTCTCAGCAAGGGCGCCTTCCTTGCCACCGAGGCGGCAAGCTCGCTCGGGCTTTATCTGAGCAAATCCGCAACCTTCCAGCGCTTTGGCGCGCTGACACCCGATGTCGCGCTGCAGGGCCTGATCGCAGGCTCCTCGCTGATGTCGGGCGCCTTCATCGCCAAGCGTTTTGTGCTGCGGCTCGACGACCGCATCTTCCGGCTGCTGATGGACGGTATCATGCTCGCGGCCGGAGTTTCCGTGTTATGGACGGCGGCGCATTCACCCTGACCCCGGCTCCCCGCCGGAAGTTCGTGCACTTTCGTCACTTGATACGACGCTGCAGCGCAAAAGATGCTTTCGAAACAGACGGCCAAGGTAGCCGAAGGACGTGGAATGAAACCTCGGAGGATTCGCCGTCTTCCTATTGAATTCAGCTTCCGCCCTTTACAACTGAAAGTTGTTGCAGCTATACATATCCAATCAAACGAGTGTGCCGGCTTGCAAGAGATCGAAGCCCGAGCAAAAAACGCTCACGTTGAGCTACCTACGAGAGAGCCAAACCGATCGTCGCTCTCTCGGATATGATCTGGAACGCTTACGACGCTGACGCGCCAGAGGTGCGGGTAGGCCTTCAAGAAGGCGGCCTTAACAAACTCGCTCTCGTTCGTATCGAGGCGCTCAAGAAGGCTGATCCGGTGTAAGCACGGCATGGGCCTGTATGATTCCTTGCGAAGGATTTGGCTTTGGGGGCGAGTTCGGAGGCACGCCGATGAACGCCTGTTTGAGGCCGATTTGTTTGAAAATCTTGACGTTACTGGCGACGTTGAGCTCCAATTCCCGGTCGAACTCTTGATAGCGGCCGTTCCCTTGTCGCTTCAGGCAAGTCCCACATCAAGGGAGGCTTGGAAAGAACTGACCAGGACAGTCGTCAACGAAACCATCAATCCCGGTGGCTGGGCGACAGAGTCGCCTGTCTCGGTCACAATATTATATTTCCCGGATGGCCCGATGACCGGCGACATCGATAATATCGTGAAACCAATACTCGACGCGCTAATGCCCCGCATCTATGTTGACGACTCTCAAGTGCAGCGCGTCTGGGTACAAAAGTTTGAACGCGAAAGATCGTTTCAAATCGAAGACCCGACGGCCAAGCTCGCAGGAGCAATCGATACGGAACCCCCGTAGTCTATATCCGCATCGACAACGAGATAAGGTCGGACAGATAGAGTCATGGCAACCGAAACCGAAAAGACCGAGATCGATATTCTTCGCACTCTGCGCAGCAGATATGAAGGGAGGGGCTATACGTTCGTCGCTCATCCCGCTGGGGATCTAGTACCAGAGTTTCTTCGAGGTTACCGACCCGACGCACTCGCCATTTCCGAACGCGACTCCATTGTAATTGAGGTAAAAGCCAGACGAAGCCCCGATAGTCAAAAGAGTTTGGCCCAAATTGCTGAACGAGTCGCAAGGCAGCCAAACTGGAAATTCGAAATCTACTACGCGGGCGATTTCCCCCGACCGATTTATGACAGACCTAGTAAGGCAGAGCTTTCGCGGCTTCTCGAAGAAATTAGACGCTCGCAGGATGCTGGCTTTAGCCGTGCAGCACTGGTGATTGCTTGGGCTGCATTGGAGGCGGTCGCGAGGGCTTTTCGTTCTGAGAATACGGCGGCTTCCGGACCAATGATCCCAAGTGAAATAGTCGAGTGGCTATCGCGAACCGGCCATGTCGACGGACCGACGGGACGCTCGTTGAGAAATATGATCAAGACCCGAAACGCTGTGGTCCATGGCGACACGGTTGCTGATCTTGAGGGCCATGAATTGCAGGTGCTGTATTCGACGCTTCAATCCCTTGTTGAAGAACTAAGAAACAAACAAACGGCTTGAGGATCACATCTCCCGGGCAGTTCCATAACAGTGATCCGTCCCCTTCATGGCCAAGAACGTCCTTTCCTTTGTCTGCCAGAATTGCGGCGCCGCCCATAATCGCTGGCAGGGCAAATGCGAATCCTGTGGCGAGTGGAATACGCTGGTCGAGGAAGACACCACCGGCGCCAGCACCATGCCCGTCTCGATTCGCTCCAGGCGCAGGGGCCGGCTGTTCGCGCTGGAGACGCTGACCGGCAAGAGCCAGGATGCCCCTCGCCTGGCTTCCGGCATGGCGGAGTTCGATCGCGTCACCGGTGGCGGCTTTGTCAGAGGCTCGGTGCTGCTGGTCGGCGGCGATCCCGGCATCGGCAAATCGACGCTGTTGACGCAGGCAACCAGCCTGATGGCGCGCGCCGGCCATCGCGCGGTTTACATATCCGGCGAAGAGGCGGTGGCGCAGGTGCGGCTGCGCGCCGAGCGCCTCGGCCTCGCCGATGCACCGGTGCAACTTGCCGCGGAAACCTCGGTCGAGGATATCGTCTCGACGCTGTCCGAGGGTAGCGTGCCCCGGCTGATCGTGATCGATTCGATCCAGACCATGTGGACCGATACGGTGGAATCCGCCCCGGGAACGGTGACCCAGGTGCGCGCCTCGGCGCAGGCGCTGATCCGATTCGCCAAGAAGTCCGGCGCCACGATCATCCTCGTCGGCCATGTGACCAAGGACGGCCAGATCGCCGGTCCGCGCGTGGTCGAGCACATGGTCGACGCCGTGCTGTCGTTCGAGGGCGAAGGCTCGCAGCAATTCCGCATCCTGCGCGCGGTCAAGAATCGTTTTGGGCCGACCGATGAAATCGGCGTGTTCGAAATGACGGGTCTCGGCCTGCGCGAGGTCTCCAACCCCTCCGAGCTATTCCTGTCCGAGCGCGATCTCGGCAGCCCCGGCACGGCGGTATTTGCCGGCATCGAAGGTACCCGCCCGGTGCTGGTGGAATTGCAGGCGCTGGTGGCCCCGACGTCGCTCGGCACCCCGCGCCGCGCGGTGGTCGGATGGGATCCGAGCCGGCTGTCGATGGTGCTGGCGGTGCTCGAGGCCCATTGCGGCGTCAAACTATCCGGCCACGACGTCTATCTGAACGTGGCGGGCGGCCTGCGGATCCAGGAGCCGGCGGCCGACCTCGCGGCCGCGGCGGCGCTGGTGTCATCTCTGGTTAACGCGCCGTTGCCGACGGACGCGGTATATTTCGGCGAGATTTCGCTGTCGGGCGCGGTGCGTCCGGTGGCGCAAACCTCGGCGCGGCTGAAGGAGGCGGCAAAGCTCGGATTCGGGCGTGCCGTGCTGCCGGAATCGGCGCGCGCCGAGGTCGGAGGCGACGCCGGCCTTTCCCTCAATACGGTCGGCGGATTGACCACCCTGGTAGCGGATATCGCCGCGCGCGGCCATCCAAAGGGAAACAGGGCCGGGGTCGAGACGGAGAAAAATGCCACACCCGCGCGATTCCGTCGCGACAGCGGCTAAAGCGGCGTGACCTGGCCGGCCCCCGCCGCTATACAACCCGCGCGCGGCCGGGGTCACGATATCCGCCCCTGCCGGATGCACCGGAGGACCGTCAGTTACGGCGGCACCGAACGCTGATTCGCGGTCTTAACCTTACTTACGAGCGGACCTGACCAGTCGATGCCGATAACGATACTTGATCTTGTCCTGCTCGCTGTGATGCTGATATCCGGCCTGCTCGCGATGGTGCGCGGCTTCATGCGGGAGATCCTGTCGATCGCGGCATGGGGTGCCGCGGCACTGGTTACCCTCTACGCGTTCGGGAAACTGCTGCCCACCGCCAAGACCTATTTCAACAACGACACGGTCGCGAGCGTGGTCGTGGTCGCCGGCGTGTTCATCGGTACCCTGATCGTGGTTTCCATCATCACCGTGCGGATTTCGGACATGATCCTGGATTCCCGGATCGGCGCGCTCGACCGCACCCTCGGCTTCCTGTTCGGGCTGGCGCGAGGCCTGCTGATCGTGGTCGTCGCCTTCATGTTCTTCAGTTGGCTGGTCCCCGACAAGCAGCGCCCGGACTGGGTTACCGGGGCAAAATCCAGGGTGGTGCTGCAGGGAACCGGGGACTGGCTGATGTCGCTCTTGCCGGATGACCCCGAGAACACCATCTTGAAGAGATTCAAGAAGAACAAGCCGGAAGACGAACAGACGGACACCGACCCCGGGGCGCCGGGCGCTGGTGATGGCTATAGCAAACCCGCCCGCGACAGCCTCAAAAAGCTGATCGAGAAGCCGGCGGGACATTGATACCAGGCCAAAGAGAGGCGCGATGGACGAGATACAGAGCCCTTCCGATGTGGCGGTACAACTCGATCTCGACCTGACCGACCAGGATCTGAACGGCGACACCCTACGCGAGGAATGTGGCGTGTTCGGCATCTTCGGCCATCCCGACGCCGCCGCCATCACCGCCCTCGGGTTGCACGCCCTGCAGCACCGCGGCCAGGAGGCCGCCGGAATCGTCTCCTTCGATGGAACCCGATTCCATTCCGAACGCCGGCTTGGTCTGGTGGGCGACACCTTTTCCCGCCGCGAGGTGATCGAGCGCCTCCCCGGCAGTGCCGCCATCGGCCATGTCCGCTATTCGACCACCGGCGCGACCATTCTGCGCAACGTCCAGCCGCTGTTCGCCGAACTCAATGCAGGCGGCTTTGCCGTCGGCCACAATGGCAATCTCACCAACGGTCTGACGCTACGGCGCGAACTGGTGCGCAACGGTGCCATGATGCAGTCCACCACCGATACCGAGGTCATCCTGCATCTGGTGGCGCAGTCCAGGCGCAACCGCTTCATCGACCGCTTCATTGAATCGCTCCGCGCCATCGAGGGCGCCTATTCGCTGGTGTCGCTGACCAACAAGAAGCTGATCGGCGCCCGCGATCCGCTCGGTATCCGCCCGCTGGTGCTCGGCGAGCTCGATGGCTGTCCGATCCTCGCCTCCGAGACCTGCGCGCTCGACATCATCGGCGCGAAGTACCTCCGTGACGTCGATCCCGGCGAAGTCGTCGTGTTCGACGTGCGCGGGGCGCAGAGTCACAAGCCGTTCCCGCCGATGCCGCCGCGGCCGTGCATTTTCGAATACATCTATTTCTCGCGTCCGGATTCCATCGTCGGCGGCCGTTCGGTTTACGACGTGCGCAAGGCGATGGGTGCCGAACTGGCCCGCGAAAGCCATGTCGACGCCGACGTCGTTGTCCCGGTGCCGGATTCCGGCGTGCCGGCGGCGATCGGCTATTCCCGGGAATCCGGCGTGCCGTTCGAGCTCGGGATCATCCGCAACCACTATGTCGGCCGTACCTTCATTCAACCGACCCAGAGCGTGCGCGAGCTCGGCGTGCGCATGAAGCACTCCGCCAACCGCGCGGCGATCGAGGGCAAGCGGATCGTGCTGATCGACGATTCGCTGGTGCGTGGCACCACCTCGAAGAAGATCGTCAAGATGATGCGCGACGCCGGCGCCCGCGAGGTGCATTTCCGCATTGCCTCGCCGCCGATCACCCATCCGGATTATTACGGCATCGACACTCCCGACCGCGCCGGCCTGCTGGCGGCGACACACAATCTCGACGAGATGCGACAGTTGATCGGCGCCGACTCGCTGGCCTTCCTGTCGGTCGACGGCATCTATCGCGCCATGGGTGAACCTGGCCGCGATCCCGCACATCCGAAATTCACCGACCATTGCTTTACCGGCGACTATCCGACCCCGCTCACCGACATGACCCAGGCCGAGCCGCAGCCGCGGCAATTGTCGCTGCTGGCGGAGGCGAGCTAGCCGGCGCTGTCAGCGCCAACCCCACTCGTCGTGGCCGGGCTTGTCCCGGCCATCTACGTCTGTAAAACCTACGCAAAGACGTCGATGCCCGGGACAAGCCCGGGCATGACGAAGAGTATCGCTCATGACCCTTCCGCTCGGCTCCCGAATTGCTCTTGTGACCGGCGCTTCGCGCGGCATCGGCTATGCCACCGCCCGCGCGCTGGCCAGGGCCGGCGCGCACATCGTTGCCGTGGCACGGACCCAGGGCGGCCTCGAAGAGCTCGACGACGAAATCCGAAAGGAGGGCGGCACCGCCACACTGGTACCGCTCAACCTCACCGATTTCGAGGGAATCGCGCGGCTGGGCGCGGCGCTGCACGAGCGCCATGGCAGGCTCGACATTCTGGTCGGCAACGCCGGCGTCGCCGGTCCTTCCTCGCCGCTCGGACATATCGAGCTCAACCCATGGACCGACGTGATGGCGATCAACGTCACCGCGAACTTCCAGTTGATCCGCTGCATGGAGCCGCTGCTCCGCCAGTCCGACGCCGGCCGCGCCGTGTTCGTCACTTCGGGCGCCGCCAACAAGGCGACGGCCTATCTCGGCCCCTACTCCGCGTCGAAGGCCGCTCTGGAGGCGCTGGTGCGGGTGTGGGCCAATGAAACGGCAACGACACCGATCCGCGTCAACCTGTTCAGCCCCGGCCCGGTCCGCACCCGGATGCGCGCAACCGTGTTCCCCGGCGAGGATCCAATGACGCTCGATACGCCGGAGCAGGCCGCGGAATTCATTGTTCCGATGTGTACAACGGCGTGGACCGAGACCGGCAAGTTCTATGATTACAAGACCCGCACCTTGATGAGCTTTCGGCCGCCGGTTTAGCTTGCGCCGCGGCTACGCGGCGACGCCGTCGGCCGCCGTCACGCGCGCTGCGATCAACAGCGCCAATCCCAGCAGCGCCGACGCCAGCAGGAACGGCGCGCCGGGCAGTTGCAGGGGCGTCTGCGCGCCGATGAAATAGGCAAATGTCAGCGTGAACAGCGACGGCCCCACCAGTTGGGACAGGCTCTGCACGCTGGTGGTTGCGCCCTGCAACTGGCCCTGCTGCACCGGCGCGACCAATCGCGTCATCAGCGCCTGCGTCGCCGCGCCGGCGACGCCCCACAATGCCATCACGGGAATGCCGGCCCAGAACAGCCGGCCGCTCTGCGCGACCCCGAAAATCAGGAAGCCGACGACGCCGCAGCCAAGCCCCAGCAGCAGCGCCCGGCGCTCGCCGAACCGCCGGACGATCGGCCCGATCGCCGCCCCCTGCACAGCCATCGCGCAAACGCCCACCATGGCGAGCGTGAGGCCGACGGTCGCTGTATTCCAGCCATAGCGGTAAGTCGCATAGAGCACGAACGTGCTGGGCAGCACCACATGGGCGAGTTGCGCAAAGAAATTTGCTACCGACAGTCCGGCAAGAACCCGGTCGGAGCGCAACAGGTGCAGCGCGCCCAGCGGATTGGCGTTTTTCCAGCGAAACGGCGAACGGCGATCGCGCGGCAGCGACTCCGGCAGGATCAGCAAGCCGTAAACCGCATTGGCAAAACTCAGGCCCGCCGCGGCCCAGAACGGCAGCCTCGGCCCGATGCCGCCGAGCAGCCCTCCGATCGCCGGACCCAGAATGAAGCCGGCGCCGAAGGCCGCGCCGATCTTGCCAAATACCGCCGCCCGCCGTTCCGGCGGCGTGATGTCGGCGATGTAGGCAAAGGCCGTCGACACGCTGGCCGAAGTGATGCCCGAAATCACCCTCCCGACGAACAGCCAGATCAGCGACGGCGCCAGCGCCATCAGCACGTAATCGAACGCCAGCCCGAAATTCGACAGCAGCACCACGGGCCGCCGGCCGAACCGGTCCGACAGGCCGCCGAGAATCGGCGAGAAGAAGAACTGCATCAGCGCCCAGGCGGTGCCGAACAGGCCGAAGATGCGCGCCGCGCTGGCGGTGTCGTTGTCGACAAAGCTTTCGACCAGTTTTGGCAGGATCGGCATGATCAGGCCGAGCGCGAACATGTCGAGCAGGATGGTGACAAAGATGAAGGCCACCGCGCCACGGCGCATGGCGGTCACCTCGACGAGACGCTCCGGAACGGTTCCTTCGCTCACGACGGCCGTTTGCGTTTATGGGCGAACGGATTGGCCTTCTCGCGCAGCGTGATCCGCATCGGCGTGCCCGGAAGTTCGAAGAACTCGCGCAGGGAATTGACGAGATAGCGGAGGTAGGACTGCGGCACCGCGTCGGCGCGCGAACAGAACAGCACAAAGCTCGGCGGCCGTGCCTTGGCCTGGGTGATGTAGTTCAGTTTCAGCCGCCGGCCCGACACCGCCGGCGGCGGGTTGGCAGCGATGGCCTGCTCGAACCAGCGATTGAGCGATGCGGTCGGCACCCGCCTGTTCCAGGTGGCGTAAGCCTGTTCGATCGCGCTCATCAGGCGGTCGACGCCCTCGCCCATCAGACCCGATACCGCAACGATGGGCATGCCCCTGACCTGCGGCAGGAGATGATCGGCGTCGGTGCGCAACGCCGCTATCAGGCTGGACTGCCGGCCCATCAAATCCCATTTGTTGGCGGCAATTACCAACGCCCGTCCCTCGCGCTCGATCAGATCCGCGATACGCAAATCCTGTTCTTCGAACTTGTTCTGCGCGTCCATCATCAGCACCACGACTTCGGCGAAGCGGATGGCACGCAGTGCGTCCGCTACCGACAGCTTCTCGAGCTTTTTCTCGATCCGCGAGCGCCGCCGCAGGCCCGCAGTATCGAACACGCGAAAATCGCGGCCCTGCCAGTTGACCTCGACTGAAATCGAATCGCGGGTCGTGCCGGCCTCGGCGCTGGTCAGCAGGCGTTCCTCGCCGAGCAGGCGATTGATCAGCGTCGACTTGCCGGCATTGGGACGGCCGACGATGGCCACCCGTATGGGGCGTTTCGACAGATCGTCGTCCGGTTCGATGACGTCATCGTCGTCAAACTCCTCCGGCTCCTCGGCCGGCTCCGGCATCAGCGTGCGCAACGCATCATAGAGGTCGCTCAGCCCCTCGCCATGTTCGGCCGAAATCTGGATTGGCTCGCCGAGCCCGAGCGCGTAGGTTTCCATCGCGCCGGCATCGCCATGCCTGCCTTCACTCTTGTTGGCGACCAGCACCACCGGCTTGTTGGCGCGCCGCGCGAAATCGGCAAACGCACGATCGTTCGGCGTGAGGCCGGCACGGGCGTCGACCACGAACATCAGGGCGTCGGCAAGATTGATCGCGGCCTCGGTCTGCTCCTGAATCCGCGCGGTCAGCGATCCCTTGGCGCCTTCATCGAGTCCGGCGGTGTCGATCACCGTGAATTCGAGGTCGCCAAGACGTCCCTCGCCTTCGCGGCGATCACGCGTCACCCCCGGCTCGTCATCGACCAGTGCCAGCTTTTGTCCAACCAGCCGATTGAACAGCGTCGATTTTCCGACATTGGGTCGCCCGATAATCGCGATCGTGAAGGACATGGCCGATCCCTGCGCCTGTTGGCAAGCGCATGTCAATGCGGGCCTAGCGGGAGAAGCTGCCGCCCGGAAGCGGCGCCGGGAATGGCTGAGCTGATTGCTGCGCCGACTGACCGGGTTGGGCCGGCGGCGCGGCCGGTTGCGCGGCGTCCTGATCCGGTGGTGGGGCGGTGGTGCGCTTATGAGCTGTTTTCTTGGGCTTGGGTGCGGGCGGCACGGCGGCGGGCCCACCCTCTTCCTCGGGCGCCGCGCCTGCGTCCTGCGCGGCGGCTGGCGCCGTGCTTGCCGTCGCCGGCCGCTTGCTCCTGGATTTTGATTTGGATTTCGTGGTCTTTGGTTCTTCCGGTGGCGGTGATGCCGCCGCAGCCGCGTCGGCGTTCTGTTGATCGAGTTGCTGTTGCTCGACGGCGCCCTTGTACAATTCCTTCGGTACGCCCTGCTCGAGGCCCGGCACCCCGCCGGGGAAGACCTCCTTGCGCTCGCCCGGCAGCTTTTTCTTGGTGTCGAAGACATCGAGCAAGTCACTCGGATCCCAACTGCCGAGGCTACTGGAGCAGCCCGCCAGGACAGCCGACAGCGTGACGAGAACGGCAGCAGCGATCAGGCGTTGCGACAGGCGCATGGTCAGTTTCTCACTCCACCGGTTTCCAGCCGTCAGCTTTTCGCAACCGGCGGCAGCAGCGCCTGCAGCGCTTCGGCGCGCGAGCGCAGGCCGGGGGGCGTCTCGGCATCGTTGGCGATCAAATCCAGCCATTTGCGCGCCGCGGTCGTGTCATTGGCGTGCCAGGCCGACAGCGCCAGCAGTTCGCGTGCGGTGTGGCGAAAGGTAGCCTGCGGCGCGGTGGAAGCCTCGAGGCGCTGAACCATGGTGGGATAGGTTGCCGTATCCACCAGCAGGCCGGCGGCACGGATTCGGGCGAGTTCCTGCTCGAGCGCGCCGATGCTGCGATCGGTCGAGATCTCGTCATAGAGCTTCACGGCCGCCTGCGGGTCGTGGGCGGCAATTTCGGCCGCAGCGCGCAATCGCGCCAGCATGCGATAGCCCGAGGGGGCGGTGGCAGCAAGGTTGTTGAAGGCCGCTTCGGCTTCGGCGGACTTGTTCTGCTCGGAGAGTTCGATTGCCTTGTCGAAGGCCGCGCCGGCCTCCGCCGCCTTCTTCGCCTCCAGATACTGATAGCCACGCCAGCCGCCTACCGCAGCAACCACCAGGAACGCGGCGGCGACAATGTAAATCGAATACTGGTCCCACAGCTTCTTGAGCTGCTCGCGACGGACGTCCTCGTTGACTTCGTCAAATAATTCAGACACTTATAGCTACCCCATCCCCGATGAGCGGCTGTGCTCGAACAGCCCGGCCCGACCCCTGACCGACGCGCGGGCGGCGTTACCCTAGCGATATGGCGGCGGCAAGGCAAAGCCGGCGACGCCAGCACCAGGGCCGATCCGTTGACCGGCCGACAAGCTACGGAACCATGGACGCCCGGTTGGACTGTCGCGCGTCCTCGCCGAAGCACTTACCGCGCGGCGGCCCATGCGTCGCGCAACTGCTTCTT
Source organism: Bradyrhizobium sp. (assembly GCA_036273255.1). Lineage (GTDB taxonomy): Bacteria > Pseudomonadota > Alphaproteobacteria > Rhizobiales > Xanthobacteraceae > Bradyrhizobium. Next base: position 29,916 of record DASUIA010000016.1, read on the forward strand.
CAAGACCTTGCCATTGGCGTTGCGCGGCAATGGCTCGTCCGTCAATGCCATCGTCTCCGGCACCTTGTAGTCGGAAAGTCGCTCGGCGCACCAGGCACGCAGGGTTTCATCGGTGGTGTCGCCGTTGCGGGTGACGATCACCGCATGCACCCGCTCGCCCAGCACCGGGCACGGCTTGGCGATGACGGCGCTCTCGACCACGCCGGGATGGCCCGCGAGCACGGATTCGACCTCGGCCGAATAAATCTTCAACCCGCCGCGATTGATCATGTCCTTCTGTCGATCGAATACACGCACGAAATTCTCGGCGTCGATCGAGCCCAGATCGCCCGAATGCCAGTAGCCGGCGGTGAAGCTCTCGGCGGTCGCCTTCGGATTGTTCCAGTAACCGCTGATGACCGAGCCGCCGTGAATCCAGATCTCCCCGATCTCGCCGCGCGGCAGTTCGCGACCGTCAGCATCGACCACGATGATGTGCGCGCCGGGACAGGGCAGCCCGACACTGTCGATGTGAGCTGCGGTCAGCTCCGGCGGCATGATGGTCGAGGGCGAGGCGGTCTCGGTCGAACCGTAGGCGTTGATCAGCTTGAGGCCCGGAACCTTGGTCGCGAGCTGCTCGATGGTGGCGATCGGCATCGGCGCGCCGCCGAAGCCTCCGATCCGCCAGGCGCTCAGATCATGACGATCGAAATCGGCCTGCAGCAGGCAGAGATTGTACATCGCCGGCACCATCACGGTCTGCGTGATCCGCTCGCGCGCGGCAATCTTGAGATATTCCGCAGCCTTGAACTCGGCGACGATGATCAGCGCGCCGGCGCAGCGTGCCATGCTCATGATGTTGGCGACGACGCCGGTGACATGCGCGAGCGGAACCGCCGCGATCGAACGATCGGCCGTGGTCAACGCCATGCAAGCCTCGAAGATCATCGCCGAATGGATGATGTTGCAATGCGCAAGCATCGCCCCCTTGGGCCGTCCCGTGGTGCCGGATGTATAAAGGATCATCGCGGTGTCCTGTTCGCCGACATCGGCATGATCCTGCAACGGCGCATGGTCGGCGAGAGCGGGAAATGCCGAGCCGGCGCCATCATCGATGGCCAGTCTGTGCTTCAGGCGGGGAACATCGGCAGCGCCCGGCAGTCGGTCGGAAAGCGCCGCTTCATGGATCAGCAGCACGGCGCCGCAATCGTTGAGGACGTGCGCGATCTCGGGTTTCTGTTGCCGGGTGCCGAGCAGCACCGTCACGGCACCGAGATTGGCAGCGGCGAACATCACCAGCACGAACTCGATGCGATTGCCGAGCAGCAGCGCCACCCGGTCGCCGGCGCGAATGCCGATCTTGCGCAACCCCGCCGCAACGCTCGCGGATTGCAGCATGACGTCACGCCAATTCATCCGTCGCTCGCCGCAGACCAGTGCCTCGCCGTCGGGATTTCGCGCCGCCGCCTCCGACACCATCGCCCAGATGCTGCCGGGCCGTTGGAAAAACGCCGGCACCAGGCGGTCGTCGAAGCGCGATTCGAGCCGCATCGCGGGAATGGCGGCGTAATCCTTCCAGTCCATGGTTCGTGTCTCAGCTCTTGCCCGGCTTTCAGCCTTTGGTTTTCATGCCGTAGACATGCTCCGGACCCGGGAATGCGCGGGCGCGGACATCGGCGGCGTAGCCCTCGATGGCGGCTTCGATCATCGGCCCGAGATTTCCGTAGCGGCGGACGAATTTCGGCGTCCTCGACGACAATCCCAGCATATCTTCCAGCACAAGGACCTGGCCGTCGCAAGCCGCGCTGGCGCCGATGCCGATGGTGGGGATGGCGATCGATTCCGTGATTTTGCGGGCCAGCGGTTCGGCGACCGCCTCGACCACGACCGAGAATGCCCCGGCCTGCGCCACCGCGCGGGCATCGCGCTCGATCGGTTCCCAGCTACCCTCCTCGCGGCCCTGGGCGGCGAAGGATCCCAGTGTGTTGATCGACTGCGGCGTCAGTCCGATGTGGCCCATCACGGGAACGCCGCGTTCGGCGAGGAATGCGATCGTCTCCGCCATCCGCACGCCGCCTTCGAGCTTGACCGCGCCGCAATGGGTTTCTTTCAGGATCCGCGCCGCGGCATGAAACGCCTGCTCCCTGGAAGCCTCATAGGAGCCGAACGGCATATCCACCACGACCAGCGCATGCTGCGAGCCCCGCATCACCGCGCGGCCCTGCAGGATCATCATGTCCAGCGTCACCGGCACCGTGGTCTCGAAACCGTGCATCACATTGCCCAGGGAATCGCCGACCAGGATGACGTCGCAATGGCGGTCGACCAGCGCCGCAGTATGCGCATGGTACGAGGTGAGCATGACGATGGGCTCGCCATTCTTGCGGGCGCGAATATCCGGCGCGGTCTTGCGCCGGATGCCGGACTGGACAGACATTCTTATGCTCCGATGACGGGAACGCCGATCACGACGGGATGAAATACCAGGGCCAACGCCAGATAGGCGACGATGCCGACGGCCACGGCAATCAGGTCATTGCCGATACCGCCGACGGGAATCGGCGGCGCACCGGGATCGGCGCGATGCTTCAGCGAGATCCGATCGAAGACCGCCCATCCGAGGAACGAGCCGAACAGGATGATCGAGCCGAGATCGCCGTTGGCAAGCAGGTGCGCTACCGCCCAGAGCTTGACGCCCGCCAGCATCGGATGCTTCAGCGCGGTGTAGATGCGACCGCGGATGTAGGATGCGACCACCAGGATGACCGCCGGCAGCATCAGCGCCGCGGTGATGTGCTTGAACGCCGTCGGCGGAGTCCAAATCTCCAGCATTCCCGCCGCGCGATAGTGGGCAAAGCCCCAGACAATCAGCACGAGACCGATCAGCGAGGTCAGCGCGTAGCCGATCTTGTAGCCGCCCTCGCCCATCGCGCCGACCGCGCGCGCGCGTAGGTCGCGCTGGGTGGTGAGGGTATGGACGCCGAGGAACAGCAGAAGTCCCAGGATCATCACCGGCAATCCCACGATGTCCTCCGCAGGCTCGAATTTCGGGAGTTCCGCGTAGCACCCTAAGGGCATTAACCGCAATGCGCTAAATCCGCCCGAGGGCGCCCCGCGACGTTCAGTTTCTATTTACGGGCTGGATCAAGTTCGAAGCGGCTTCATCCTTCGAGACGCATCGCTTCGCGATGCTCCCCAGGATGAGGTCTCAGACCCTCATGGTGAGGAGCCGCGCCTTGCGCGGCGTCTCGAACCACGAGGCCTCGGAAGAAGCAAGCGCTTTAGTTGATGAAAGTCTTCTCGGCGGCGGAGAGAATGCTGTCATTGGGCTGTTTCGAGCAGTACTCGGACAGCGCTTTGGTCTTCTCGGTAAATTGGACCGGATCGAGCACAGGTGTGTTTTTCTGGTGCCCGAAATAGCCGCTCAGCCAGAACAGGAATGGGCCCCGATCGCTGGCGATGGTTTTCTCCCAGAATTCCTCGCAGGTCATTTTGGAAAAGTCGACCGCGGGCAGTTTCCTCTCTGGCACGGCGTTCGCCGCGTGGAGCGAACCAACCAGTATGACCAACCCCAGTGCCGTGAGCGATTTCATGACGTTTCCTCTTGAGAGCCTTTGAGAATCTTGCGAAGTCCACCGCCGCCAGCGAGCAGCCGCGGGCTCAACTTACCCATGCCGCGATTTTTTGCCAGCGTTTTTGCGCGCCGCCCGATCGCCCGGTTCGGGGTGTGTCCCACAATTGCCTCGCAAATGTCGCTATGTCCCAGGCCGCCTGAACAATGGTTCATGTGCGTGGATAAAAGGTCGTTTCATGCGTGTTGAATGCCGACCGCCGCCCCTTATGTGCTCCACAACAGGAGGACACCATGAAGCAGTCGGAGCACTTTCTGGAGAATGCAGACAATTGCGCGCAACTGGCCGAACGCGCCACTGACCAGCCCACCCACCTTCGCTTCAAACGCATGGAAGCGGCCTGGCGGGCGTTGGCGGAAGAACAGGACTGGCTCGATGGCGAGGTCGCTCCGGATGCAAGAAAGCAGGCCGGCTAACATAGCGGCGGCTATTTCGCCGGCTTGTCCAACTCCCGATTGTCGACATATCGGATCGCGATCGGGCGCCCCGCCAGCGCGCCGCCCAAGCCTCCGGTGAATTTCAACGGCGCGCAGGCATCGAGCGAAGCGTTGATCGCCTTCAGGTAGGTTTCTCGGATTTCCGCCGACACCCCCGCGGTGGCGTAGGTCAAACGCGGCGCGCCGATGATCTCGCCGGACCGCTTGAAGCTGAAACGCACCGACATCTGCATGCCCTCGCGCGCCGCGTCTGCCGGCGGCGGCGACCAGCAGGACCGCAATTCCGCAAACAGGTCGCCGATGGTGTCGAGGTCATGATCGGGCCTGACATATTTGGCGGCGTCGTCTTTCGGCGGCACCGTTTGGATGGTCAACTGCAAATTCTCGCCATAGGGATAATCGATCTCGGGAATGCAAGGTCCGCGATTGAACACGCTGCAGAAGGAAGGCGTGCAGGGCCGCCCCTCGAGCACGCTGCACGGCGCATGCGAAAACGGCGTGGCATCGATCTGGTGCCGGCGCCGCGCCTCAGCCGCCCCTGCCAGGGAAAGAGCGAGGACGACGACAAGGGTTGCAAAACAGCGCCTAACCATGACCTGATCTTGTTAGGTCGATTGGCTCAAATTATGCGCGCACCTGCTGCAGTCAAGAGCCACGCGCCCCCGGCACAGACCGGCAGCGTGGTCTACGGCCGCCTCATACCTTCTTTCTTCACATCCTTGATGCTGGAAAAAACGACGCCCTCGGCGCGCTCCTTGGTGTAGCCGAGGTAGAACTCGTTTCTGGCCAGAAACACCGGATCACCGTCGACGTCGTCGGCAATGCCGGATCCATTGGCGGCGATGAACGCCTCGAGCATCCTGCGGTCGTCCGAGGAAATCCAGCGCGCCAACTGGAATTCGCTGACCTCGAATTCCACCGGCAGCGCGTATTCGGCATCGAGCCGCGCTTTCAGCACGTCGAGTTGCAGCGGGCCGACCACGCCGACCAATGCCGGGGCACCGTCGCGCGGGCGGACCACCTGGACGACGCCCTCTTCCGACATCTGCTGCAGGGCTTCCTTGAGCTTCTTCGCCTTCATCGCATCGGTCAGCCGCACCCGGCGGACGATTTCCGGCGCGAAGCTGGGCACGCCGACGAAGGTGATTTCCTCCCCTTCGGTCAGCGTATCGCCGATCCGCAGCGTGCCGTGATTGGGAATGCCGACGACATCGCCGGCGAAGGCCTCGTCCGCCAGCGCGCGATCCTGGGCGAAGAAGAACTGCGGACTGGACAGGCTCATGTTCTTGCCGGTGCGCACCAGCTTCGCCTTCATCCCGCGCGTCAGCTTGCCGGAGCACAGCCGGGCGAAGGCGATGCGGTCGCGATGGTTGGGATCCATGTTGGCCTGGATCTTGAACACAAAGGCACTCATCCGCGACTCCGCTGCCTCGACCTTGCGCAAATTGCTGTCCTGGGCGCGCGGCGGCGGCGCGAAACGGCCAAGTCCCTCCAGCAGGTCGCCGACCCCGAAATTGCGCAGTGCGCTGCCGAAATAGACCGGCGTGAGGTGTCCCTCGCGAAAGGCCTCGAGATCGAACGGCCTGCACGCCTCGGACACCAAAGCGAGCTCTTCCTTGATCGCGCCGACGTCGAGATTGGCATTGCGCCCGGCGAGTTCGGCGATGTCGATCTGCTGCGCGGCACCGGTCTTGGCACCGCCGCCCTCGAGCAGGCGCACGCCGCCGTTGGTGACGTCGTAGGTGCCGAGGAAATCGCGACCGCGGCCGACCGGCCATGTCATCGGCGTCGTGTCGAGCGCCAGTGTCTTTTCGATTTCATCGAGCAGCTCGAACGTATCCCGGCTCTCGCGGTCCATCTTGTTGATGAAGGTGATGATGGGAATGTCCCGGAGGCGGCAGACCTCGAACAGCTTTCGCGTCCGCGCTTCGATGCCCTTGGCCGCGTCGATCACCATGACGGCGGAATCGACCGCGGTCAGGGTGCGGTAGGTGTCCTCGGAAAAGTCCTCGTGGCCCGGCGTATCCAGCAGGTTGAACACCAGACCTTCGAATTCGAACGTCATCACCGAGGTGACGACCGAAATGCCGCGCTCACGCTCGATCTTCATCCAGTCCGAACGCGTGTTGCGACGTTCGCCCTTGGCCTTGACCTGACCGGCGAGGTTGATCGCACCGCCGAACAGCAGCAACTTCTCGGTCAGGGTGGTCTTGCCGGCGTCGGGATGCGAGATGATGGCAAACGTGCGCCGGCGTTCCACCTCGGCGGCAAGCGGCGAACGAGACGAGGGATCGGCCGAAAGGGCAAGTTCTGACATCAGCGAGCCTGTGGCAGGGAAACCGGGCTGAATCAAGCGGGATCAGCCCATCCCATATAGGGAATCGGCGAACGAACTCCAATCGCCCCGTATTCGCTCATCGCAGCGCCGACACCACCCAATAGGCCAACGCGGCAACCGCCGCCGCAGCCGGGATGGTGATGACCCAGGCGTAGACAATCGAGCTTGCGACGTTCCAGCGGACCGCTGATAGCCGACGCGCCGAACCGACGCCGACGATCGCGCCAGTGATGGTATGGGTGGTCGAAACCGGCACGCCGAGGAAGGTCGCCATGAACAGCGTCGCCGCACCGCCGGTCTCGGCGCAAAACCCCTGCATCGGCGTCAGCTTGGTGATCCGCAGCCCCATGGTGCGCACGATCCGCCAGCCGCCCATCAGGGTCCCCAGCGCCATCGATGCCTGGCACGCCAGTACCACCCAGAACGGCACCGAAAAATGCTCGCCGAGATAGCCTTGCGAATAGAGCAAGACCGCGATGATGCCCATGGTTTTCTGCGCGTCGTTGCCGCCATGCCCGAGCGAATACAGCGAGGCCGAGGCGAACTGCAGGATGCGGAACGCGCGATCGACCGCAAACGGCGTCGAGCGGACCGACGCCCAGGACACGATCGCGACCAGGACCAGCGCCAGCAGAAATCCGACCAGCGGCGACAGCACGATGGCCAGCAGCGTTTTCGACAAGCCGCTCCAGACCGCCGCCGATATACCCCCCTTCGCCAGTCCGCCGCCGAGCAACCCGCCGATCAGTGCATGGGAACTGCTGGACGGTATGCCCAATCCCCAGGTGATCAGATTCCAGACGATCGCACCAACCAGCGCGGCGAAGATCACCTGCGCATTGATCACGCTGGGCTCGATGATGCCGACGCCGATCGTATGGGCGACGTTCAGCCCGAACACCGCGAACGCCACGAAATTGAAGAACGCCGCCCACAATACCGCGTATTGCGGCCGCAGCACCCGGGTCGACACGATCGTGGCGATGGAGTTGGCGGCGTCATGCAATCCGTTGAGGAAATCGAACAGCAGTGCGACGGCAATCAAGCCGACCAGAATCGGAAGACCAAGCGTGGCATCCACTGCGCGGCCCTGCCCTATACCTGTTCGATCACGATGCTATTGATCTCGTTGGCAACGTCGTCGAAGCGGTCGGCGACCTTCTCGAGATGGTCATAGATCTCGGCGCCGACGATGAAATCCATCGTATTGGCATTGCGATGCTTGAGGAAAAGCTCCTTCAGACCGATATCGTGGAGATCGTCGACGCGGCCTTCCAGCTTGGTCAACTCCTCGGTGATCGCCGTCAGCATCGCCACGTTGTCGCCGATCGATTGCAGCAACGGCAGTGCGCGGCCGACCAGATTGGCGCACTCGACCAGCAGCGTTCCGATTTCCCGCATCGGCGGCTCGAACGTGCGAACCTCGAACAGCACCACCGCCTTGGCGGTCTGCTGCATCTGATCGATGGCATCATCCATCGAAGTGATCAGGTTCTTGATGTCGACGCGGTCGAACGGGGTGATGAAGGTGCGGCGAACCGCCGTGAGCACCTCGCGGGTGATATTGTCGGCGTCATTCTCGAACTGGTTGACCCGCTGGCAGAACACCGGGGTTTCGTCGCCTCCGCGCAGCATGTCCTGCAGCGCCAGCGCACCCTGCACGACGGTCTGGGAATGCCGGGCAAACAGGTCGAAAAACCGCTCCTCTCTGGGCAGAAAGGCACGAAACCAGCGCAGCATCTGAAGTGTCCATGGTTGGGAAGCGGCCGGCGGAGAGCAGCCATCACACGAGTGTCATAAACCATTTTCGCCGGCAAGCCCGCCGCGAGCGGCCCGGGAACCCGGTCATCCACCGCTTTGTAGTACCGGAAATGCCTTGAAAATGGCCGGTCCTAGAGGGAGCGCCTGAAAAAATGCGCGATTTCGCCGATAATCCCGCGTCGGAACGCCAGCACGCAAATCACGAAGATCACGCCCTGGATCACCGTCACCCACTGCCCGAACCCCGCCAGATATTGCTCCATGGCGATAATGACAAAGGCGCCGACGACGGGACCAAAAATAGTGCCGAGGCCGCCCACCAGCGTCATCAGGACGATTTCGCCGGACATGGTCCAGTGCACGTCCGTCAGTGATGCGTTCTGCGCCACAAACACTTTCAGCGCGCCCGCGAGTCCGCCCAGTGTTCCCGACAGGATGAAGGCAAGCAGCTTGTAATGGTCGGTCTTGTAGCCGAGCGAAATGGCGCGCTGCTCGTTTTCCCGGATCGATTTCAGCACCTCGCCGAACGGTGAATTGATGGTGCGGAAAATCAGCAGAAAGCCGAGCAGGAACCCGGCGGTAACGACGTAATAGAGCACCATGGGGTTGGCGAGATTGAGGAATCCGAACAGATAACCCTGCGGGACGCCCTGGATGCCGTCCTCGCCATGGGTGAACGGGGTCTGCAGATAGATGAAGTAGAGCAGTTGCGACAGCGCCAGCGTGATCATCGCGAAATAGATGCCCTGGCGGCGGATCGCAACCAGTCCCGTGATGACGGCAAGCCCGGCGGCGGCGGCGGTACCGGCGAGAATGCCGAGCTCGGGCGAAACGCCCCAGACTTTCAGGGCGTGCGCCGAAACATAGCCGGCGGTGCCGAGAAACATCGCATGGCCGAATGACAACAATCCGCCATAGCCGATCAGCAGGTTGAAGGCGCAGGCCAGCAGCGCAAAGCAGAGCGCCTGCATCACGAAGAACGGATAGATGCCGGTGAACGGCACGATCAGCAGCAGCACCGTCATGATGCCGAACGCGATCATCTCGTCGCGAATGGCGTGGGGAGCCGTCGCCAGGGTGTCGTCGGTCAACGTCGTCATGTCAGCTCGCCCGCCCCGTCAGTCCCGAGGGCTTCACTAGCAGCACCAGAACCATCAGGACAAATACCACGGTGTTGGAGGCTTCAGGGTAGAAGTATTTCGTCAAACCCTCGATCACGCCAAGCGCAAAGCCGGTGATGATCGATCCCATGATCGAGCCCATACCGCCGATCACCACCACGGCAAACACCACGATGATCAGGTCGGCGCCCATCAGCGGCCGTACCTGGTTGATCGGCGCCGACAGCACCCCGGCCAGCGCCGCCAGGCCGACGCCAAGCCCGTACGTCAATGTGATCATTCGTGGCACATTGACGCCGAAGGCGCGCACCAGCGTCGGATTTTCGGTAGCGGCCCGCAGATTGGCGCCGAGCCGGGTCCGCTCGATCAGGTACCAGGTGAGCAGGCACACCACCAACGAGAACACCACCACCCAGCCGCGATAGATCGGAAGGAACATGAAGCCAAGGTTCATGCCACCCTTGAGTTCATCGGGGATCGAATAAGGCAGCCCCGACGAACCGAAATAATTCTGAAACACCCCCTGGATGATCAGCGCCAAACCGAAGGTCAGCAGCAGTCCATAGAGATGATCAAGTCCCGTCAGCCATCGCAGCAGCGTGCGCTCGAGGATCATGCCGAAGATCCCGACCGCAATGGGGGCCAGGATCAGCGCCGGCCAATAGCCGATATTTGCAAGATTGAGCAGGAAATAGGCGACGAATGCCCCCATCATGTAGAGCGCGCCATGCGCGAAGTTGATGATGTTGAGCATGCCGAAGATCACCGCGAGCCCGAGGCTCAACAGCGCATAGAACGAGCCGTTAATCAGGCCGACCAGGAGCTGGGCGTAGAGGGCTTGCATGTCGACCGATCTTTCGCGCTCAATCCGGGACCAGATGCGATGGAGCCCCGACGGCGGCTTGCCGTCGGGGCAGTTCGAGCGTCAGTGCTTGACCAGCGGGCACTTGCTTTCCGATAGCGGCCGGAAGGCCTGGTCGCCGGGCGTGGTGCCGATCAGCTTGTACAGATCCCACTCGCCCTTCGACTCCGCCGGCGTCTTGACCTCGAACAGATAGGCCGGATGGATCTCGCGGCCGTCGATCCGAATCGAACCCTTGCCGAACAGCGGATCGTCGGTCGGCATTTCCTTCATCTTGGCCACCACCTTGGCACCATCATGCGGATTGCCGCCAAGTGCGTCGAGCGCCTTGAAGTAGTCCAGAATGGCCGCGTAGACACCCGCCTGGATCATCGTCGGCATCGCATGATTCTTCATGCGTTCGCCGAACCGCTTCGAGAACGCCCGGGTCTGGTCATTCATGTCCCAGTAAAAAGTCGAGCTCAGGCTGAGGCCCTGCGCCACTTTCAGACCGAGCGAATGAACATCGGTCAGAAACAAGAGGAGACCGGCAAGTTTCTGGCCGCCCTTGACGATACCGAATTCCGCCGCCTGCTTGATGGAGTTGGTGGTATCGCCACCGGCATTGGCGAGACCGATGACCTTGGCCTTCGATGATTGGGCCTGCAACAAGTATGAGGAGAAGTCCGGCGTATTTATCGGAACATTGACGCTCCCCAGAACCTTGCCGCCGGCGGCCTTGACGACCGCCGTGGTGTCGTTCTCGAGCGCATGACCGAAAGCGTAGTCCGCCGTAATGAAGAACCAGCTATCCCCACCGGCCTTCACCATCGCACTGCCGGTGCTATGGGCCAGCATGTAGGTGTCATAGGTGGTGTGGATGGTATTCGGCGTGCACTGCGTGTTGGTCAGTTCCGAGGAACCGGCCCCGGAATTGAGCATGATACTGTTTTTCTCCTTTACGACGTTGTTGACCGCAAGCGCCACGCCGGAGTTCAGCACGTCAACGAACACGTCTACCTTGTCGGTATCGATCCACCGGCGCGCGATACTGGTGGCGATATCGGGCTTGTTCTGGTGATCCGCAGAGACCACGTCGATCTTCCAGCCTTTGGCCTTCATCCCGGAATCTTCGACCGCCATCTCCGCCGCGACGATCGAGCCTTCTCCGCCGAGGTCGGCATACAACCCCGAAAGGTCGGTGAGTACACCGATCTTGGCAACCTTGTCCTCGGCCCACGCGCCGCTGGCCGCGCAAATCGCGAGCGCGGTACCGAGCAGTAGTGCAGTAATCCTGGTCTTCATATTACCTCCATGTATCCCCCACCGGGGATGCTGCTTAAACGCCGAGATAGGTGTGAAGTTTCTCCATGTTGGCTTGCAACTCGGAGTTGGCAAAACCGTCCATGATCTTGCCGTGCTCGACGATATAGAACCGGTCCGCAACGGTCGAAGCGAAACGGAAATTCTGTTCGACCAGGAGAATGGTGAAGCCTTCCGACTTCAGCCGGGCGATGGTCTGGCCGATCTGCTGGATGATCACCGGGGCGAGCCCCTCGGTCGGCTCGTCGAGCATCAGGAACCGGGCGCCGGTACGCAGGATCCTCGCGATCGCCAGCATCTGCTGCTCGCCGCCCGATAGTTTGGTGCCCTGGCTGTTGAGCCGCTCCTTGAGATTGGGAAACAGGTCGAAGATCTGGTCGAGCGAAAGGCCGCCGCTGCGCACCACCGGCGGCAACAGCAGGTTTTCCCGCACGTCGAGGCTGGCGAAAATCCCGCGCTCTTCCGGACAGAACGCGACGCCAAGGCGCGCGATCCGGTCGGACGACGTCCGGATGATTTCCCGATCGCCGAAACGGATCGAGCCGGTGCGCTTGCCGATGATGCCCATCACCGATTTGAGGGTGGTGGTCTTGCCGGCGCCGTTGCGTCCCAACAGCGTAACGACCTCGCCTGCGTTCACGTCGAAATTGACGCCGTGAAGGATATGGGACTCGCCATACCAGGCCTGCAGGTTCTGAACCGACAATACCGGCGCGGTTGCAGGCGCGGCGGATTTGGGTGCGGACGCTTCGGCCAATCGCAATTCAGCCATGACCGGCTCCGAGATAGGCTTCCTTGACCCGCTCGTCCCTCGACAGATCGGCATAGTTGCCTTCCGCAAGCACGTGACCGCGCGTGAGCACCGTGATGATGTCGGAAAGGTTGGCCACGACGCTGAGGTTATGTTCGACCATCAGGATGGTATATTTCGCGGAGATGCGTTTGATCAGGGCGGCGATCCTGTCGATATCCTCATGCCCCATGCCGGCCATCGGCTCGTCCAGCAGCATCATTTCGGGATCGAGCGCCAGCGTCGTTGCAATCTCGAGCGCGCGCTTGCGGCCATATGGCATTTCGACGGCCGGCGTCGCCGCGAATTCGCTCAGGCCGACATCATCGAGCAATTCGCGGGCGCGGCCGTTGAAACGATCGAGCACGGTTTTGGAGCGCCAGAAATCGAACGATTGGCCGTGCTGGCGCTGCAGCGCGACCCGCACATTCTCCAGCGCGGTCAGATGCGGGAATACAGCCGATATCTGGAACGAGCGGACCAGACCAAGCCGCGCAACGTCCGCCGGCGCCAGCGCCGTGATATCCTGTCCCTTGTAATGGATTTGACCGGCTGACGGCTTTAGGAATTTGGTCAGTAGATTGAAGCACGTGGTCTTGCCGGCGCCATTCGGCCCGATCAACGCATGAATGCTGCCTCGGCGAACCCGCAGACCGACGTCGCGAACGGCGAAAAATCCCGCAAATTCCTTGGTCAATCCGCGGGTCTCTAAAATGAACTCATCGGCCAATCAGATATCCCCCGTCAGCCCTCCCCGCGAACGGCTATCGCGCGTGGCTAATTCTTTCCAAACCAGCAGGTCGTCCCGGATGCCTTGGACCATCCGTCGACCGGCCGCCTCCAGGCCGGAATATGCCGCCAACGGCCCGGTCTGTGCAAGGTCGAAAGCTTGGCGCTCCTCGAACCGCGTCCCCGTCGCTGCGCCTTTAGTCGAAGAACGCCCGGCCGCAGCAGGAGGTTTTGCGGATGTCTTCGGGCTCGCGCCGAAAGCGGCCATTAACGGTATTTGCCGCAGACCACGCATTTTCATCAAAAATTTGCGCTTCCAGTCGATCTTCGGGTGTTTGGCAATACGAGCGGATCGCAGCCTTGGATTTCGAGAGCGCCAATCCCACGATCGTCAAGTCGATCAAGCAGCGCGACCTGCTGAACACCTGGCTGCGACTTTATGCCCGCGACCGGCGTATCCCGAGCATCAACGAATACCAGCCCTCCCGGCTATCCGATGAACTTCCGGATCTGGTCTACATGACGGTAGATCGGACCCGGCAGCCGTCGCGTCTGATCATCGACAGCGACGGCACACGCATGTCGATCGCCTACGGCAATACGGGCAGAGGTCGCTATCTCGACGATTATCTCGGGGTCCGGCTCGCTCCGGTCGTAATGCCGATCTACCGTGAATGCCTGAGCCGCGGCCTCCCCGTCTATACCATCTCCACCATCGACGACGTCTATGGACGAATCGTCGCGTATGAGCGAATGCTGTTGCCGTTCTCGGAAACGGGCGACGTCACGCACGTGCTCGCATCGCTGAAGACCATCAGCGAGGACGGTGGGTTCGAAATCAGGAATCTGATGCGTGGAAATGACACCTTGCCGACCGCGAAACTTCGCGCCGTGATTGATCGCGACCTTTTCCACCGCGCGCCCGGACGGATTCCCTCCGGCGATTTGATTGAATTCAGCTAGCCCGAAAATGGAATTCGAGAGCGCCAATCCCTCGGTGGTGAAATCGATCAAGCAGCGCGTGTTGTTGGACGCATGGCTGCGCGCGCTGCGCAAGCCCCACTCCCTGCCCGCGATCGCCGATTTCCGGCCCGACGGCATTGCCGACGAACTGCCGGACATGATGGGCTACGATGTCGAGGGCGAAGGCGAGAACGCACGTTTCCTGATAACCCAGGAGGGTACGAGGCTCGCTGCAACCTACGGCAATGACGACCCCGAGAAACGGACCAACCGATTTCTCGACGATGCGATCGGTCCCGACCGGTACGCGCGCGTGGTTGCCTGCTATCGCACCTTGCTCGCGCGAAAGCGCCCGACCTACTCCATCTCGATGGTGCAGGATAGCGATGGCAAGGACGTCTCCTACGAGCGGTTGTTGCTGCCGTTCGGGAGCGGCGATCAAGTCCGGCAGATCGTCGGCTCCTACAAGGCAATCAGCATCGAAGGCGGCTTCAAGATCGGCAATCTGATGGGCGTCAAGCCAAAGGCGGTACCGGTCGGCATCATCCACGCCGTCATCGACCTCGACTTCGTCCACGGCTCTGACCGGCGTGGTGCATCGGACGATGTCGTCGAGCTGAGCTAGGTTTTCCGCGATCGTCCCGGCGCCAGCACGTCCTTGGTGTAGATATCCGGCTTGAACCCGACCAGCAACTTTCCGCCGAGATCGAGCACGGGACGTTTGATCATCGATGGCTGCGCGAGCATCAAGGCAAGCGCCTTGCGCTCGTTCAACCCTTCCTTGTCGGCGTCGGGTAAGTTGCGAAACGTGGTGCCGGCACGGTTGAGCAACGCTTCCCAACCGAGCGCCTCGCTCCACTGCTTGAGCCTGTCCTTCGCGATGCCGGCCGTCTTGTAGTCATGAAAGCCGTAGGCCACGCCATGGCCGTCGAGCCAGGCGCGCGCCTTCTTCATGGTGTCGCAGTTCTGGATGCCGTAGATGGTGACCGTCATTTGCGAATGCCTGTGGGCAAGGGTCGTTCACGGCCGTTTCGGGATCTCCAGCCCGCGCTGCACCGCAGGGCGCGCCAGGCAACGTTCGAGCCAGGCGGGGACATGCCTGAGGCTGTCGAACGCCACGAGGTCGCGGGCACCGTAGAAGCCAATGAGGTTGCGCGTCCAGCCGAGCAGGGAAATGTCGGCAATGCTGTATTCCTCCTCCATCATCCACCGCCGTCCGTCGAGATGCTGCTCGAGTACGCCGAGCAGGCGCCTCGATTCCGTGACGTAGCGCTCGAGCGGACGCTTGTCGGCGATCTGCTTGCCGGCAAATTTGTGGAAATAGCCGACCTGGCCGAACATCGGCCCGACGCCGCCCATCTGAAAATGCACCCACTGGATGGTCTGGTATCGGCGCGCAGCGTCGGCCGGCAACAGCTTGCCGGTTTTCTCGGCGAGATATTGCAGGATCGCCCCGGATTCGAACAGCCCGAGCGGTACGCCAGTCGGCCCGTTCGGATCGATGATCGCCGGGATCTTGCCATTCGGATTGAGCGACAGGAACTCCGGCGTCTTCTGGTCATCCTTGTTGAAATCGACGCGGTGCACCTCGTAGGGCAACCCGATCTCTTCCAGCATGATCGAGACCTTGACGCCGTTCGGCGTCGGCAGCGAGTACAGTTGAAGGCGGTCAGGATGCCTGGCCGGCCAGCGTGCGGTAATGGGAAACGCGGAAAGGTCTGCCATCGCTGGTCCGATCGGGAACTATGGGGGGAGCCGCGGGTCGTGCCCGCCGCACTGCTGACTTCCCCGTCACATAGGCAATAGCCGCCTCGAAGCCAAGTACCGCCATCGAGGCTGCGGACGCGGGACGCCGCGCAAAAGCCGTTCAAGTCTCGGATGAAACCGTTAACACCGGCCCGCCCGGGGCGGCGCCATGTCAGGCCCCGCGACCCGACCGGGCAGGCCGAGATTGCGCCCACCGGTCGGCAGTTCGTGAGTCCGAATGGCCCCGGTCTTTCGTGCGTGAAGGGCGAAGACTCAGCCGCAGAATATAGGCGCGAGCCTTGACCGCCGATTCGGAACGGCCGAGCTTTTGGGAGACCGCGCAACGACAGACCCCGGCGCCGAGTTCCGTTCGGAGTATTTCATCCTCTTCGGCAGTCCAGGGTTTACCCGTGGTTGGCATCGCGAAGCAGACCTCAAGAGCGGTTGCTCAGGCAAAAATGAAATTGTTGGCATGCAACTGGGCGACGGAGATGTTGGCGAGTGTCAGGGTGTCTCCGTGGTTCAGCGCAATGAGTGTGTCATGCCCGTCATGGACTGGCTGCACCGCCGCCTGAAGCTGGGCGAAATTGGCAATCGTGCTCTGGTGCAAATCAATCTTGTCGGCAGCCTGCTCCGAGAAATTGGTCACGACGGCGGCGCCCATGCCCGGCTTGAAGTCGAACGTGTTGCTGCCCGCGCCTCCGGTCAGTATCGTGACTTCCTGGGTGACGGCCCTGGCCTGCTGACCGTCGAGCAAGGCAACCTCATAGGATTGCGACAGCACTTGCGAGGGCATGATCTGGTCGGACTGGGCCGCGCTCAACGCAAAATGCCATCCGACCGATTGCTGTCCGTTGGAGCTTACCACGGGATCGACCGAGAAGTTCCCGATATAGCCGGCGCCACCGTTGTCCGCCGCAACGCTGGCGGATGCGACGCCGTCGGCGGCAAACGTGACGTTGCCGTTGACGCCCGATGACGAAACTTGTGCGTCGGTGGAAACGACCCCGGGCGCAGGAAGGTCCGTCGCCACCGCCGTCGCCGGCGGATCGAACACCAGCGTTCCCGTCCCGCCGTCGGTCGTTGTCGTGAAGACACCGGAACCGGTGTAATTGACGAGGTTGAATGTTTCGGTATGTCCGCTGCCATCGCTCACCGTGAGCACCCCGGAGGTCGGGTTGGTGATGCTTGCAACGTAGTGTGCGGAAGCGTTCGCACTGGCCATGTCTACCAGGTCGATGGAATCGTGCGTAGAACTCGATAATCCCAGGAGGTCGGCGATTTGCCCGGCAAAAGGCGAAGTTTCGGAGTGATCCAGCACCAGGGTGCCGGTCGCGCTCTGGAAAGTGACGGTTTGCCCGGCACCGACCGATCCTCCGATCTCCAGTGTCGCGCCATTGGCAATCGTGAATGCACCCGTCCCGGTGACATTGGCAGCAATGTCGAGGCTGCCGGACTGGACGTTCACGGTGCCGGTATTCGTCACGCTCAGGCTGCCGCCGCTGGTAATGCTCGACGTGCCGGTGGTGTCGATGGTGCCGGCGTTGATCAGAATATTTGCCCCGGTGGCAAACGTGCTGGCGCCGGCCAGATTCCAGACGCCACCCAATTCATTGTCAAACGTCGCGTTTGCCGTGACGACGTCTCCGGTCATATTGCCGAAGTTCTCGATCGTGACGGTTCCGGCAGAAGTCGTGATTGCGTCGATCGCGGCGGTGCCGCCGCTCAGCGTCGCGGACGTCGTAATGGTGATATCCCCGCCATCCCCCCCGACGGCGGCGATCCCATAACGGCCTGCCGCAATGGTAGCTCCGGCTTCGGCGATAATGCCGATGGTGCCGATACCGTAATTGATGCCTCTAATTCCGTCGGTGCCTGCGGCCGCCGTGATCGATGCGTAGTCGTCAATCGATACTGTGCCCTGGACATTGCCGTCGGCGGTATCCGCATTGTTGGGATTGTAACCCGCCAGAATTCCGGCGGGCACGTCGCCGCTACCGGTGAGATCTGTTCCGGATTTGATGGTTCCGTATGCCAGAACCAACACATGGCTCGTTGCCGGTATGACGAACGCGTTGCCCGAAGGTCCTGGAGCCTTGTTCACCGCAGCGATGCCCGAGGCTCCAAGGCTCGCGTCGATGGAAGTGCCAACAGCCGTCATGACGTTGATATTGCCGGAACCTTCGTTCGATGCGCCGATGCCGTTCTGGTATCCGTTTGGCAGACTGGTGTCGCCAGTCGGGATTAACCCCTGAAGCGTGATCGACCCGGCGAAGTCGTTCACCCTGACGTCGCCGATGCCATAGTTGTAGGCCCGAATGCCATCGCCCGAAGCGGCGTTGATCGTCGCGAAGTTGTTGACAACGACGTCTCCAAAGAGCGTCGGGAGCCCCGTGAGCGGGTTCGTCAGCGGAAAATTCGTTGGAATGGTGGTGCCGCCCAGATAACCCGCGGTTATTCCTGCCGGAGGGCTGCCAGTGCCTGTGACGCCGGTTCCCGAAGTGATCGTCCCGTATGCGGTCACATCAATCGAGCTGTTCACCGACTGCGCTATGGCTGTCGCTTCGTTGGTGACACTCATTCCGGAACTGCTGGACGTGATCTTGTCGCCGCTTGAGGTAATGACGGAGATATCTCCGGCGTCGTTGCTGAACGCATTGATTCCGTAAACGGGAGTTGCTCCGACCACCGCGGGATTGGTTGCGGCTATGGTAGCATTTGGGCCAACATTGATCGCAAGATTTCCCGTGCCGCCGCCGCTCTCCGCGTAGCCGGCGATTCCATACTGCGCGCCGGAGACCGTCGTTCCGCCTCCGTCATCGACGGTTACATTTCCGTTTCCGTAGTTGTAGGCATCGATGCCCCAGCCGCCGGCCGCGGAAATATTCGCCGTATTGTTGACGATCACGGTGCCATTGACGTTCGTGTTCGCGGTGCCGCCGCTGGTGCCTCCGAGATAGCCGACTTGAATGCCTCCGGGCTGCGAACCATTGTTATTCAGCATGGTCCCCGAGGAAATGGAACCGGCCGTCGTGATCGCAATGACGGAATTGGCGGCACTGGCGATGGAGGTGGCCTGGTTGTTGGCCTCAACGCCGGCACCGCCGGCTTGAACCACGCTTGCGGGGCTGGTTGTGACGACGACGTCGCCCGGACCATAGTTGAAGGCGCCGATGCCGTAGGGCGTCTTGCGGCCAGTTGCGGTTGACGCCACCAACGCCGTGACATGTGCCGCAGAATCAATCTCGATATTCCCGACGCCATAATTGTAACCGCGAACGCCATCACCTGCGGCGGCGGTAATGGTACCGCCGTCACCGATGAGCACATCGCCCGCCACGTTGGCGTTGAACAGGCCGGCATTGCCTGGATTGAAGCCTGCCAGGATTCCCGCCGGCGTACTTCCGGAGTTGTCGAGATTTGCGCCCGAATTGACCGTGCCAAACGAGACCACCGAGACCGTGCTCGCCGCCGATGCCGCAATCGCGGTCGCCTGATTCCCGGCGTTGATTCCGGTGCCTCCCGAATTGATCGTCGTACCAAAGTCTGTGGTCACCGTGGTATCGCCCGGCCCATAATTGAACGCGGAAATGCCGTATTGGGTGAACCCCGGCAGGGTGGCGCCGGCTTGAGTGGCGGTGATGATGGCGCCACCGCCATCCGACACCGAGACATCGCCGGTTCCGTAGTTGAAAGCGTTGATGCCAGGCCCTGCGGCGGCATTGATGCTGGCGTTATTCTGCACACTGACATTGCCGAACACGTTCGGGTTCGGTGGACTCGCCGGGGAACTCGTGCCCCCGAGATAGCCGGCCACGATGCCCGCTGGCGCGTTGCCGGAACCGAGCGGCGTACTGCCTGAATTGATCGTGCCCTGCGTCGAAACCGAAATCGAACTGTTGTTCGCCAGCGGAACAGACGTTCCCTGGTTTTCGGCGAGGATACCTGCGCTGGCGGCGTTGACGATCGTACCGCCAAGCGTCGTGACGTCGAGACTGCCGGCCGTCGCAATCGCCAGAATGCCGTAGGTGTTCGTACCGGTGATCATTGCGCCGCCGCCGACCACGATATTGAGCAGGCCCAGGCCGCTGGTATGGACATCGATGCCGATGGTGCCGGCCACGTTGCCGAAATCGATGACATCGGCCGATCCGGTCGGTGCACTGACGTTGACGCCGATCCCCCCCGACGAACTGATCGTGCCGGCGTTGATGAGCTCGACATTGGCAGCGTTGGCGGTGAGGTTTACGGCGGTACCTGGCGCTGAAACCGTCGAACCCTGATCGATTTCGACGGCCGAAATGTCGCCTGCGATTGTATCCGAGGATGCGACATTCAGCCCGTTGCCCGCCGTCGCCGAAATCGACGCGTTCGATGACAGCACATAAAATTGCGATGTCGAGGGCGCCTCAGTGAGGGTCGTGTTGGAACTGGCCAGGGATATGGCTGACGTCGGAACCAGCGTGATTTCGCTCCCGGTCAGCATGTTAACCTGGACGGCCCCAGCGACCTGAGTGGTCAACGTTGGGCCGCCGGCCTCGGCGATGGTCAGGGTTGACCCGTTGATCGTACCCGACACCGCAGCGCCCAGGAGATTGATGATGTCGCCGACCGCAAATCCGGCAATGGCCGCACTGAAAG
>DASUIA010000017.1:0-3070 GCA_036273255.1 Bradyrhizobium sp.
ACTTGGTAGTCGGCGACGACCAGCATACCAAGATCTGGGCGAAGGCGATGCGCAATTCGGCGGCTACCATTTCGGCCGACGGCGAACGACGCTGGTCAAACGGATTAACGGCTGATGGTCTGAGGACTGCGTTCAGCATAGCTGGAGGCTCGAGATACGAGGGGCTCGCGGTGCAAAGGAAAGCGTGGGTGGGGTCCCATGGAACGATGCGGACCAAGCAACGCGGGCGTGCCCTATGCGTCTGCTTGAAAGAAGTGGGTGGAATCCAGCCGATCGAATGCGTCAACCCGGCCCGGCTATTTCCTAGCCACCGGGATCGTCGCGAGCAGGTTCAGGTCAATCGCCCAGCCCATCGCCAGATAGCCGACGCGGTTCGGATGGATCTTATCGCCGGGTCCGCCGGACGTGCTTTCGGGAACGAATTCGGCGCGCATGCCGCCGGTCTGCGGATCGAGCGTCGCGGCGTCAAAATCGGCAATCCCGTCGAACAGACCGCCCTTGCGGATGAACTCGTTGAGCGCCTTGCGCTTGGCGTCTTGCTCGGGCGAGCCATGATTGGGGTTGGTGCTGCCGAGCGCCGAGGTCAGGGTAGCGCCGATGATCCGGATACCGGCGAATTTGGCGCGGAGGCGACCGACGACGTCCTTCATGCCGGCCTCGACTGCTTCGACCGGGGCATTGCCGTTCTTGCTGAAATCGTTGATGCCTTCGAGCCAAACCACGGCGGCGATGCCGGAGAGCGACAGCACATCCCGGTCGAGCCGGTCTTTAGCCGATGGCCCGCCGGGATACGGTTTTTGCGGCGAATACTCGGCCGGCCCCACCACCTGGTTGCCGCCAATGCCGGCGTTCACCACAGCGATCTTGTTGCCATAAACCATGTGCAGTCGGCGGGCGAGCACGTCCGGCCAGCGGTCGTCGCCGTTCATCGTTGAGGCCGTGCCGTCGGTGATCGAGTCGCCAAATGCGACGATCGCACGGGCGTCGGCCGGCGCCAGCATGTCGAGCGCGTCGAGAAAGTACCAGGATGCGGTGCTGAACGGGAACGCCGCCTCGTCCTCGCTATCGCCCTTGGCACCGGCGCCGGGAGGGGTGATGTAGGATGTCGTCAGCGCCTTGGCGTGCCAGGTCATCGGGCCGCTTTCGCCGACGACGTGGAAACTGACCGCCAGTTTGCGGCCGAGCAACTCAGCCGCCGCGGGATCGTGCACAAACGGCAGGGGGACTGGGTCGCTCCACACCGAACTTCCGGGCGCTACCGTAGTCGCACCCTCGCCCGCAAAGCTGACCGGCTGGCTGGTGCCGGGGACAAGCGCTGCAGCGGTCCGCTGCAAGGCGACATGGATGCCGTCGAAGGTGATTGGCCTGGTCCCGAGCGCGTTGGAAAACCTAAGCCGCACGTGACGTCCCCATAGATCGGGCCGAACGATCAGGCGAAAGCTCTGGTCACGTGCGCCGATCTCGGGCGAGGGAAAGGCAAAGCGCAGATCGGGCTGGGCCGAGGGGTTACCGATCGGATAGGGGCCCTGCACCGAGCCCGTCCAGCTCGTCACCCACTTTTGTGGGGACTGCGCCGAGCTGGAGAAAGCGCTGATTGCGACCATCAACGCCATTATAAGACAGAAGATCGGGCGCATGGGTTCTCTCCCCGCGGTTTTGTGTGGCTGCCGTGTGGATCATGGGCGGACGCTGTCTAAAGGCACCGGCGGATGATGCTGAGGTAGCGGCCTCGGCGAAAATAGCGAGCTATGATCAGCGTCGACATCCGAACGAAGGAGCGCCGGTCGATGCCTGCAACTTTGCCTGCCCTCAACCTAATCGCCGAGCCGGGGCGCCGGCGCGCCACGCTCGATACCGCGCGCGAGATTGAGCGGCGCGGCTTTGCCGGGATCTCGGTGTCGAGTTCCTTCGGCAACATGTCGCAAAGCGTCGGCCTGGCATTGGCGACCGAGCGCATTCCATTTGCCACCGCCATAGCACCGATTTATGCGCAATCGGCCGACGAGTTCGCGCAAAATGCTGCCTATCTGCATGAGGTTTCGGGCGGCCGCTTCCAGTTCGGCATCGGCATCGCCCATGCACCGGCCTACGTCCGCATGGAGGTCAAGCCGGGCAAGCCGCTTGGCGACATTCGTGCCTTTGTCGCGAAGTTCAAGTCGCACGCCGAATACGGGCCGCTGCCGCCGGTCATCCTCGCCACGTTGCGTAAGCGGATGATCGCCCTCTCCGCAGAGATCGCCGAGGGTCTGGTCTTCGCCAATGCCAGCCGTGCACATATGGCCGAATCGTTGGGCACCCTGCCAGCGGCGAAGCGCGGCGATCCGGATTTCTTTATCGGCAACCGTATTCGCACCTGCATCTCCGACGATGTCGACGAGGCAAAGGCGGCGCTGCGCAAGACGATGGCGCATTATTGGGCGATGCCGAACTACCGAAACTACTGGAAGGAAGCCGGCTACCTCGACGAGATGGCCGCGGCGGAAGCGGCGATCGCCGAGGGACGCACCGATGAGTTACCCAAATATTTAACCGATCGCTGGCTGGCGGATTGCACTTTATACGGCTCCGCGGCCCGCATCCGCGAAGGGGTCGACCAATGGCGCGACGCCGGCATCACCACCCCTGTCTTGGTGCCGCTCTCGCCTGACGGCAGTCAATTGAACGGGCTCAAGGCGGTCTTCACCGCCTTCGAGCGGTAGCCCGCAAGATGTGACCGCGGCCGGCGGCGGTAACCGTGCCCTGCGGAAGCGTCTGGGGACGAATGTAGGGATATCCCGCACTGATCTGAATCACCGAGGTTGGCCAGTGGACGTCCGCCGGCCGTTCACCGCAAAGGGGGTGCAATGCCCTCGGCCAGCTCCGCTTCGACTCGGATGGTGGTGACCCAACCAAAGTTGAGGTGGTCCTGGACTATACTCTCAGATGGTCTCCCGAGGATGAGGTTGTGCCACGCCTGCTGTTCCTCGAGCACCTAGTCGTTCGGCTTCCGATCATCCCCAGTCGCCGCGCGAAACAGCTCAATCTGCAGATCGCGGTCGACCGTAGGGAGCAGGATGACAAGCACAGCATG
>DASUIA010000018.1:0-8142 GCA_036273255.1 Bradyrhizobium sp.
CGATCGGGCGCGAGATGCAGATAGGTGAAGAGGATCTGGCCATCGCGAAGCTGCCGCCATTCCTGCGGCTGCGGCTCCTTGACCTTGACGATCATTCCACCCCGCTGAAAAACTTCTTCCGCGCTTCCCGCGATCGAGGCGCCCGCACGCCGGTAGACGTCGTCGGAAGCGCCGATGCCCGCGCCGGCATCCCGCTCGATCAGAACGCCGTGGCCCGCCGCCACATATTCGCGCACGGAAGACGGCGTCAGCCCGACACGATATTCCTGCGCCTTGATTTCCTTGGGAACACCTACCAGCATCGTCGTTCTCCCGTTGAGGCTTCTATCTATCAACGAACTCACCCGCGTTTCCGGCAAAGGCTGCACGGGCCGCACCGCTTTTCGTTGTATTCCTGCGCGAAAGATCGATATGGTGCAGGAATCATGCGCAAACTTGATCGATCCGACATCGCCTTGCTTCGCGAAGTCACCTCGAACGCCCGCACCTCTCATGTCGAACTGGCCGAGCGCGTCGGGCTTTCAAGCACCGCCTGCGCCCGCCGCCTCGCCGGCCTCGAGCAGGACGGCTTGATCGAGGGGTATCAGGCCGTGCTCGGCCTGAAGGCGCTGGGCCTCGGCACGACCGTGGTGGTGCGCATCACCCTCGACAGCCAGAGCGAAGACGCGCTCGAGACATTCGAACGCGCCATCATCAAATGCCCCTCGGTGGTGCGATGCCTGCTGATGTCCGGCAGCGACGACTACCTGGTCACGGTGATTGCGCGCGACATCGAGGATTTCGAGCATATCCACAAATCGCAGCTCGCCCGCCTGCCGCGGGTCTCCCGCATCCAGTCGAGCTTTGCGATCCGCGATGTCGTCAACCGCTCGTTTCCGCCGGCAGCGCTTCTGCCGCCGGACAAGAGCCGCTGAAAGGGACGACACACCATGGCGACTCGCTCTGGAGCTTTGCAGCCTTCCACCAGCAGCAAAGCGTGGCCCGTTTTTCGATCCCTGGCCGGCTATCGCGCCGCGTTTCTCAGCCGGGACCTGTTCGCAGGATTGACCCTCGCTGCAATCGTCATTCCCGAACAGATGGCGACCGCGCGACTCGGTGGCTTTGCGCCGCAGATCGGCTTTTTCGCCTTCGTCGCCGGCTCACTCGCCTTCGCCGCGTTTGGCAGCAATCGCTTCCTGTCGTCGGGTGCGGATTCAACCATCACGCCGATCTTCGCCGGCGGGCTGGCGGCGCTCGCGGCCACCGGCTCACCGGACTACGCGACGCTCGCCGCCGCGCTTGCGCTGATGGTCGGGCTGATGCTGACGGCCGCCGGCATCTTCCGGCTGGGCTGGATCGCCGATCTGTTGTCGGTCCCCGTCACGATCGGCTTTCTGGCCGGCATTTCGGTGCACATCCTGATCTCGCAGTTGCCGGGAATCCTCGGGCTGCCCGCGCCCGAAGGCCCGATGCTCCAGCGCTTCGCGACGCTCGCCGAACATCTCGGCGAGACCAACGCCTTTACGCTCGTGATCGGCTTTGGCGTGCTCGCGATCATCGCATTGTCCGAGCGGATCGACTCGCGAATTCCCGGCGCCCTGATCGGCCTTGCGCTGGCCGCCGCGGCGGTTGTGACCTTTCAACTGGAGAGCCGTGGCGTCAGGGTGCTCGGCTCGATCTCAGTCGAGACGCCGAAGCTCGCAATTCCGGAGGTGTCGGTCGGCCGCCTCACCAGCCTGCTGTCGCTCGGCCTCATCATCTCGATCGTCGTCATGGTGCAGACGGCGGCCACGACCAGATCTTTTCCGACCGATCCAAGCGAGCCGCCGGACGTCAACCGCGATTTCGCCGGCATCGGCATCGGCAGCATTTTTTCCGGCGTGATCGGCGCCTTTCCCGTCAATGCAAGCCCGCCGCGAACCGCCGTGGTTTCCGAAACCGGCGGCCGCTCGCAGATCGCAGGCCTCGCCGCGATCGCGATCGTGGTCGCGCTGCTGGCCTTCGGCACCTCGCTCCTGCACCGGATCCCGAACGCTGCCCTTGGCGGCGTTCTGCTCTTTGTCGCGCTTCGCATTATCCGCCTTGGCCAGATCATCGCTGTCTGCCGGCAGTCGTTCGGCGAATTTCTGCTGATCCTGGCGACCGCCGCCGGGATCATCATCCTGCCGATCGAACAGGGCGTCGGGATCGGCATCGCGCTGTCACTGCTGCACGGCATCTGGACCACGACGCGCGCCCGCGTTCAGCCGCTCGAGCGCGTACCGGGCACGTCGATCTGGTGGCCGGTGAGCCCAAAACTTCCCGGCGAACAGGAAGCAGGCGTGATCGTGGTGGGACTCCAGGCCCCGCTGTCATTCCTCAATGCCTATGATTTCCGGCGCGACGTTCTGACGGCGGTGAAGTCGTCACCGCAAAAGGCTCGGCTCCTGGTGCTGGAGGCAACCGGCATCGTCGAGATCGATTTCACCGCCGCCCAGGTGCTGATCGACGTCATCCGCCAATGCCATGCCGACGGCATCGACTTTGCCATCGCCCGGCTCGAATCCGAGCGCGCGCAGGCGGCGATCGTGCGCTTCGGCATCGATGCGCTACTCGGTTCGAATCGCGAATTTCGCAGCGTCGAAGAAGCGATCAGCGGCCGTGCGGCGAAGATCGAGGCGTGACGCCCCTACGCCGGAACGATCGCCCGGCCGATTGGCCATAGTGCGATGCCGGCGAGCTTCAGATGCGCCCAGGCGAAGGGAATGCCGATGATGGTGACGGCCAACACCAGCGCGGTAACGAGATGGCCGAGGGCGAGCCACCAGCCCGCCAGCACTAGCCAGATCAGGTTGCCGATAAAACCCAGCAGACCCGTTCCAACATCGGATTCGCCAGTGAGAAAATCGCGCCGCACGGCTCTCTGTCCGAACGGCAGCAGCGTATAGACCGCGATGTTGAAGGCCGCCCGCGCCCAAGGCAGGCCGATGATGGTGATTGCCATGATGACCGCGGCGACCACCCAGCCGGCCGCCATCCAGACGCCGCCCAGCAGCAGCCACAGGATATTCAGAAAGATCGAGACGGGTTGCATGTGACCTCTTCGGAACGGGGCGTACCGTGCGCCGGACAACCACACCGGCGGCAGCAACGCAAAATATAATATGGGAAGGATAGCAAGAAAGAGGCCGCCGCGGAATGACCGGCAGCATCCCTCAATCGACGTTCACACGCAGAATGACAATAGTCTCAGCGGCGATAGCGGCGGTTGGGACGCGACGAATAGGCGTGGCGATTCTCCTGCACTGGCCGGCTGGCCTCGTTGACCCGGCTCTCGCTGGCAACTGGCGCGACAATATTGAGTTCTTCCAGGAAAATAGGCCGGGCAAAGTAGAAGCCCTGCGCGTAGCGAATCCGGGTAGCTCCCTGCAAGTAAGCCAGTTCCTCGAAGGTTTCGACGCCTTCGGCGATCACGCTCATGCCGAGCGCTTCGGCGAGCGATTCAATCGCGCGCAAGATTCCCTGGCTGCGCGGACGAAGATGGATGTCGGTGATGAAGGAACGGTCGATCTTGATTTCGTCGGCGGTGATATCGGCCAGCGCCGACAAGGACGAATAGCCGATGCCGAAATCGTCGATCGATATCGCAATTCCCATCTTGCGGAAGATCGGCACCACCTCGTCCTGAAACCGCCGCTTGGTAACGAAGGCGTCTTCGGTCACCTCGATCATGAAGCGACGCGGGAACCCTGTCGCTTGCAGCGCTTCCGCAAACGACCGCATGAACGCGGGATTATCTGCCTGCTTGGCCGCCACATTGATGCTGATCGTGGCCTCTGGCCCGAACGTCTCGTTGATGAGATCGATCGAGCGCACGATCTCGGCCAGTACCAGATGGGTGAGTTCGTCGATCAGGCCGAGCTCGGCCGCGAGATTGATGAAGGTGCCGGGCGCCTGGATGACGCCCTCGTCGTCGCGCAGGCGAACCAGCGCCTCGACGCCTTTGACTTCCTTGGTCCGGATGTCGACCTTGGCCTGGAAGGCGCAGCAGAATCGCTTTTCCAGGATGGCATGACGCAGCGATTGCTCGACCTTCATGCGCAGAAGCGCTTCGCGCTCCATGCTCGTATCGAAGAAGACGGCTGCGCCCTTGCCGTCGTTCTTGACCCGGTACATCGCAATGTCGGCGTTCTGGAGCAGCGCGTCGTAACTGCGTCCGTGGTCGGGAAACAGGCTGACGCCGATGGAGGTCGAGGCGAAGATTTCCGATCCGTCGATGAAAAACGGCGCTTTCAAGCGCTGCAACGTCGCCTCGATATATTCGGCGACCTCTTCTTCGCTATCGATCGGGTTAAGCAGCAGCAGGAACTCGTCGCCACTCATTCGCGACAGCATGTCGGTTTCGCGCAGATTGAGCCCGACCCGCTTGGCGACCTCGGTCAGCAGCGCATCGCCGACCGAATGGCCGTAATAATCGTTGATGTGCTTGAAATTGTCGATGTCGAGGAAAGCGACCGCAAAGGCATAGCCCGGTTCGTAGCGCTGGATCAGGCTTTGCACCCGGTGTTCGATGACCCTGCGCATCGGCAATCCGGTCAGTTCGTCGAAATAGGCCGAACGAAAAAGGTGATCCTCGACCGCCTTCTGTTCGCTGATGTCGGTCGAATTCGACAACAAGAGGCTGCGGCCTGCGATGCGAACCGGGCGGTGCGAAGTCAGAAGAACCTGCTCGCCGTTGCCGCCGGTCGCCGTCATCTCCGCAACGAGAGGCCGGCCGGCGCGAAGCAGTTCGGTGCCTTTGGCCCGCCGCGCGTCCAGCTGTTTTGAGACGGCGTCGCCGGTCGCCATCCCCAGTTGCGAGGCTGCTGCGTCGTTGATCAAAAGAAAGCGGCCCTCTTCGTCCTGAACGGTAACACCGCTAGGGAGGAGCCGAAGGATATCCCGGAGCAGGCCGAGTTCACCCCCGGCAGCGAATTCACGGGCGTCCGGCGCGGTTGCAGATGGAATCTGATCGGATGGCGGGTTTTGCATGGCGAGCGCGAGACTGGCAAAGTCTCTTGTAGTTTTGGTTAAGTACGCGATCACGGAATTGCGCGCTGGCGCCCTTACAACCAGCCGTCACGAACGTCGTTAACAGAACGTCAACGATCTGCACCGGGGGGCCGCTTTTGTGTCCCACATCGCGCGCCTTTGGCGATGCTCCAAATCAGGCCTCCAAATCAGACCTCCAAATCAGGCCTTGGGGACGCGACACTGCATGGTGCAATGGACGCCGCTCTTCAAGAAACTGATCTCGGTCTTGCCCTCGAAAGGCTTGAGCGCCGATTCGAGTAATTTGCTGCCGAATCCAGGCTCCCCGACCTTGCCGATCGAAGGTCCCTCGGTCTCATCCCAGGCGATATTCAACCGGTCGTCGGTCATGGACCACGACACCTGAAGCACACCGCGCTCGGAGGAAAACGCGCCGTACTTCCCGGCATTGGTCGCAAGCTCGTGAAAGATCAGCGCCAGGCTGACGGCGAGCTTGGCCGGCAGAAACAAACTCTCACCGTTCAGGGTGAAACGAACATGGCCGTAAGGTCCGAGTTCGGAGCGCAAGAGATCCTTGATGTCGCAGCCGCCGCCATCCACCCTGGCGATGAGTTCGTCGGTTGCCGAGAGCGCGCGCATGCGGTGATCGATGCTGGCCCACACCTGCGGCTGGTTATGCAGCGCCTGATGAAGCACGGCATGGACCGTCGATAGCTTGTTCTTCAGCCGGTGTTGCAACTCGTCGACCACGAGCTTCCGATACTCCTCTTCCCGGATCAGTCGTTTGGAGATTTCCCGCTGCCGGGCGACGACCGAGCGGTAATGCTCGACGCCCCAGATCGTCAGGCCGCCCACAATCTCAAAGATCACGAGCAGCACGAGCCGCGGGTAGAAGCTGCTCGGCGCATCGCCGAAATTCAAGGTGATGCCGAGCCCGCCGCCGACCACCGCGGTAGCTATACCAGCTCGATAGCCGCCCAGTGCGGTCGCAAAGAAAATGGCCGGAAAATACGGTGTGAAATAAACGTCCGGCCGCAACATCGCCAGAATCCAGCGCGCTGCCGTCGACAGCGCAAGGCAGGCGATTGAGAATCCCAGACTCAACGCTAGCGAAGGTCGGGAGATTCCTTGCCAACCCCGCCGAAATTCGCCGATCAATCCTGCTATGGGCCGCATCAAGGGGTATTCCGAACCCGAAAGAGATCTCATCATCATAGCCGAAATCGGCCGGCCACTACCTGCCGGCGGTGAGCTATCCCCTTCAACACCAGGAGATGGCGAGGCATTCCGTGACATGAAAACCGATCGGGGCGATACCGGCGATCCGCAACGCGTGACTTGCGCTACTTGGGCGGGACAAACATAATTTTACCAAACCGTGTCAAAAAGGAGGACGGACAAATGGGCAGGCTGAATGGCAAGGTAGCTGTCATCACCGGCGCGACGAGCGGAATTGGCTTACGCACCGCCGAAATATTCGTGGCCGAGGGCGCAAAAATCGTCATCGCCGGCCGCCGCGCCGCCGAAGGCGAAGCGCTCGCGAAGAAGCTCGGCCCCGCCTGTCTCTTCCGCCGCACCGACGTCACCATCGAAGACGACGTCCGCGAACTGATCAATGAAGCGGTCGGCAAATTCGGCCGCATCGATTGCCTGTTCAACAATGCCGGCGGACCGGCGCAGACGGGCGGCATCGAAGGCCTCGAGGTCGAGCGTTTCGATGCCGCGATGGCGACGCTCGTGCGCAGCGTCATGCTTGGGATGAAGCATGCGGCGGCGCATATGCGACGCCAGGGCTCCGGCAGCATCATCAACAATGGCAGCATTGCCGGCCGGCTCGCCGGCTTCTCATCCTCGATCGTCTATAGTGCCGCCAAGGCCGCGGTCATTCACCTGACCAAATGCGTGGCCATGGAGCTCGGTGAAGCCGGCATCCGCGTCAACAGCATTTCGCCGGGCGCAATCGCCACCGGCATTTTCGGAAAAGCCCTGGGGCTCTCGACGGAAGCCGCCGAGAAAACGGCTGCCGTGATGCGCGAGGTCACCAGGTCGGTCCAGCCGATCCCGCGCGCCGGTCTGCCAGATGACATCGCGCACGCGGCGGTGTTCCTCGCCAGCGACGAATCCACCTTCATCAACGGGCATGATCTCGTCATCGACGGCGCCATGACCGGTGGCCGCAACTGGACGGGGCAGCAACAGGGCTATGCAGCCATGCGCAAGGCGTTCGACGCCAATGCGGGGTAATTTGTCTCAATCACTTTTGTCCGTCATTGCGAGGAGCAAAGCGACGAAGCAATCCAGAGGCGCGCGCCGGATACTGGATTGCTTCGCGGAGCCTGTCATCGGGCGCGCATTCGCGCGACCCGTTGGCTCGCAATGACGACATCCTCCTCACACCGGCATCACCGTGACCCGCAAGCCGTCGCGCGGCTTGGGAATCGGCCACATCTGCCAGTTCGGCTTGCTGTTTCGAGGTAGCGAGACGCTCAGGTTTTGCAGGAAATGCCGTGCAAAACATTTCGCCTGCATGTAGGCGAAATGCAGTCCCAGGCACATATGGGCGCCGCCACCGAACGGCACATAGGCAAAACGATGTCGGCCGCGCTGCGCTTCATCGGTGAAGCGCAGAGGATCAAAGGCATCGGGATCGGGCCAGATTTCCGGCATGTGATGGGTGAACAGCGGATTAAGACCGACCAGCGCGCCGGCCGGAATCTCGTAACCTCCGAACTTGAAATCGCGGGTCGCACGCCGCGGGATCGATGGCACCGGCGGCCGCAGCCGCATCGCCTCCTTGAACGCCATCTCGGCGAGCGGCATCGCTTCGAGATGATCAGACGACGTCGGCACATCGGGAGCAATGCCGATGCCGAGAACCTCGGCGCGCAGTTTCTGCTGCCATTCCGGGCTTGCGGCCAGCGCCGCCACAAACGAGGTCAGCGACGAGGTCAGCGTGTCGTGCGCGGCCATCATCAGAAAACTCATGTGGTCGACAATATCCTGCGGCGACAGCAGCGCACCGTCCTCGTGGGTGGCATGGCAGAGTTGGGAGAACAGGTCCTCGCCGCCTTTGGCGCGGCGGATCGGAATCTGTTCGGAGAAGTAAGCCACGATGCGGGCGCGACCCTCGACGCCGCGCGCCATCTGCGTGCC
>DASUIA010000019.1:0-4066 GCA_036273255.1 Bradyrhizobium sp.
GCCGGCCGTTTCAATCATGGGGGCCCGGAAACATTCAGCAATGTCGCGTGCGGGCCGCGAAAGCGGCCGAAATTATCTGATACGCGCCGGCGGCGAAACAGCGGATATTGCGGTCGTGGAAAACCGCTCATAGCCCCAACGCCCACCCGGACCAGCCGAAATCGTGACCGGACTGAACCAGAACGCGGCTCCCTTGTTGCCTGACGCGACCGGCGAGGTTCGCGGCTGGGCTCCCCGGCTGGCGCAGGAATTGCGGCTGCGGCAGCTCGATGATCTGCTCGCGGCGGCGCCCGCGGCGAGCGACGCCGCTATGGAAATCGAGCGGGCGGCACTTCTTGGGGCCCTCGGTCAGCGACAGCAGGCGCAACTCGCCTTTATCGATATCCTGCGTCGGATGCCCGAGAATTTCAGCGCACTGAACGAATTCGGCACGCTGCTGACGAGCATGGGCGCCATTGACGCCGCCTGCCGTGTCTACGCCGAGGCGATCCTGCACCACCCGCGAAACCCGAAGGGGCATGTGAACCTCGCCAATTTGCTGCTTCGCGCCAACCGGCATGGCGAAGCCCGCGCCCATTACGAAGCAGTTTTGCATCTCGATCCGGATCACGCCGAGGCGCATCAGGGATTGGGTGCCGTGCTGTCCGATATCGGCGAGCGCGTGGCTGCGCGATACCATTTCGAGAAGGGCTTCCGCCATCACGCAGTTTCAACGCTGCCGTACCGCGGCACCGGGCCGCCGGTGGCCTTGCTGCAACTCGTCTCATCGGGCGGCGGCAACATTCCCATCGCTGCACTGCTGGATGATTGCACTTTTCTGACATCGGTGATTGTCGCCGACTATCTCGATCCGTCGATGGAGCTGCCGCCCCATCAACTGATCTTCAACGCGATCGGCGACGCCGACCTATGCGAGCCGGCGCTTCGGGCGGCGGCCGGCTTGATCGGCCGTACCACCGCGCCAGTGATCAACGATCCCCGCGCGGTGATGAAAACCGGCCGGATCGACAACGCCATCAGGCTCGGCGACGTGCCCGGCGTGGCAACCCCCCGGACCATCGCCATCGCACGCGAGATCCTGGCCGGGCCCGACGGCGCGCGAGCGGTGGCGGCGCGGGGATTTACCTTTCCGCTGTTGCTGCGCTCTCCCGGCTACCATACCGGGCGCAATTTCCATCTGGCGGAGCAGGCGGCCGAATTGTCCGAGGCGGCGGCGCGTCTTCCCGGCGATGAACTGCTGGTCATCGAATATCTCGATGCCCGTGGCGACGACGGCAATGCGCGGAAGTACCGGGTCATGATGGTCGGTGGTCGAGTCTACCCCTTGCACCTTGCGATATCGCGGAATTGGAAAGTGCATTATTTCACGTCCGACATGGCCGACCAGCCCGACCATCGTGCCGAGGAGGCGCGTTTCCTCGCCGATATGCCGGGGGCACTTGGGGATAAGGCGATGAAGGCGCTGGCGCGAATCCGCGACGTGCTTGGTCTCGATTACGCCGGCGTCGATTTTGGGCTCGGTCGCGATGGCGATCTGTTGCTGTTCGAAGCCAATGCCGCCATGGTGATCGCAGTTCCCGACGCTGATGAACGCTGGGCCTATCGGCGCACGGCCATCAACCGCATCATCGAGGCTGTCCTGGCCATGATCATGCAAAAAGCCGCAGCGGCGTCCCGGAGCTGCGTCAATAGATAGGAACCTCGCACCGGAGATAGGAACCTCGCACCGGTCAGGTGTTTATCGTTGGGAAGTCCCCTCCCTCCCAGGACTTCCCCCAACTGGACCCGCCCGGCGCGCGTTGACGCCCGCGGCGGGTTTTCTTTGTTCGGCGCCGATGGAACCAGTAGTTGCGCATCGCATTGGTTTTTTGCCGCGGTGGAACGCAAGACTCGAGAGACTTCAAAGGTGTTTGCCGCAAACCAAGGTGCAGCGATGCCGAAGGAAAACGATCTCGAAGGCGTACAGGATGAGGGCGGGAAACATGGCGGCCAAAAAGGCATGCCCAGGTCCGACCCCAAGCCCGCGCATCGTCCCGAGCCGGACGTGGTGCGCAATGAGAAGCGGAATCAGCCACGAGACAAACCGGTCGCCCCGGGGACGAGCGGATAGGCCAAATGAGCAGAGCCTTCGTGCGAGAGCAGGATATCGACAGCGTCGAAACTCTACCCGATCGGCCGGTCTCGGGGCATCCAAACCTTGTCACCGCGGCGGGTCTCGCCAGAATCGAGGCCGCGGTTGCCGAGGCGCGAACGGCCCATGCGCTGGCGCAGGCCGCTGCGGACCGGGCCTCGATGGCTTCGGCCAAGCGCGAGTTGCGGTACTGGAGAGCGCGGCGCATGAGCGCGCAGGTCGTCGCCGCCTCGGGCGACGTCTCGAAAGTCCGCTTCGGAGCCAGGACAACCATTCTGCGCAACGACGGCCGGCAGCAGACTTTTCAGATCGTCGGAGAAGACGAGGCCGATCCGGCTCACGGATCAGTCTCGCACGTCTCGCCGCTGGCCCGGGCGCTGCTCGGCAAGAATATCGGCGATGTCGTCCAGGTGGGTGACGGCGAGGTTGAAATCGTCTCGATCGCTTGATTCGATAGCAAACGATTGACGGGCGTCACTGTCCGAACAGGCTTAAGGGCGGCATTTCGGGCGGCGACGGCTCGGACCGGTCCATTGCGGCGAACTCCTCGCCGCCCCTGTCATGCATCATCTGCCTGACCGCTACGGTGGCGACTTCCAGCTCTCTCCGCTTGCGTTGACGTTCTGCGAATTTTCTCGCTTGCGCGCGCTTCCTTTCCGTCGCCCTGGCTTCGGCAATCCGGGCCTTTTCTGCGCCCGCCCTTTCGGTATTTGTCCTTTCAGCATTCACCTGGGCGGCCGAACTGCGAACCGGTTCGGGCGCCTTCGCCGCGACTGGAGCGGAAGCTGACTGCGCGGGCGGCTCGGCCACTGCGGGTTGCGGAGTTGCCGGCGCGGGCGTCGAGGCCGGCGTGGACATGGCAACAGCTTCGGGCTTCGTTGTCGGTGTCGCGGACGCAACGGGCCTGGTGTCCTGATTCTCGGCGGCCAGGCGCTGCAGCCGGTTTGGCGGATCCCGATGCGTTGGATTCGCCAGCATGTAGCCGCCGGCAAATCCGGTGGAGAGAATGACAACGACGGATCCCACCCCGGCCAAATAAGACGTTGTGCTGAAGGCCATGCGCTGTGCTCCGTTCGAATTAGGCGAAGGGGCAACAGAAAAAATCGGCAACTGTTCCGAGCCTGCCGCGCAATTCTTTCGATCCGGTTCCTTCCGATGTTCAGTTCCTGATCAGCTCTCCCTGGTTCCTTGCCGATGTGTCAGATCGCGGTCCCGGCCTTGTCGCGGCGCACCCGAATGGCCTCCTCCACGCTCTGGAACAGATGATTCGATCCAAGCAATTGCTCGATGCCAGCGCGCTCGATCGCATCTCGTGCCCGTGCCGATTCGAGCCGGGCGATCGCAAAGTCGATGGCGGCCGCGTGGCATGCGTTGATGGTATCGCTGAGGACCTGCGCGGCCGTGAAGTCGATCTCCACGATGCCCGTCGCCTCCAGTACGATCAGCCGTGGCTGCTCGCGTGCGGCATGCAGCAGTGCCATCAGATCCCGCCGGAAGTGATACGCATTGAGAAACGACAGCGGAGCCTGGAATCCGGCGACGATCACCCCGGATTCGGTTTCGCCGGGGATGTGCGGATTCGACGGCCACCAGATGGAAGTACCTGGCACACGTTCGAACAGGATGAGCCGGGCGCGGCTTGTGCTCCAGATTCCGTGCAGCAGCGAGAGCGCTATTCCGATGCCGACGCCTTGTTCGATTGGCAGGATGATGATGGCGGCGGCAGTGGTGACGATCAAAAGAAATTCGGCGACGGACTGCCGGTAGATCGAGACGATCTGGCTGACCCGGATGATCCGCATGGCGACGAACAGCAGGACTCCGCCGAGCGCGGCCTGGGGCACATGGCGCAGCAGGCCACCGCCGAACCCGAGCAGCACCAGGATGATGGCGGCGGCGACGAGAATGGCGAGCTGCGACCGGCCGCCGGTCTCC
>DASUIA010000020.1:0-12731 GCA_036273255.1 Bradyrhizobium sp.
GCGCGCGACGGCATTTGCATCCCTGAGGCGGCGCAGCAGCCCGAAAACTCCTCCGTCTGGCGCACTTCGACCATAAAGGCCTTATGTAGTCCATAGGCTACAGATGTCAAGCGCCATTCAGCTCCGAACGGCAAGACTCCATGGCGACAATTGGCCGCCGGCTTGATGGGCGCTTGCATGGCCCGTAGGCAACGCCATCGTGGAAAACCGCAGAATGGCGCGCCCGAAGAGATTCGAACTCCTGACCCCTAGATTCGTAGTCTAGTGCTCTATCCAGCTGAGCTACGGGCGCATTTTTCGCGAGGCCCTGCAGGCGCAAGGCCCGCCGAGGCCGCATGCATTCGGAAAACACAGTGGTCGCGAAAGCGCGCCATTGCTACCGGCTCCGGGCGGGCTTGGCAAGGTCCGTCCGGGCGCCATTGCCCGCCGGTTGCGGCGCGGCGATTCACGCAAATGACGGAATTGGTCGTCAAAAGCCGGATTGGCTCAGGCCCGCGCCCGCTCGTTGCGCACGCTCAGCAGTTCCACCGGCCGGTCCGGCACGGTGACCCGGAAGGTCGCGCCGATGGTGCCTTCCACCAGATGGATGTCGCCGCCATGGGCGCGCACCAGCTCGGCGGCGATCGCAAGGCCGAGTCCGCTGCCGCCGGGCCGGCCGGAGGTCTGGAACGCCTCGAACAAATGTTCGCGGGCCTTCGCCGGCACGCCGGGCCCGGTGTCGGATACCTCGATGATCGCGACCGATCCCTCGCGGCGTCCGGTGATGCGAATCTGCTGGGTCGCCGCGTCGCTCTTCGGGCGGCCTTCGAGCGCCTGCGCCGCATTGCGCACGAGGTTGAGCAGGATCCGGAACAGATGGTCGGGATCGGCATCGATGCTCAGCCCGCGCTCGATCGCGCTGATCCATGCAATCGAGCCATCCGACGCGAGCCCGGCGGATTCGCGCACCTCGATCACGACAGGCTCGATCAGCATCATGCGGCGGTCCGGCGCCGCCTCCTGGGCGCGACCATAGGACAGCGTCGACTGACAGAATGCAATCGCACGTTCCAGCGAGCGCATCAGTTTCGGCGCGAACCGCTGCACCCGCGGATCGGGCACGCTGGCGAGCTGATCCGACAGCAATTGCGAGGACGCAAGCAGATTGCGCAGATCATGGTTGATCTTGGACACCGCAAGGCCGAGGGCGGCGAGCCGGCTCTTCTGATGCAGCATCGACACCAAATCTCGCTGCATGTCGGACAACTCGCGTTCGGCCACCCCGATCTCGTCGCCGCGCTGGCTGGGGACGATGATCCGGGCCGAACTTTCGGGATTCTCGTGGAAGCCAACCAGGCTCGCGGTCAGTCGCCGCATCGGCCGCACGAACAGGAAATGAAGGGCGATGTAGACCAGTCCGGCCGTGAACATCGCAATTGCCATCGCGACCAGCAGCAGATTGCGGGAAAACCGGTACATCGATGCGCGCAGCGGCGCCTCATCGACGACAGTCTCGATGAACTGCGCCCCGCCGGGAGCCGGCCCGATCACGCGGATCGTCTGGTTGCCGCTTTCGAGCATGGTCTCGAAGGAGTCGACGATTGCCGACCATGCCGTCATCGTCCGCATGTCGACGTCGTGGTCGACCGCCGCCGGCAGATCGGCGCTGGCCAAAAGCCGCCGTTGCTGGCCCATCTTGATGGCAACGGCGTGCGCGCCGATGCTGGCGAGGATCTGCCGCGCCAACGAATCCGGCACCATGCCCGAGGGGGCCGCATCCAGCACCAGCGCGGCGGTGTTCGCGGCCGCCAGCCGATCGTTCAGCCGGTTCATCCGGAAGTTGGCGATCGCCGGCACATAGATCAGCAATCCCGCGATCATCACCAGCGGAATGGTCAGCAGCAGCAGCTTGCCCGACAGGCCGAGCCGCCGCGACGGCAGCAACCGTGGCTTTTCCGCATCCGGCCGTGGCTCTGTTGATGACACGATCTTTCGCCTTCAATGCCTGGCAGCCGAAGATGCGATTTGCGAC
The DNA here is from genome assembly GCA_036273255.1 of Bradyrhizobium sp. Classification (GTDB taxonomy): domain Bacteria; phylum Pseudomonadota; class Alphaproteobacteria; order Rhizobiales; family Xanthobacteraceae; genus Bradyrhizobium. Next base: position 2,012 of record DASUIA010000020.1, read on the forward strand.
CAAACCGGTCAAATTACAGTTCGATAATGTCCGCCGGTTCCCGGTCGCAGCGCGCGACCCAGAGGTCGCCGGCCGCACCTAAATCGCCGCCAAACTCATTATATTGGGTCCAATTGCGCCGTTTCAAAGGACCCGGCAGGAACACCGATTGCGGCACCTCGTAACATTGACGAAAACGGGACGCTCCCGTATAAGCCGCGCCAATTGTCCGCGATGGCCCGGTTCGACCGGGGCGGCTCATTTGGGCCGGAAACGGCACGTTTTGGGCCGGTCAGCATCGGCGGGCCGATCTCAATAACAGGCAAATTGCCCGGTCAGCGGAGAACGACGCGTGAAGCGGACTTATCAACCCAGCAAACTGGTGCGCAAGCGCCGTCACGGCTTCCGCGCCCGCCTTGCGACGACCGGCGGCCGCAAGGTCCTCGCCGCGCGCCGCGCGCGGGGCCGCAAACGTCTGAGCGCCTGAGCCGGGCTTCCCGGAGACCTCTGATGGATCGGCTAAGGCAGCGGGCGGACTTCCTCGCCGTTGCCAATGGCGCGCGGGTCAACAGCGCTGCCTTCGTGCTGCAAAGCCGCCGCCGCGACGATCTCGGCCCGATCCGGGTAGGTTTCACCGTTAGCAGGAAGAACGGCACTGCCACCGAGCGCAACCGCATCCGGCGCCGGCTTCGCGAATTGGTGAAGCGGCTGGAGGCGGTATCAATGCGACCGCACAGTGATTATGTGCTAGTCGGCCGGCGTGCCGCGCTTAGCCGCGAATTCGCGGTCATGCTCGACGATCTCCGCTCGGCGCTGCACCGGCTCGATCGGCAAGGCCGCCACCCGAACTGAATGACGAGACCTCAAACGATGATCGACAATCGCAACACCATCCTCGCCGTCATTCTGTCCGGCCTCGTGCTGATTGGCTGGCAATACTTCTTCAACCTGCCGCAGATGGAAAAACGCCGTGCCGCCGAGAAGGTGCAGAGCGAACTGGTGAAGCCTGCGCCGCAGAACGAAGCCGCCACCACTCCCGCCACTCCGCAAGGCGGGGCGGCGCCGGCCGCCAATGCGCCGGCGACCCAGCCGGCCTCCACGGCCGTCGTCGACCGCAGCACCGCCATTGCCTCGGCGCCGCGCATCAAGATCGACACCCCCCGGCTTTCCGGCAGCATCTCGCTGAAGGGCGCGCGCATCGACGATCTGTCGCTGGTGCAGTTCCGCGAAACCGTCGATCCGACCTCGCCGGCGATCGTGCTGTTTTCGCCCTCCGGCACCGCGAACCCCTATTATGCAGAATTCGGATGGGTCGCGGCGAGCGGCTCCACGGTGAAGATGCCCGACCAGAACACGCCATGGCAGCAGGACGGCTCGGGCAGCCTGACGCCGAGCAGCCCGGTGAAGCTGACCTATGACAATGGCGATGGCCTCGTCTTCCACCGCACCATTTCGATCGACGAGCGCTACCTCTTCACCATCAAGGACGAGGTCAGCAACGTCGGCAGCGCCCCGGTCACGCTTTATCCGTTCGCGCTGATCTCGCGCCACGGCGCTCCCAAGGTCGCGGGTTACTACATCCTGCATGAAGGTCTGGTCGGCTATCTCGGCGAAAGCGGTTTGCAGGAATACAGCTACAAGAAGATCGACGATGCCAAATCGGTCAACTTCAAGGTCACCGACGGCTGGCTCGGCATCACCGACAAATACTGGGCCTCGGCGCTGCTGCCGGATACCAGCGCGAAGCTGGACGCACGGTTCTCGTCCAATCTCGTGAACGGCGTGCGAACCTATCAGACCGACTATCTGGAGAACCCGCAGACCATCGCGATCGGCGGAACCGGCAGCGCCAATGCGCGGCTGTTCGCGGGAGCCAAGGAAGCCAGCGTCGTCGGCATCAATTTTCCGATCGGCGGGTTCGGTGGCTACAGCAAGGAACTCGGGCTCAACCATTTCGATCTGCTGATCGACTGGGGCTGGTTCTACTTCATCACCAAGCCGATGTTCCTCGCGCTCGACTTCTTCTATCATCTGGTCGGCAATTTCGGCATCGCCATCCTGCTGGTGACGGTACTGGTGAAGCTGCTGTTCTTCCCGCTTGCCAACAAATCCTACGCATCGATGGCCAAGATGAAATCGGTGCAGCCGCAGCTCGCCGCGCTGAAGGAACGCTATCCCGACGACAAGATGAAGCAGCAGCAGGAGATGATGGAAATCTACAAGAAGGAGAAGATCAACCCGATCGCCGGTTGCCTTCCCGTCGCCTTGCAGATTCCAGTGTTCTTCTCGCTGTACAAGGTGCTGTTCGTCACCATCGAAATGCGGCATGCGCCGTTCTTCGGCTGGATCAAGGATCTGTCGTCACCCGATCCGACCAACATCTTCAACCTGTTCGGCCTGCTTCATTTCGATCCGACCCAGGTGCCGCTGTTCGGCCACTACCTCGCGCTCGGCGTGTGGCCGGTCATCATGGGCATCACGATGTGGTTCCAGATGAAGCTCAATCCGACGCCGCCGGATCCGACCCAGAAAATGATCTTCGACTGGATGCCGCTGATCTTCACCTTCATGCTCGCGGGCTTCCCCGCGGGTCTGGTGATTTACTGGGCCTGGAACAACACGCTGTCGGTGCTGCAGCAGAGCTTCATCATGCGCCGCAACGGCGTGAAGGTCCAATTGTTCGACAATCTCAGGGCCACGTTTGCGTCCAAAAAGGTGACGTAGAGCTATTCGGATCGTCTCGATCCCTCAAAGGATGAGCCACGGGCCTCATGGTTCGAGACGACGCCAGGAAGCGCCTCCTCACCATGAGGAACTGCAACGAGGAACTGCTGCCGGAAGCTCTCGCATGACCCCGAATCCCGATGCGAAGCTGATCGAGCAAGGCCGCAAACTCTTCAGTGGGGATTGGCAGTTTCTCTGGGCCTCGCCCTCGATCGAGACGCTGCCGCCGATGGCGGGCATCGAGATCGCCTTTGCCGGCCGCTCCAATGTCGGCAAGTCGAGCCTGATCAACGCGCTCACCGGACGCAACGCGCTGGCGAGAACCTCGAATACGCCGGGCCGCACCCAGGAACTGATTTTTTTCGAAGGCCCCGAAAAGGCCGGCTTCCGGCTGGTCGATATGCCCGGCTACGGCTACGCCTCCGCACCGAAGGCGAGGGTTGCGTCCTGGACTGCCTTGATTCACAAATACCTGCAGGGACGCAGCACGCTGGCGCGGGTCTATGTGCTGATCGACGCCCGGCATGGACTCAAGGAGGTCGATCTCGACGTGCTGAAGACACTCGACAAATCGGCCGTGAGCTATCAACTCCTGCTGACCAAGGCCGACCAGGTCAGGCCTGCCGAACTGGAGACCTGCACGGCGGCCACCACGGCCGCGCTGGCCAGACATCCCGCCGCCTTCCCCGAAGTTCTCACGACGTCCGCGCGAACCGGCGCCGGGCTGCCGGAACTGCGCGCCGCGATGGTGCGGCTGCTCGGCGAGCGCCGGCGATGACGGAATCACGCGGCTTCCGTATCCTGGTCATTCTGGCAGCGGTCATGGGCGCCGACGGCGTCATCCTGGCTGCGGCATCGGCGCATCAATCGGGTGCGTCGCTGCTGTTGCCGGCATCGTCAATGCTGCTGTTTCATGCCCTCGCCGTGCTTGCGGTGGTCGCCCTGAGCGAGCGCGCCATCATCGCGCGGCGGATCGGGATCGCCGCGGCATCGGGCTTTGTCATCGCGGCCGTGCTGTTCGCCGCCGACCTCACCATGCGCCAATATGCCGGCCACAGGCTGTTTCCGTTTGCCGCTCCGACCGGCGGCACGCTTCTGATCGTGAGCTGGCTGATGCTCGCGGTGGCGGCGGCGTGGCCGCAGCGCAAGGGTTGAAACGACGGCGGACATGCTTTGCGCAGCGCCCGCCAATCGGATAGAAACCGCATCACATTCCTGACCACGAGACCCGCTTCATGACCGACGCGTCGCACATCAGTCCGCTCGATCAGGCCCGCATCCTGTCCGAGGCGCTGCCGCATATGCAGCGCTATGACGAGGAAACCATCGTCATCAAATACGGCGGCCACGCCATGGGGGCCGAGAATATGGCGAAGGCGTTCGCCCGCGACATCGTGCTGCTGGAACAGACCGCCATCAATCCGGTCGTCGTGCATGGCGGCGGCCCGCAGATCGCGACCATGCTGAAGCGGCTCGGCATCGAGTCGGAATTCGCCGCCGGCCTGCGCATCACCGATGCCGCAACCATCGAAATCGTCGAGATGGTGCTGGCGGGCTCGATCAACAAGCAACTGGTCGGCTACATCAACGAGGCCGGCGGCAAGGCCGTCGGCCTGTGCGGCAAGGACGGCAACATGGTGATGGCGTCGAAGGCCACCCGCACCATGGTCGATCCGGACTCGAACATCGAGCGGGTGGTCGATCTCGGCTTCGTCGGCGAGCCCGAAAAGGTCGATCTGACCCTGCTCAACCAGTTGATCGGCCATGAGCTGATCCCGGTGCTGGCGCCGCTGGCGACCTCGAAGGACGGCCAGACCTTCAACGTCAACGCGGATACCTTTGCCGGCGCCGTCGCGGGTGCGCTGAGGGCCAAGCGCCTGCTGCTCCTGACCGACGTTCCCGGTGTGCTCGACAAGTCGAAAAAGCTGATCGGGGATTTGTCGGTGAAGGATGCGCGCAAGCTGATCGCCGCCGGCACCATTTCCGGCGGCATGATCCCCAAGGTGGAGACCTGCATCTATGCGCTCGAGCAGGGCGTCGAGGGCGTCGTCATCATCGACGGCAAGACGCCGCATGCGGTCTTGCTCGAATTGTTTACCAATCAGGGCACCGGTACACTGATCCACAAGTGATGATGCCAACGGCCATGCCACTGAGAGCCGTGCTGGCCGGATTCGCTCCGGCCATCGCGCTGTTCGCCGGCAGCACGTCCGCGCAGGCGGATCTCAAACTTTGCAACCGCATGAGTTATGTGATCGAGGCCGCCATCGGCATTGACAACAAGGCGACGACGGCGACGCGCGGATGGTTTCGCATCGATCCGGCGACCTGCCGTGTCGTGCTCCAGGGTGCGCTGACCGCCGACCGCATTCTGCTCAACGCCCGCGCGCTCGGTGTCTACGGTGCGTCCCCGATCCCGCAAAACGGCAGCGACATGCTGTGCGTCGCCGCCGACAATTTCGTCATTGCCGCGGCGCGCCAGTGCCGCGCCGGGCAGACGCCCGCGGCCTTTACCCAGATCATCCCGACGCAGTCCGACGACGGCAATCTGGTGGCCTACCTTGCCGAAGACAGCGAATATGACGACGAGCAGGCACGGCTCGCCGGCATTCAGCGGCTGCTCGTCATCGCGGGTTACGACGCCGCGCCGATCGACGGCGTCGATGGCCCGAAGACCCAGGCCGCGCTGGCGGCGTTTCTGAAAAGCCGCGGGCTCGCGCCCGATATCGTGCAGGCGCCGAACTTCTTTGCGACCATGATCGACGCGGTGCAGGCGCCATCCGCCAGCGGCCTGACCTGGTGCAACGATACGCCGTACAAGATCATGGCGGCGGTCGGGACCGGCGACGGCAAGACCGTGATCAGCCGAGGCTGGTATCACATCGATCCCGGCAAATGCCTGCATCCGGATGTGATCGGCCAACCCAGGCAGCTATTCAGTTTCGCCGAGGCCGTCGACGCCGATGACCGCACCATCATGCTCAAGGGCAAGGCGCTGAACTGGGGCGGCAGCACCTCGCTCTGCACGCGCGAGAGCAAGTTCGAGATCAACGATCAGGCCGACTGTGGCGGCCGCGGGCTTGCCGCCACCGGTTTTGCCACAGTCGAAATCGGCAGCGGTGGCAGGACGCTGCGGTTTGCGACACCGTGATGAAATCAGACCTCGGCTTCACCGGCATCGATACCTGGGTGTTCGATCTCGACAACACGCTCTACCCGCATCACGTCAACCTCTGGCAGCAGGTCGACCAGCGAATCGGCGAATTCGTCGGCGCCCACCTCAAGGTATCCGCCGAGGAAGCCCGCCGGATCCAGAAGGACTATTACCGCCGCTACGGCACCACCATGCGCGGCATGATGACCGAGCACGGCGTCCGCGCCGACGATTTTCTCGCTTACGTCCATCAGATCGATCATTCGCCGCTGCAGCCGAATCCTGCGATGGGCGCGGCGATCGCAGGGCTGCCGGGCCGCAAGCTGATCCTGACCAACGGCTCGACCGACCACGCCGACAAGGTGTTGCAGCGGCTCGGCATTGGCGCGCATTTCGAGGCGGTGTTCGACATCATCGCCGCCGAACTCGAGCCGAAGCCGGCGCCGCAGACCTATCGGAAATTCCTGCAGCTTCACGCCGTCGATCCCGCAAGATCGGCGATGTTCGAGGACCTCGCCCGCAACCTCGTCGTACCGCACCAACTCGGCATGACGACGGTGCTGGTGGTGCCGGATGGCAGCACCGAGGTCGTGCGCGAGGCGTGGGAACTGGAAGGCCGGGATGCGGCCCATGTCGATCATGTCACCGATGACCTGACCGGATTTCTGCAGAAACTGGCCGCCAACTGATAATTTCCGTCATGCCCGGGCTTGTCCCGGGCATCCACGTCTTGCTGCGTTGACGGGAAAAAGACGTAGATGGCCGGGACAAGCCCGGCCATGACGGGGGTGTGTTCTTGACTCTCCGGTCCCAAATTCCGACAAAAGCTCCTTGCCTGGCCAACCCGATTGCTCAAGGAACGCTCGATGTCGCTCGCCTCCCTCGAATCCACCGTCAATGCCGCGTTCGACGCCCGCGACGGCGTCTCCACCGCGACCAAAGGCGAAGTCCGCGAGGCCGTGGATGACGCGCTGGACCTGCTCGACAAGGGCGCGGCACGCGTGGCCGAGCGCGAGGCCGGCGGCAGGTGGAAGGTCCATCAATGGCTGAAGAAGGCCGTGCTGCTGTCGTTCCGCCTCAACGACATGAGTGCGATTCCCGGCGGCCCCGGCAGGGCCTCGTGGTGGGACAAGGTGCCGTCGAAATTCGACGGTTGGGGTGAAAACCGGTTTCGCGACGCCGGCTTTCGCGCCGTTCCCGGCGCCATCGTCCGCCGTTCCGCCTTCATCGCCCGGAACGTCGTGCTGATGCCATCCTTCGTCAATCTCGGCGCCTATGTCGATGAAAGCACCATGATCGACACCTGGTCGACCGTCGGCTCCTGCGCCCAGATCGGCAAGCGCGTGCACATTTCCGGCGGGGTCGGCATCGGCGGCGTGCTCGAGCCGCTGCAGGCCGAGCCCGTGATCATCGAGGACGATTGCTTCATCGGCGCGAGATCGGAGGTCGCTGAAGGCGTCATCGTGCGCAGGGGCGCGGTACTGGCGATGGGCGTGTTTCTCGGCGCCTCCACCAAGATCGTCGACCGCGACAGCGGCGAGACTTTTGTCGGCGAAGTCCCGGAGTATGCGGTGGTGGTGCCTGGCAATTTGCCGGCAAAGCCGCTGAAGAACGGCCAGCCGGGGCCTTCCACCGCCTGCGCGGTGATCGTCAAGCGGGTCGACGAACGTACCCGCGCCAAGACCAGCATCAACGAGCTGCTGCGGGACTGAGAGCTGCAAGCGATGATCGATGCCGTTTCCATCGCCCGCGACCTCGTGCGCTGTCCTTCTGTCACGCCGGCCGATGCCGGCGCGCTCGCGGTGCTCGAGAATATCCTGAAGACGGCCGGTTTCGAGATCCATCGCGTCACCTTCAGCGAACCCGGGGCCGCCGACATCGACAACCTCTATGCCCGCATCGGCACTACGGCGCCGCACATCAGCTTTGCCGGCCATACCGACGTGGTGCCGGCAGGCGACGAGGCCGCATGGAGCCATGGCGCATTCTCGGGCGAAGTGAAGGACGGCTTTCTCCATGGACGCGGTGCCGTCGACATGAAGGGCGGGATCGCCTGCAGCGTGGCGGCCGTGCTCGACCATCTCGCCGCCCATGGCGGCAAGCCTCGCCCCGATGGCACGGGCTCGATTTCGTTTCTGATCACCGGCGACGAGGAAGACATCGCCGTCAACGGCACCATCAAGCTGCTGCCATGGCTGGCGCAGCGTGGGGAGACATTCGACCATTGCGTGCTCGGCGAGCCGAGCAATGTCGAGGCGCTCGGCGATTGCATCAAGATCGGCCGCCGCGGATCCTTGTCGGGTACGCTCCATGTCGATGGCGTTCAGGGCCACGTCGCCTATCCGCATCGCGCGTCAAATCCGGTGCCGGACATCTCGGCGTTGATCGTGGCGCTCACGAGCGAGCCGCTCGATCAGGGCAGCGCCCAGTTCCAGGCATCGAACCTCGAATTCACCTCGGTCGATGTCGGCAACACCGCCAGCAATGTCATCCCGGCGCAGGCCCGCGCGAAATTCAACATCCGCTTCAACGACTGCCACACCCGGGAGACGCTGCGGACGCTGATCGAGCAGCGCGTGACACGGGCGGCCGGCAACCGGGTGCGCGCCCGCATCGTGTGGGAACCCTCGAACGCCGACGTGTTCGTGACAAGGCCCGGCCCCTTCACCGATCTGGCGGTTGCCGCGATCGAGGAGGTCACCGGCCGCAAACCGGAACTCAGCACCAGCGGCGGCACCTCGGATGCTCGCTTTATTGCGAGCTATTGCCCGGTCATCGAGTTCGGGCTGGTCGGGCAGACCATGCACCAGGTCGACGAGCGCACGGCGATATCCGATCTGGAGAACCTGACCCGAATCTATCGCAGCCTGCTGGATCGCTATTTCCGCTGACTACAACAGGCGTCATTCCGGGGCGCGCGCAGCGCGAACCCGGAATCCATGGGGCCGCAATCATCGCGGTGGGATGGATTCCGGGCTCGCGCTGCGCGCGCCCCGGACTGACGAAGGAGGGGTCTGCGCGCTACCTAATCAATAATCCACCCGCACCAGATAAAGTCCCTGCGGGGGCGCGACCGGACCGCAGGCGGCGCGATCGCGCGCGAACAAGGCCGCCGCGAGGTCGTCGGCATTCCAGCGCCCCTCGCCGACCCAGACCAGCGATCCCACCATCGAGCGGACCTGGCTGTGCAGAAACGAGCGCGCCGAGGTCACGATGCTGACGGCGTCGCCCGCTCGGACGACATCGAGCTGGTCGAGGGTTTTCTCCGGCGACTTCGCCTGGCATTCGCTATCGCGAAAGGTTGTGAAATCGTGCTTTCCGATCAACCGCTGCGCCGCTGCGTGCATCGCATCGCTATCGAGCGGTCGCGGCAACCGCCAGACCCGGCCAATCTCGAGCGCAAGGTTGGCCCGTTGGTTGGCAATCCGATAGAGATAATGTCGCCGCCTCGCGGAGAAGCGCGCCTCGAATGCGTCGGGAACGATCTCCGCGCTGAGCACGCCGATCGGATGCGGCCGCAGATGGGCGTTGAGACCGTCGCGCAACCGGCCCGGCGCAAAATGCTTGGCGATATCGCAGTGGGCAACCTGAGCGAGGGCGTGCACGCCGGCATCGGTGCGGCCCGCGCCGTGGACGCGAACCGTCTCGCCGCAGATCGCCTTGACCGCTGCCTCCAGCGCGCCCTGCACCGAGGCGCCATTGTCCTGGATCTGCCAGCCGCAATACGGCGCGCCGTCATATTCGATGGTCAGTTTGTAGCGGGGCATGTCACGCCAACCTCGCGCCGGCCGGCATGGGCGTACCCCGCAGGAATTCTTGCGCCGTCATCGGTGCCTTGCCGGCGCGCTGCAATTCAAGAATCCGTATCGCGCCATCCCCGCAGCCGACGCGGAGGTGATCGTCGAGCAGCTCGCCCGCAGCCCCCGAACCATCGGCAGTTTCGCAGCGCAGGATCTTGATGCGCGCCGGCTGGTCGTCCATGACGATCTCGCACCACGCGCCCGGAAACGGCGACAGTCCGTGGATATGGCGAAGCACGGCGCGGGCTGGCCCGGTCCAGTCGATCCGCGCCTCCGCCTTCTCGATCTTGGCGGCATAGGTGATGCCTTCGTCGCTTTGCCGGTGAAGTTGCAGGTCGCCGCGTTCCAGCGCGGCCATCGCGCGCGCCATCAGCGCGCTGCCGAGCGGCGCCAGCGCGTCATGCAGGTCAGCAGCCGTCAAGTCATCGGTAACGGCGATGCGGTCGGTCATCGCTACCTCGCCGGTGTCGAGCCCGGCGTCCATTTTCATCACCATCACCCCGGATGCGGTATCACCCGCCATGATGGCGCGATTGATGGGCGCGGCGCCGCGCCAGCGCGGCAACAGCGACGCGTGCAGATTGAAGCAGCCGAGCCGCGGCGCATCGAGAATGGGCTGCGGCAGGATCATGCCATAGGCGACCACCACGGCCGCGTCGGCGCCATGGCCGCGAAACGCCTGCAGGCTGTCGGCCGTCTTCAGCGTCGCCGGCGTCAGCACGGCAAGGCCAAGCCGGCGCGCCTGCAATTCGACCGGCGTGGGCTGCAGCTTCATGCCGCGCCCGGCCGGCCTTGCCGCACGGGTATAGACCGCCGCGATCTCGTGACCCTGGTCCGCGAGTGCACACAACGTCGGCACCGCGAAGGCGGACGTGCCCATGAAGATCAGACGGAGCGGCATGTCAATTCGTGCCTCTGTGGAGATGTTCAACGTTATTCGTCATGCCCGCGCTTGTCGCGGGTATCCACGTCTTGTTTCGCTTCCCAAGGCGTGGATGGCCGGGACAAGCCCGGCCATGACGGATCATCAAAGGGCCGCCTAGTCCTCGTCCGTCGCGCGCTT
>DASUIA010000021.1:0-2957 GCA_036273255.1 Bradyrhizobium sp.
ATCGCCAGCGTTCGCATAAAATTGCCGAGGTTGTAGGCGAGGGCATGGAGGTGAAGGCGAACGGCGTTGGCCGCGAAGGAGCGGCATGACAGCCGCGTCCACTTGATCGCGCCCTTACCCTCTTTAACCGACATTCGCCAGATTCCCGCGGTTTTCGGGGCCAGAATCGTTCCTTTGACCGGCTTGGGCAACAGCAAATCGTGCTCAGCGCGAGCAAAGGGTGATTGAAGCCGGTGGTTGATAGCACCGGGAACGGTGAGGCGCGCTGATTTGGCGCGATCAAGGCACACCTTTGCCGTCGTCGCCCGCCGCATTTGATCCCTTTGCTCCCTCATGCTGGCGCAGGTGGTACCCGCAGCTGGGCGATCAGCGACAGGATGTCGACGAACATCTGCCGCGACACTGCGACCTCGGCCATTTGGAAGGTGACGTAGCGGCCATGGCTGACGACCTTGGCACCGATCTTGATCAGCTTCTCGCGCAGGCTGGTCAGCGACCACGGCTCCGCCGCCTTGGGCATCGCCAGCGTTCGCATGAAATTGCCGAGGTTGTAGGCGAGCGCATGGAGCTGAAGACGGACGGCGTTGGCGGCCAAGTTACGGCACGACAGCCGGGTCCATTTGATCGCACCCTTGCCCTCTTTGATCCATTGCTCCGCCGTGCCGCGCTGGTTGTAGAAGGTCACGACGCGCTCGGCCGGCCGCGCCAGATTAGTCACGATGAACCCGACGCGCGGATAAAGCTCGCCGGGGTGCCACTCGACCTTGGCGACGACACGCCTCGGCTTGCTCCAGCTTTGCGCCTGATAGCTGAAGCTGGCGAAGTAGCGGCGCAGCTCATGCGGGGGTCGTCCAACCGGGCGCTTGAGCAGGTATCCGATCTTGCTTTGCAAGATGCTATTGGCCGGCAGCCGGATCGCATAAGCCATGCCCTCCGCTTCGAGGAACTCGTAGATCTCGGGGTTGGCAAAGGCTGCGTCACCTCGGAAATAGAGACGCTTCACCGTGTCCCTGTAACGGGCGACCACTGGTTCCAGCACTACGCGCCAGCCATCGGCGCTATGGACGTTACCGGGTCGCAAAGCGCACCGCTCGACATCGCCGAGCTGATTGAACACGAACAGCGGGTGATAGCAGGTGCAGCCGAAGTGCCCATTGTAGGCACTGCCTTCCTGCTCACCATAAGTCGGGCTCTCGCTCGAATCGATATCGAGCACGACGATTCTCGGCGGCCGCCGCTGGTGCACCTTGTCGATCCACTGACCGGGCAGATCGGCGAGAGCAGCAAGGTTCTCGGGTCGACTTAGCCACTTCGTCTCGAAACGGCCCATCTGGCTGGCGGAGGCGGCACACCCGGTGATCGCCCGGTTGCCGACCAACCAACGCATCGCCGGGTCACGGCGCAGCCGGTCGGCATCGTTCACGTCCTCGTAGCCGGCAAGACGTCCAAACACCGACTGGCGCAGCAAGCCGACCAGTAGGTGTCGGCCGTTCTTGCCAGTGCGCGCATCGGCGAGGGCATCGGCACCTGTATCGGTGAGGCTCAGCGCGTCATCCAGCTCCCGATACGCGAGCAACCCGCCATCTGAGGTGATTGCGGAGCCGCGAAACTGGAGCATCAGACGGCGGTCGAAATCGAGCCTCAGCGCACCCCTATCCGCTTCACCCGTCGGATCCGCCATCGCCGCCCCGCTTGGTCCCCCACAAGCGACTGCATTCTAAGGGATAATCCTCGCGAGTGCGCTCAAAATGCCGGCCTCATCGGGGAAATGCGGGTTTGATACCGCCATCGGTGGATCACCGGGTCGCGGTTGAGATCATCGATGAACTCCATGATGCGTTGTTTGAGCTCGTGTTTTGAGCCGACGCGGATGTGACGGAGCACGGAGCGGGCGGCTTTGGCGAAGAACCCTTCGACGAGATTGAGCCAGGACCCGTGCTTGGGGGTGAACACGAACTGAAAGCGTCCCTCGGGTCGCGCCGCAAGCCACACCTTGGTCTCCTGCGAAACGTGCGCGGAGTGATTGTCGAGGATGATCTTGATCGCGGTCGCGGCGGGGTAGGCGGCCTCCAGCATAGTGAGGAATTCGATGAATTCGCGACTGCGGTGGCGGTCCTTGACGAGGGCGTGCACCTGGCCGGTCAGCAGGTCGATGCCGGCCATCAGCGTGACCGTTCCATGGCGCTTGTACTCGTGATCGCGACTGACCGTCGGATGGGTGCCAGGCACCGGGCGAAGGTCGGGAGCGAGGGTTCCGATCGCCTGGATTCCGGGTTTCTCGTCATAGGAGATCACCGCGATCGCGGGCTCCTGTGCAGCTCCACCCGACACCGCTCGCCGCATCTCGACCTCACGATAGACGCAAAGCACCTCGGCCATTTTCGGTTCGAACTCGGGATCGCGCCGCTCCAGGTAGTAACGCACCCTGTGCGGTTTGACCTCATGCGCGGCGAGGATCTTGCAGACCGTTCCCTGAGCCAGGTTTGCCAGGCTTGGATGGCCGGCGCGCGGCGCGTGATCGCGCGCATGCGCGGCCAGCAGTCGGGTGGTCCACAGCTCGTGCGGATAACCAAATTGCGTCGGCTTCGCGCAAGCCAGCCCAACAAGCCAGGTTCTCGCCTCCACCGTAATCCTCGCATCCCGTCCCGTGCGCGCGCGGTCGTCCAGCGCTGCCAATACTCCCAGTTCGGCGGCACGCTCCAAACACCGCGTCACGGTCTGTTGGCTCACCCGCATCGCGCACGCCACGGCATAGGCCGAAGGCTCTTGGAGGTAGGCCAGAATAATCCGGGCCCGCTCCACTCGGTTCGCCGGCTCCGTGCGCGATCGAGAAATCTCGACCAGTGTCCGGCGTTGGTCCGCGTCCACCAACAATGCAATAATCCGTCGCGCAGCAACCATGGCTTCCCCCGCCACGCCATGGCGCCTCATACCACATATCGCATAGATTGAATATC
>DASUIA010000022.1:0-14806 GCA_036273255.1 Bradyrhizobium sp.
AGAGCTTGTTCCTGGCATCGCCGGCCGGCAGGTAGAACTCGGCGCCGTGATAGTAGGAGGCAGCATCGGACCAGCGCTGCTCCTCCTCGGCTCGCATCGCAAGCTCGAGCCAGACCGTGTGCCAGGAATCATAGTCCTTGATGCGCGGCGCGACCGCGCCGACTTCCTTCAGCCGCGCCGGCGAAGTACCATCCAGCAACGGACGGTTTAAAGTATAGTTCATGCCCGGATCGGACAGCATGTGAATGTAAGGCATTGGAGCTCTCCAGTGGGGGGTGAAATCGCGCTGGAGAATTGACCGGGAGCAAGCGGTGATGCCATATCAATCCCGACACCATTCTGTTGCCTGAAATGCAACAGCGAGGTCGCATCCATGGACTTCACGGCCCTTCGGTACTTCAGCGCCACCGCGCATTCCCGCTCCATCCGCGCGGCGTCGGAACAACTGCATGTGTCGCCATCGGCCATCAGCAGGCAGATCGCCAAGCTCGAGCATGAACTGCGCGCCCCGATTTTCGACCGCCGTGCGCAAGGAATGAAACTGACGCCGGCCGGCGAGATACTGTTGTCGAAGATCGAAAACGTCATGCGCGAATTCACGCGGGTGAAATCGCATATCGCCGCGCTGCAGGGCCTGCAGGCCGGCAATGTCGACGTTTACTGCTTCCAGACCGCGATCGAGAGTTTTGTCGCGCCGGTGCTGAACCGGTTCCACGTGCAATATCCCGGCGTCACCTTCAACGTGCGAATGAGCAGCACCGATGAGGCGATCGACGCGCTGATCACGGGCGCTGCCGAAATCGGGCTCGTGCTGAATGCACCGGCGCGGGACAACATCACGCGGCTGGAGGTGTTTCGCAACTGGATTGTTGCCGCCTTCTCGCCGACCCACCCGCTCGCCGGCCGCAAGAGCATAACCTTGCGCGACCTCCAGAGCTTTCCGTTCACGATGACCGAACCGTCATTCGGCCTGCGGCAGCAGCTCGACCGGGTTTTCGCCCAGCACGGGTTTGAGCCTGCAACGTTCTGCGTGACCAATTCGCTCGCTCTCGTCAAGGAAGTCGCAAGCATCGGCAAGCAGTGCACGCTGCTGCCCCGCTTTGCGGTCGAGCGAGAGCTCGACCAGGGATTGCTGAAGGCCGCCACGGTGCGGGAGTTCGCCGACGACCCCCTGGTCTTCTGCATCTGCTCGCGCAGCGACCGATCGCTGTCTCCGGCAGCCCAGGCATTTACCGATATCGTGGTCGATTATTGCCGCCGCTATCGCCGCCAGTGATGTCCGAAGGCGGCGACCCGTGGCCTGGCTGTTTCTCATCACAACTTGCGGAAGCCCGCATCAGAAAGCGAGCTTGAAAAGCTTTGTTAGTTATGTAATTATAGAAGATAGGTCATTCGGGAGGACGAGCGATGGCCGAACCGGCATCGGCACCATGGTATAGGCGTTCGCGGACGTACCGGCGAACGTGACCTGCAGGAACGGAACCACAAATGGAGCGGAAAATGACGGTGGCAAAGACAGGTGCCGAGCATATCGCCTCGTTGCGCGATGGACGCACAGTCTACATCGATGGCGCCCTGGTGGAGGATGTCACGACGCATCCGGCGTTCCGGAACGCGGTGAAATCCTCCGCCGAACTCTACGACTATCAGGCGAAGCCCGAGAACATCGAGTTGATGACCTTCATGCCGGAAGGCTCCAACCGCCGCGTCAACCGCGCCTGGCAGATGCCCAGGAGCTATGAGGAGATGGTGACGCGCCGCAAGGCGCTGCAGGCCTGGGCGCGCGTGCATTATGGATTCATGGGCCGCTCGCCGGACCACGTCGCCTCTGCGATGATTGGCCAGCGGATGGGCATCGAAGTCTTCCGCAGGCATGGACCGCAGCGGGCCAAGGCGCTGGAGGACTATGTCGACTACGCCACCAAGAGCGACCTGTTTCTCACCTATGTCATCATCAATCCTCAGGCGGAGCGCGCCAAGAATTGGGGCGATCAGGTATCGGACCTTGTCGCGCGCATCGTCGATGAGGATTCCACCGGCATCACGATCCGCGGCGCGAAAATGCTCGGCACTTCCTCGATCATGGCCAACGAGGTGCTGGTCGCCAACCTGCAGCCGCTGAAGCCGGGCGAGGAAGACCTCGCCTTCTCCTGCGCGCTCCCGATGAACGCCAAGGGCATCCGCGTGCTGTCGCGAAAGTCGTATGAAGCGTCGGCGGTCTCCGTGTTCGACAACCCGCTCTCGTCGCGTTTCGACGAAAACGATGCACTGATCTACTTCGATGACGTCAAGGTCCCGTGGGACCGGCTGTTCGTCTACCGCGACACCGACGTCTGCCGTCAGCAATTCCACGAGACCTGGGGGCATTCGTACCAGAATTACCAGGCGCAGATCCGCCTGTCGGTGAAAATTCGTTTTCTGGCTGGTCTCGCCCGCCGGCTGACCGAGGCGATCGGCACCACCAACATTCCCTCGGTCAGCGAAAAGCTCGGCTACATGGCCGCGCAGGCGAGCATGGTGGAAGCGATGCTGTCGGGCATGGAAGCGAGCGGCTTCAAGGCTGGCGAATACTGGGTGCCCAACAAGCACTTCATGTATTCGGCGCAGGTGCTGACGCAGGATCTCTATCCGCAGTTCGTCAATGCGATCCGTGATCTCTCCGGCGGCGCCTTGATCATGCTGCCGTCCTCGATCAAGGATTTCAACGATCCGATGCTGAACAAGATCATCCAAACGACCCAAAGGGCGGCGAATCTCGATCCGGAAGACAAGGTCAAATTCCTCAAAGCCTGCTGGGATGCCGTCGGTTCAGAGTTCGGCTCGCGTCACCAGCAATACGAGATGTTCTATGCCGGCGCGCGCTTTGTCACCGCGGGCCACAGCTTCCGTACCTATGACTGGAACGGGGCGACCGCGTTGGTGGAAAATCTTCTCGCCTCCTATTCGCTGAGCGATGAGTTGGATGGGGTGAAACACCAGAGCCTGGTCGGTTCTGATCAAATCAAAGCCGGGCTGTAGATTCTTGTTTTGACGCGTTTTCTTCTCGCGAACCGGTGCCCGCATCGCTCGAAAGCGCTATGGGCGGGAGGCTCGACATGAAAGTCGCAATTACCAATCTCGGCACCATCGTTTCCGGCGACTGGCACGCGCCATTTGTTGAGGCCGACACGGTCATTGCCCATGACGGGAAGATCGCCCATGTGGGTATGGCGAGGGCGGCCGAGGTCGAAGCGTGCGACGTCGTGATCGACGCCGGCGGCATGACCGCGATTCCGGGTCTGATCGACTCCCACGTTCACATCACTTTCGGTGACTACACCCCGCGCCAGCGCACGGTGGGTTATCTCGAGAGTTACCTCCATGGCGGCGTGACGACGTCCATCTCGGCCTCCGAAGTGCACGTCCCCGGCCGGCCGCGCGATCCCGAAGGCGTGAAAGCGCTGGCGTTGGCGGCGCAGCGCTGCTTCGCCGACTATCGTCCCGGCGGCATGCGCGTGATCGCGGGCTCGGTCATTCTCGAGCCCGGCTTGAGGGACGAGGATTTCACAGAACTCGCGGGCAAGGGCGTCGGCCTCGCCAAGGCCGGCTTTGGTGCGGTGAAGTCGGCATACGACTATGTGCCGCTGGTCGCGGCGGCGAAGGCGGCGGGCTTGATCACCACCTGTCATACCGGCGGCTCGTCGATCCCCGGTTCCGGTGCGATCACCGGCGATCATCTCCTGAAGATGCATCCGGACGTGTCGTTTCACATCAACGGCGGACCGACGGCGATGCCGGATCGCGATTTCGAGCGCGTCATCCGTGAAAGCGAAATGGCGCTTCAGGTCTGCACCGCCGGCAATCTGCGTACGGCTCTTCTATGCGGCAGGCTTGCACTCGAGCTCGACGCCTTTGATCGCTTCATCATCGCCACCGACACGCCGACCGGCAGCGGTATCATGCCGCTCGGCATCCTCTATACGATGGCGCATCTGGCAAGCCTTACTGAAATGACGCCGGAGCAGGCGATCTGTGCCGCGAGCGGCAACAATGCCCGCGTCTACCGGCTCGACAGCGGTTTCCTGAAAGCGGGCCACGCCGCCGACGTCGTGCTATTGGATGCGCCCGATGGCGGCACCCGGGACAATGCGCTCGACGCCATCCACCACGGCGACATCGCCGCAATCGGCGCCGTGGTCACCGCAGGCATCCCTCGCTTTGTCGGCCGCAGCCGCAACACGCCGGCGACCATGCGCACGGCACGCGTGGCGAAGTCATCCATCATGCAGGATTTTGCGGCCGCGACGCACTGAGTGTGCGCCGCGAAGTTCGGGATTCAGGCCGGATCGAAATAGTGGATTTCGAATAGCAGGCAGCCCTTCTCGGACTTGAACGGGCCGTGCCAGGCGCCGGGCGGCCGGGATGCATAGGTGTTCGGTGCGAACGATTCCCCGCCTTTGCCTTGTTCGTCGTTGCCGACGGTGAGATCGCCCGAAACCAGGTAGACCTCTTCCCAATATTCATGCACGAATGGCTTGGTGGTGAAGACGCCGGGAGCAAAACGCAGCAGGCGTGAGCGCGAGCCTCGCTTGCTCTTCTCGTCGAGCGCGCCCGACAGAATCTTCTGCTGGATACCGGCAGGATACCCGGTTGGCGTCTCCCAGCCGCTCGACATGTCGAGGGCGTGAAATTCCTTGTGTTCCTTGTTGATCGCCATGACGTACGTCCCTGATCAAAATAGCAGAGTGGTCACCAGCCGTGGAGCGCGCATCCATGCTGGTCTCCGGCGCGGCGTTCGGCTATATACTCCACAACTTAGCTAGTTTTCAAAGTTTTTTGCGGGTGTGGAAGGCAAAACGGAGAATGCCCGTGTCGCGCCAAAAAGCCAGAGCCGGGCGAGGTCCGGCACCGCGCCGCAGCGAGTCGAACCATTCACGTGGCGGGCTGCCGTTGACGGTAACACGGTCCGAACTCCTGCACGATGGTACCGATCGCGGCTTTCGAAAGCTCGTACATAACATCTTTGCCTTCATGGCGCGGCATGAATCGATCCGCGACGGCCATGCGAAGCAAATCGGGCTTGCGGGCATCGAATATACCATCCTGATTTCGATCGGCCACCTCGGACTCGACGGCGACGTCAATGTCAAGACCGTCGCCGATCACCTGCACATGAGCGGCACTTTCGTCACCACCGTGACCAGCAAGCTGCAGAGGCTCGGCCTCGTCGAGAAAACCCAGGATAGTGTCGACCGGCGGCGGATTTCGCTCGCCGTCACGGAAAAGGGCAAAGCTCTGCTGCGCGAGCTAGCGCCGTATCAGTGCGAGATCAACGACGTCGAGTTCGGTCCACTCAGCCGCGAGGATTTTCAGACAATCTCCCGCATCATGGAGGCGCTGATCGAATCGAGCGACAAGGCCTTTGCGTTGCAGCGCTACAAGTCTTCGATCAAGGGAACGACGAAGGTGGCGTGAGCGCCGGCCAGGGCGAGAGGCGATCCGCCGGAGCCTCGCTATGGTGCGCCTCTCGTCAGCCTCGGCGGCGCGTTCTCATGCTCCAGCTCGGCATCGATTTCGGCGCCGAGCAAAACGACGATCGCGGAGATCCAGAGCCATGTCATGAAGCCGACCACGGCGCCGAGCGATCCGTACGTCTCGTTGAAGTTGCCGAAATTTGCCGCGTACCACGAAAACAGCGCCGAGGCTCCCAGCCACAGCAAGGCGGCGAGGGCGCTCCCCCATGTGATCCATCGCCACTGCGGCGCGTCGCGGCTCGCGCCGTAGCGATAGATGATGGCAAGGGCGAACGTCAGTATCAGGTACATCAGGGGCCATCTGCCGAGCCGCAGAAGAAGATCGCCTGCGTTCGAAAAGCCGATATAGTTGAGGATGATGGGGATGATGACGATCGATCCCAGCGCCGCCATCACGAACACGATGCCACCTATCGTGAAAACGAGCGACGTCGCGTTCAGCCGGACGAAGCCCCGCTTCTCGTCTTCGCCATAGACGATGTTCAGCGTGTCGAACAGCGACTTCATCGCCGCATTTGCGCTCCATAGTGAAACGCCCAGTCCGAGCGCGAATGTCACCCCGAGCGTCTGCGATCCCTTGGCTGCCACCCGCGTAAGCTGTTCGCGCGCGATGTCGATGGCGCCGTTGGGCAGAAATCCGCCGAGTTGATCCAGGTGGCGCGCGATGGTCGAGGGATCGGAGAACAGGCCATACATCGCAACCAGCGCGGCGATCGCCGGAAAGATGGCCAATATACTGTAGTAGGTCATTCCCGCGGCCAGCGCCATGATCCGGTGCCTTGATACGCCCCCGTAGATGCGCAGCAGCGCCTCCTTCCACCCAGCTGCGCCAGTTGCCGGGTGTCCACGGTCTGCTTCGCCCGCACCCACGCCGTCCGTGCTGTGCAGGGGAACGGACGGCGACCTCCTCAGCGACTTCTCGCGGCCACGAACGCGGGTCGTCTCGTTTTCCGGAAAGAAATAATCGGTGGCAACGGCTATGCCCAGGAGCACCAGCAGCGCCGCGGCGGTCCAGCCATCGGAACGCGTTGCATCCGGGTCCGTACGCCTGGCAGGCATCGCTCGTTCGTCTCCTCCGCATCGCCGCTTCGCTGAGGGGAACGGGTGCAGCGGCAAGAATGTTCCGCGGGATTGCCAAGCCTGATTTGGATCACCCGCGTTCCAAAGGTGCCGTGCCATCAATCTGATCGAGGAGGCAATCCGCTTGCGAGACCGCTGGCGCGGCAAGAGTCCGCTCCGCTTCTCATTTGCGCGTGCGGGCGATCGTTCCGGAGACGATCTGCATCGCGACGCCGACGATCCATCCCAGCATGATCATCGTGGTCCAGAACAAATGCGGGGTTTCGCGCAGCACGATCACGCCGACCGATGCAAAGGCCGCCAACGCCGCCAGGAATGTGCCGACTGCGCTGAGAAATTCCGGGGCATCGATCCCGGCGCCTCGGGCACCCGGCGCGGGCTCGTCGTGAGCATGAAACGGCAGCGGGGGCGTATCGATCCCAAGGTAGAATCCGACCGCGCCGCTGATCATCATGATCAGGATGAAGGCCTCAGAGGTGAGCGCGGCGAAGCTCGATCCAACATGGGCGCCGACAAACAGCCCGCTGGCCGCGCCAGCCATGGCAAGCCCGATCCGTTCCAGAAAGTGGGCAAATTTCCTGACGCGGGATCTCATGGCGTGACCCCAGTTGGTCGGACAGAAGTTAGAGCATTTTGCTGACGCGCGAAACAGCAGACTGATGCGAGCCGCTTCGGCGACGGTGGTGGAGTCAATCCTGCAGCGCCGCGAGCAATTCGTCCGGGCGTTCGGTCATCATCATGTGGCCGGCACCGGCGAGAAGCACGGTGCGCGCATTGGGAATGGCCGCCGCCAGCGTCTTGCCGGCCTTTGCCGGCGTCATCATGTCCCGCTCGCCGAGCACCAGCGTGGTTGGCACCGTCACGCCAGCGGCGGCGGCGAGCGCGTTCTGATAGGCGTTGCAGGCGGAGAGATCGCTAAAGAGGACGCCGGGTTGACAATATTGCAGCACGGATTGCGCACCGCCATGCATCCATAGTCCCGGCGCAAGGCTTCCCCCCAGTTCAGCCTTGAAACCCAATCCCCAGATCGACACCATGTCGATTGCAGCCTGGTCGTTGGCTTCAGCCGCCTTGAGCAGGTCGGGACCCACCGTCATGCGGGCCGCCGTCCCGATCAGTCGGAGCGCCGATACCCGCGCCGGATGCCGCGCCGCGGTTTCGAGCGCAATCAGCGACCCCATGGAGTGGCCGATCAGGCCGGCTTTGGATGCACCGGCGGCATCCAGCAGGGCGGCCGTCCAGTCGGCCATCTCGGCGATGCTGCCAAGGCCGGGGCCGTCCGATCGTCCATGGCCAGGCAGGTCCGGCGCCAATACGGCGTAGCCGTGATGGGCGAACCAGCGGCTGTGCAACGCCCATGCGGTGTGGTCGAAGCCGGCGCCGTGCAGCAAAACCACGGTCGGCAGCCCACAATCAAATTCGCGGCCGCCGGTGGCGACAAATATATCAGCGCCATTGACGGATAATTTCATGGCTCACACCTTCTGCGAGGCGCGCAGCGCCTGCCCGAGATCGTCGATGATGTCCTGGGCGGATTCGATCCCGACCGACAGCCGCACCAGTTCCTCGCCGATGCCCGCGGCCTGGAGTTGCGCGGCATCCATCTGCTGATGCGTGGTGCTCGCCGGGTGAATGACCAGGGTCTTGGCATCGCCGACATTGGCGAGATGGCTGATCATCCGCAACGTCTCGATGAACTTGCGCCCCGCCACCCGTCCGCCCTTGATGCCGAAGCTGATGATCGAACCGGCACCGCGCGGCAGCAGCCGTTTTGCCAGCTCATGATCCGGGTGGCTTTCGAGCGAAGGATGCAGCACCCAATCAACCGCCTTGTTGTTCGACAGGAAATCGAGCACGGCGTGCGTGTTCTGCATGTGACGGTCCATCCGCACGCCCAGGGTCTCGATGCCCTGCAGGAGTTGAAAGGCGTTGGTTGGCGAAAGGCAGGCGCCGAAATCCCGCAGGCCCTCCGTCCGCGCGCGCATGATGAAGGCGGCGCGGCCGAACTGTTCGTCAAAGACAATGCCGTGATAGCCGGCATAAGGCTCGGTCAATACCGGAAACTTGCCGGAATCGTGCCAGTCGAACCGGCCGCCGTCGACAATCACGCCGCCGATGGCGATGCCGTGGCCGCCGAGCCATTTTGTCACCGAGTTCATCGCGATGTCGGCTCCCCATTCGATCGGGCGGCTGAGATAGGGAGTGGCAAACGTATTGTCGAGCAGCAGCGGGATTTTTGCCTGATGCGCGATTTGCGCCACGGCGGGGATGTCGAGCACCTCGAGGCCGGGATTGCCGATGGTCTCGCCGATCACCAGCCGGGTCTTGGATGAAATGGCCGAACGGAATGCGTCCAGCTCGCGCGGCTTGACGAAGGTCGTGCTGATGCCAAAGCGGGGCAGGGTGTGCGCCAGGAGATTGATGGTGCCACCATAGAGCGAGGAAGAGGCGACGATATGATCGCCCGTGCCGAGCAGCGTTGCGATCGCCAGATGCATGGCCGCCATTCCGCTCGCGGTGCAGATCGCGCCGACCCCACACTCGAGCGCGGCCAGGCGCTCCTCGAGCACGGCTGTCGTGGGATTGGAAATCCGCGTGTAGATGTGTCCGGCGCGTTCGAGATTGAACAAGGCGGCCGCGTGATCCGAATCCTGGAACACGTAGGACGTCGTCTGATAGATCGGCACCGCGCGGGAGCCGGTGACGGGATCGGGATGCTGGCCTGCGTGCAGGCTCAGGGTTTCAAACGCGGGCGGCTTTGGCGCGGGCATGCTGAACTCGCAAGATCGGGCGGCGCTATCGGAAAGCGTCGGGGCGTTTGTGCCACAAGTCGGGTGGCGGTGTTAGTCATTGACAGCGATTTCGTCCGCGCATGGCCATGGGCAGCGGGATGCGGTGCGAAGCGCGCGGTCACCCGGACGGACGCCAGCGGGTAAACCCGGCCCAGCCGAGCATCGCCGCCGCGCCAATCCAGATGGCGACGATGGCAGCCGCGGCGACGGTGCTGCGCGGGCGCTGCTCCGCCGCGTCGGCTCTGGCGCGGCACTCCGCCATCACCTCATGAGGGATCAGCGACACCACCAGCCAGATGCCAAGCGGCACGATGATGAGATCGTCGGCATAGCCGAGCACCGGAATGAAATCCGGAATGAGATCGATTGGCGAAAGCGCGTAGCCGGCGACGGCAGCCGCGAGGATCTTGGCATACCAGGGCACATGGGGATCGTGGGCGGCGAGGTAGACAGCGTGGACGTCCCGGATCAGGCCGCGCGCCCAGATCCTGATGTTGTGAAACATGGCGCAGCCTCGATGCCGATCGCGAGCGGCCCAGCGGCCGGCTCTGTCACTGCAGCTTGCACTTGGTTTCGGGCCGGTCGAGACCGAGCGTATCGAGCGTGGATACCTGATGCAGGAAGCCTTCCTGCGGCGAGACCGACACGGTGTTTCGGCCGTCGAACAGCAGGATCGGTTGCCGGAGTTGCAGGTTCCAGTCGCGCACCGTCAGCTTCTGCCCCTTGAAGGCCGAAACCGAAAAGGCCGGGCTCTTCATGTAAGCGAGCATCTTGACGGGGTCGCCGGAGTTGGTGCGGGCCGCCGCCTCGCCGACCATGCGGACCGCGGTCCAGGCCTGCATGTCCTGCGCCGTCATCGATCGATGAAAACCGTTGGTAAAGCGGTTCTGCAACTGCACTGCGCCCCACTGGTCGAATGCCGCGTCCCAACTGGTGGGTACCAGGCCGGCCGAACCGGCGACCGGACGGGGATCCCAGGTCCGGAACGGCAAATAGCCGGCAAAGACCTCGCTCTCGTCGGCTGCCACCAGCACGTCATGCTCGGGCGCGCTCTGGGTCACCACCGGCATCTGCTTCTGGATTTCGGCAACCCCGCTGTCGGTGCGTCGTGCGCCGCCGGTGTCCTTGAATTCCCGCTCCTCGACGATCTTGGCGCCGAAGCGGGTCGCGGCATGGCGCAGCGCGTCGCCGAACAGTTTGTCGTTGTCGTGCGAACCGGTCATCAGCATCCATTTGCGCCACTTCTTCCAGACCAGATACTGTGCCAGTCCGTCGGCGAGCATGGAGCGCGTCGGCGCCACATGAAACACATTGGCCCTGCAATCCTGCTCGCGCAGACGCTCGTCGGTGGCGGAGGCATTGAGCAAGGTCTCGCCGCGCGCCTTGCCGGCATCGGCCGCCTTCAGCAGCCGATCCGCATCGAGGCCGGTGACCACGAACGCGGCGCCCTTGTCGGCGAGCGCATTGATGGCCGCAGCGGGATCGTCGCCGTCGCCGAGCAAGGTCTCGATCAGTGTATAGTGCTGATTGAGGAAGCGTCCGGTGGTGTTGTCGTCCCCGATTGCCAATTCGGCGCCGGCGAGACCGTCGTTGGCGGCCGGCACGTCGATCAGCGATATCCTGATCCGCGACGGCGCC
Organism: Bradyrhizobium sp.; assembly: GCA_036273255.1. Lineage (GTDB taxonomy): Bacteria > Pseudomonadota > Alphaproteobacteria > Rhizobiales > Xanthobacteraceae > Bradyrhizobium. The sequence continues at coordinate 11,024 of DASUIA010000022.1, forward strand.
AAATGAAGGTAGCCGATCTTGATATCCAGCGGCTCAGCGGACCGGCCGGTTCCGCCGAGCGCGAAAAGGATGCAGACACCAACCAGAAGCCGGAGCAAATCACCTCTCCAATGCATGTGCGAGCGAACCCGTGGCTCGTTCCGACACTCTTCCAAAAAAGATATTGTCCGACCGCCGCCGATGGCATGTCGTTTTGTTTTTCGTGACTTTCAAGCTACTCCCTTTATCGTGCCGCGCAATGCCGGGTCCCGTTCGCGAGCGTCCACCGCTACGATTGTCTAATTCGACGCCGCGGCGTCAAATGCGCCACAAAATGGTTCACATTCGAGCGACCTGAGTTGAACCTGAGACTTTGGAGAATGCCACATGTTCGGTCTGCGCTGGATCGCGATGCTCGGCCTCGGCCTGGCCGGGCCTGCCCTTCCGCTCAATTCCGCTTTCGCCTTCCACGCCTACGTTTCCAATGAGAAGGGCAACTCGATCTCCGTGATCGACACCGACAAGATGGCGACCGTTGCGACCATCCAGACCGGGCAACGTCCGCGCGGCATCGAGGTTTCCCACGACGGCAAGCTGTTGTTCGTGGCCGTCGGCGACGACGACAAGATTCAGATCTTCGACACCAAGACCCTGGGCGACGCCGGAGAACTGCCGTCCGGTCCGGACCCCGAGCAGTTCGCCCTCGATCCATCGGGAAAGACTCTCTACGTCGCGAACGAGAACGACGCCATGGTGACCATCATCGACGTCGCGAAACGTGCCGCCACGGGCGAGGTATCGGTAGGCATCGAACCGGAAGGCATGACGGTCAGCCCGGATGCCAAGGTTCTGATATGCACGTCAGAGACGACGAGCATGGTCCATTTCATCGACACCACGACCCACGAAATTATCGCCAACCTGCTGGTCGGCTCCCGTCCGCGCTTCTCGGCCTACAAGTCCGACGGATCGGAATTGTGGGTGACTTCGGAAATCGGCGGGGCGCTTGCGATCATCGATCCGGCAACACGCCAGATCAAGCAGACCGTATCTTTCGAAATTCCAGGTTTGCGGTCGGAAGCCATCCAGCCCGTCGGGATCAACATCACCAAGGACGGCAAGCTCGGCTTCATCGACCTCGGGCCGGCCAACCGGGTCGCCGTGGTCGATGGCGTCACCCACGCCGTCCTCAAATATTTGCTGGTCGGACAGCGGGTCTGGCACGGCGCGTTCACGCCGGACGAGAAATATCTCCTGGTTGCCAATGGCGTCTCCAACGACGTCTCGGTCATCGACGTCGCGAACCAGCGCGTCATCAAGTCGATTCAGGTCGGAGAATTACCCTGGGGAATCGCGTTCGGGCCGAACTAACGGGTTCCCGAGGTCGGCGCCAACGCGCCGGGGAGCCACCATAAATTCCAATCCTTCGATCGAAATCAAATGTCGCGTCGGCGCTGGTTGGGATAGCCGCAGCTCCACTTCTTGGCCATCCATTCCGGGTGCTCGCCAATCCATTGGGCAATATAGGGTTGCGCCGCCATCATGCATTGGTTGATCGAACCGTCCCAGGCGAATTGCAGATATTTTTCTTCGCAATTGCCGGGGTTTGCGATGGCACAGACGGTCAGGATGATTTCGATCATTCCTCGGTCCTCCATTCTCGAATATCACTCCGAATAATACGTCCAATTCATTCTTACGTTTCAACTTTCCGTTGGTTTTCCCCCGCCCGGCGGTCGGCCCTTCCCGCCGCATCGCAACAGCCATGGCTGGCGTGCCATCTTTGTGGATTTGCCATGCGTCCAGGCAAGCGCGCAAGTTAGGCCCCCGATGGGCATTGCCGAATTTTTTAAAAAAGATTCGGCAGGAGCTGACGAAATCAGCGGCCTTGACATTGGACGCAAGCATGCAATGTTTCGAAGATACGGATAACTTGCCTGGATTTTGCGGGAGATTTGCTCGTTTGCGGCTTGCGCTGTGAACGCGCGAATGCGCAGTTTGCCAAATGGGCCGGGGTTCTCCAGCAGCCGTCGAGAACCGGGCTCAAGAAAAAAATCGGTGAGTGGGAGGAACGGCAGATGAAGACACGGGCCGCCGTGGCGTTTGAGGCGAAGAAGCCGCTTGAGATAGTCGAGCTTGATCTGGAGGGTCCGAAGGCGGGCGAGGTGCTGGTTGAGATCAAGGCGACGGGGATTTGCCACACCGATGCCTATACGCTGGACGGCTTCGACAGCGAGGGGATTTTCCCCTCGATCCTCGGTCACGAGGGGGCGGGGATCGTGCGCGAGGTGGGGGCGGGGGTGAGTTCGGTGAAGGCGGGCGACCACGTGATCCCGCTTTACACGCCGGAATGCCGGCAGTGCAAAAGCTGCCTGAGCCAGAAGACCAATCTGTGCACGGCGATCCGGGCGACCCAGGGCAAGGGGGTGATGCCGGACGGCACCTCGCGCTTCAGCCACCGGGGCAAGAGCGTTTTTCACTACATGGGCTGCTCGACCTTTTCGAACTTCACCGTGCTGCCGGAGATTGCGGTGGCGAAGATCCGGCAGGACGCGCCGTTCGACAAGAGCTGTTACATCGGCTGCGGGGTGACCACCGGGGTCGGGGCGGTGGTCAACACCGCGAAGGTGACGCCGGGCGCCAATGTGGTGGTGTTCGGGCTCGGCGGCATCGGGCTCAATGTCATTCAGGGGGCGCGGATGGTGGGCGCCGACAAGATCATCGGGGTCGACGTCAACGATTCCAAGGAGGAATGGGGCCGCAAGTTCGGCATGACGCATTTTGTCAACCCGACCAGGCTCGGCGGCGACATCGTGGCGCATCTGGTGACGCTGACCGACGGCGGCGCCGACTTCACCTTCGACTGCACCGGCAACACCACTGTGATGCGCCAGGCGCTGGAGGCCTGTCATCGCGGCTGGGGGGTGTCGGTGGTGATCGGGGTGGCGGAAGCCGGCAAGGAGATCGCCACCCGGCCGTTCCAGCTCGTGACCGGCCGGGTCTGGAAGGGCACCGCGTTTGGCGGCGCGCGGGGCCGCACCGACGTGCCCAAGATCGTCGACTGGTACATGAACGGCAAGATCCAGATCGATCCGATGATTACCCACGTTCTCGAGCTGGAGGAGATCAACCGGGGGTTCGATCTGATGCACGAGGGCAAGTCGATCCGTTCGGTTGTGGTGTTCTAGCTTTTTGTTTTGACGCGTTTTCTTCACGCGAACCGGTACCCACTTCGCTCGAAAACGCTATGGATCAAGCGTGGTTTCGAACTCAAGACCGTCAAGCAGTTGAAAACAGGAGGAGAGGCCTATGACTGTTCATATCCACCCATCGGTTGACCAGGGAGTGAAGAAGGGTTCGGGCAGCTTTGCCGGCGGCACGCTGGTGTGCAAGTGCAAGGAGCGGCCGGTCAAGGTCGGCATCAAGGGCGACGTCGCCCACAACCATGCCTGCGGCTGCACCCAATGCTGGAAGCCGGACGGCGCGATCTTTTCGGTGGTCGCCGTGGTTCCGCGCGACAGCGTCAGCGTGCTGGAGAACGGCGACAAGCTGCATGTCGTCAACGCCGCGGCGACGATCCAGCGCCACGCCTGCAAGGTGTGCGGGGCGCACATGTTCGGCCGCATCGAGAACAAGGCGCACCCGTTCTACGGGCTGGATTTCATCCATCCGGAACTGTTCACCGAGAGCGGCTCGGCGGCCCCCGGCTTTGCGGCCTTCGTGTCCTCGGTGATCGAGTCCGGGGTCGATCCGGCGTCGATGGGCGCCATCCGGGCCCGGCTCAAGGAACTCGGGCTCGAGCCC